>JAEELX010000106.1 GCA_016282955.1 Paludibacteraceae bacterium | reverse complement strand
CATCACTTTTAAGTTATGGCTTGCTGCAAAAGTGGTTTCGTATGTACCAAAAACGTTCAACGCATAACTTGTACCATTTGTATTACGAACGGCTACATAATTGGTTCCTGCAAAAGTAGTGGGCTCTGTAAAACCACCCGTAGGTGCTTTTGCCCAACCATTATAACCAATTACTTTGTAGTTATCGTATTTGGTTTTGTTATTTTCAATGTTATAGGTAAAGTCCGCATTGATAGTCAATCCCTTCACAGGTGTTAATTTTGCAAAAGCAGACATACGTGTGTAGTAATTGTTAGCGTTTGCTTGACCTGATTGTTTCAAATAAGCAATCGTATTACGACCATCATATTGATCTCCATCAATCATAACATAACCGAGTGGCTCAAAATACGAACCCCAACGCAACATATATTGGTAGATATTACGGCGAGCATCAGGATAGGAATAATCTTTTTTGTTCAATTGCATACGTGTACCTATTTGTAACCATTTTGTGATGTTGCTCGTCAAGTTCATGTTGATATTATACTTATCACGTTTGTCAGGATTAAAATTCAAAACACCTTCTTGGTGATCGTAACCAAACGAAAGATAATAGTTGATATGCTCTGATGAACCAGCCACGCTTATGTTGTGGTTTTGTGCAGGACGCCATTTACGGTACATGATACCAAACACGTCCCAATCTGCATAGTATCCTTGGTCATCAAAGTCATCACCGTAAATCATTTCACGATAACCTGCTTTACCACCGTGACGTGCGAGCCAATCGTTTGCTTTATTAAAGAAACCACTCTCAGCAGTCATATAAATACCAAACAACTCGTTATCATTACCAGCACGCGTATTGAATTGATACAAAGCCGCTGCCTGTTGGCTAACTGTTGGATAATCAAACAAATAGGTTGGATTTTGCCACGAGAAGTTATTGCTGTACGTTACCGTAACTTTGTCTTGCTTCTTGGCTCCTTTGGTTTGGATTAACAAAACACCGAAAGCGGCACGCGTACCATAAATAGAGGTCGAAGCAGCATCTTTCAAAACGCTCACCGACTCAATATCGTTCGCATTGAGGTAACTAATATCGTCCATAGGCACTCCGTCCACAACAATCAACGGGTTGGAAACTGCATCGTTCGACAACGTACCCACACCACGAATCTGAATGGTTGGTACTCCATCGATATTACCTGAAGCGTTGGTAATCGTCAAACCCGGAACTGCTCCTTGCAACGCACGAGCAATATCGGTATTGGATTTGGAATCCAATTGTTTGCCAACATCAACCGTTGAAACCGCACCCGTCAAGTTCGCTTTCTTTTGTGTTCCATAACCAACCACTACCACTTCGTCCAAGACCTCAGCATCTTCTCTCAACGTAATAGACATTGTAGCGGAAGCGGGTAACTCAAGGGTTTCATACCCTACAAAAGTAACAAGAATTTTCGCACCTTGTGCAACCGTCAAAGTAAACCTACCGTCTGTATCGGTAATGATACCGTTGCTCGTTCCCTTTTCAACGATATTTGCACCAATGATAGGCTCCGAGTCAGTACCTCGCACAACACCACTGATAGTGAGGCTTTGTGCTTGCATACCAACAACTGTCATTGCTAATAGAGCAAAAATAAACAGTGCTTTTTTAATCATAATAGTGTTTATTTTAAGTTAATAATTTTCATTGCTCTTTACAATATGAGATAAAATCTTCATTTTTGTAAAATCCACTTTACAAAAGTACTACATTTTTTTAACAAAAAAAATAAAATCCGCTATTTTCTCTTAAAATTATGACGGATAATTTTTAGCACAAAATTTTCGAAACTTTTTATTATCTTTGCGAATGTTTAAATTTTGTTATTATGAAATACGCCAAAAATTTTTATTTTATCGTTCTGCTTAGTGTGCTATGTGTAGCGTGTAGCAAACCAGCAAAAATCACCTCCAAAACGGGCGAATTGATTGCTGTGGATAGCACGTGGGACGCACTTGTGGATACTAATTTTACGAACTTATTGGCTCCTTACAAAGAAGCATTTAATGCCGAAATGAATGACACGATTGGCTATGCGTTGGTGGATTTACCCGTTGGTTTACCCGAGTCGCCGATGCTCAATTGGGCGAGTGATGTGTTGCTTGAAACAGCCAAAAAACTCTACAAAAAGCCAGTGGATTGTGCCATCACAAACATTGGTGGAGTTCGCTTTGAATGGTACAAAGGGGCACTGACGATGAAAAATATCTACGAAGTATTTCCGTTTGAAAATCGATTGGTGGTTTTGACCTTGGAAGGCAAAGATATTATCGCTTTATGTGATAGCATCGCCAGACAAGGGGGACAAGGAGTAAGTGGTTTGAGGATGAAAATTGAAAATAAAAAAGCTAAAGATGTAACGCTCAACGGTAAAAAAATCGTTCCAGAAGCCGTTTATACAGTGGCAACAAATGACTATTTGAGTTATGGTAACGATTATTTGACACCTTTGGCAAACTATTTGGAAATATGGGATTCGCAGACGACTATCCGCGATGTTTTCACCAATTATATCAAAGAACATAAAGAAATTAGTGCTAAAACAGACGGCAGAATTGTAGTATTATGAAAAAATTATTCCTCTCGCTTATCGGTTGTATAGGCTTTTATAGTGCGTTTGCTTGCACCAATTTTTTGGTTGGAAAAGACGCAAGTGCAGACGGCTCGACCATCATCAGTTATTCGGCTGATTCGTACACGCAGTACGGTTTTTTACACTTTTCGCCCGCACAAGATTTTCCCAAAGGGGCAAAAAGGCAGGTTTTTGATTGGGAAACGAACCAACCGCTCTGCACCATTGACCAAGTGGAACATACCTACCAAGTAGTGGGAAATATGAACGAACACCAACTCACCATTGGCGAAACAACTTGGGGTGGTCGTGAGGAATTGGAAGATACCCTCAAACAGGGGCTTGATTACGGGAGTTTGATGTATATCGCCTTGGAGCGTTGCAAAACGGCACGCGAAGCCATCACGTGTATTACCTCGTTGGTGGAAAAATATGGCTACTGTAGCGGTGGAGAGACGTTTTCTATTGGTGACCCGAATGAGATTTGGCTATTGGATATGATTGGCAAAGGGGTGGGTAATAAGGGAGCTGTTTGGGTGGCTACACGCATACCTGACGATTGTATTTGTGCACACGCCAACCAAGCCCGTATCACCACCATCGATTTTAAGGATAAAAAGAATTGGCTATACAGCAAAGATGTGGTGAAATTTGCACGCGAGAAGGGCTATTTTAGTGGCAAAGACAGCGAATTTAATTTCGTGGAAGCGTATGCTCCATACGATTATTTGAGTTTGTACGGCTGCGAGGCTCGTGTATGGTACTTCTTCAACCATTTCAGCGATAGCATGGCACAATATAAAAATTATGCTTTTGGCAAGACCTTCAAAACCACTGGTAAAGCGGGAACGCCCATGCCGTTGTACATCAAGCCTAATCGCAAAGTGAGTGTGCAAGATGTCAAAGATTGTATGCGGGACTACTATCAAGGCACCGAATTGGATATAACGCAAAAAGAAGCTGCAGGTCCTTGGAACAGCAAATTACGTTACGGCAAACTGAGTTTCACGGTGGATAGCGTTACGTATTGGTACGAACGCCCCACAGCCACGCAACAAACGGGCTGGTCGTATGTGGCACAGATGCGTAACTATACGAATCCGCTCTGGGGTGGCATTTTTTGGTTCGGGGTAGATGATGCCCAAACGTGCTTGTATGTGCCGATGTACAGTAGCATTACGAAGGTGCCCGAGTGCTTCCGTCAAGGCAATGGCGATATAATTACCTACTCTCCCACGAGTGCGTGGTGGGCTTATAATATCGTTGCCAATTGGGCGTACACGAAATGGAGTGCTATGTTGCCCGACATCGTCAAGGTGCAAAAACAGTGGGAAGAAAAGTTTAATGTGGGTGTAGAAGAGTTGGAGAAATCGCTTGCACAGATGGATTCAGCACAAATCATACAAACACTTACCGATTTTTCAAATTTGCAAGCCGAGAGTTCGACGCAAGCATGGAAAGAGTTGGGCATATTTTTGCTCGTTAAATATTTGGACGGGCAAGAACGCAAAGTAGACGAAAACGGGAAGTTTGAGCGAAATGAATACGGAGAGTGTCTTTATCCCAATCGTCCCGCTTATCCCGAAAAATACTTGCGTACAATCATTCACGAAACCACACAAGAATAAACAATATGAAAAACATTGAGCCACAACAAGTTTTTTCAATTTTTCACGACATCACGCAGGTGCCTCGTCCCAGTAAACACGAGGAACAAATCATCGCGTGGCTCGTAGATTTTGCCCAAAAACACAACTTGGAGTATGAGTTGGACGAGATAAAAAATGTTATCATTCGTAAACCCGCTTCAGTAGGCTATGAGAGCCATTCGGGCGTTATTTTGCAAGCCCACATGGATATGGTGTGCGAAAAAAATGGCGATGTGCAACACGACTTTTTGAAAGACCCCATTGATTACTACATTGATGGCGATTGGATACGGACGCGTGGCACAACGCTTGGAGGCGATAATGGCATTGGAATGGCGTTGGCGTTGGCGATTTTGACCGACAATAACTTGCAACATCCAGCCATAGAAGCCCTTTTTACAGTAGATGAAGAAACGGGGTTAACAGGTGCGGATTGTCTGCAAAAAGGTATCTTGAAAGGCACCAAACTCATCAATTTGGACAGCGAGGACGATGGGCAGATTTTCGTTGGTTGTTCGGGGGGCATAGATACGCTCGGCAAGATTGAATACACGCCTATCCAGACGACTACCATTCCACAACAACTGTTTGCGGTTGAAATTAAAGTGAGCAACCTACAAGGGGGACATTCGGGCAGTGATATAGACAAAAATAGGGCGAATGCGAACAAACTGCTGGCTCATTTTCTCTTTAATGTGTCGCAAAAAACGGACATTTGGATAAACGCTTTCAATGGTGGCAATTTACGCAATGCGATTGCACGCGAGGCAAATGTAACTTTCTGTGTTTCAGCGGATTACAAAGATTCTTTGGCAGCAGATTTTAATATCTACACAGCGGAGGTAGAAAAAGTGTATGCAGGTGTAGAAAAAGACATCAAATGGTCTATTGGTAGCGTCGAAATGCCTGCGGTTGTTATGCCAAAAGAGGTTGGAAATAAGTTGATTTATGCCTTATGCACTTGTCCGCACGGTGTGCAAAAAATGTCTGCAGAGTTGGAAAATTTGGTGCAAACGTCCACCAATCTTGCCAGCACCAAGACCTACGAAAAAGACGGTAAAAACTGCATTGAAATCACCACGAGCCAGCGTTCTTCGGTGGAAATTGAAAAACATCTCATCAAAGACGAAGTGGCTTGTACATTGCTTCTGGCAGGTGCAGAGGTTACGTATAGCGATGGTTACCCGGGTTGGCAACCCAATATGCAATCCGAATTGCTGAAATTGACGAAGGACGCATACCTTGAGTTATTCCAAGAAGAACCCACTGTTTTAGCCATTCATGCAGGGTTGGAGTGCGGGTTGTTTTTGGCGAAATATCCGAACTTGGATATGGTGAGTATCGGACCACAGATGTACGACGTGCATTCGCCTTCGGAGCGTCTGAGCATCTCGTCAACGAAAAAATGTTATTATTGGTTAATTAAAATACTGTCAAAATGTTAAAAAGAAACCTTATTTGTTTCATATTATTATGTGTCGTGCTTTCTGTGTCGGCACAAGTGAAACGCCCTGACTACGAAAATTACATCGAAAAATGGAGTCAAACGGCTTTGGAACAGCAAAAAGCCCACAAGATTCCCGCATATATCACCATCGCACAAGGTTTATTGGAGAGTGGAGCGGGCAAAAGTGAGTTAGCAACCCAAGCCAACAACCACTTTGGAATTAAATGCCACGAATGGTTGGGTTCAACCTACCACGTGGACGATGACAAGCCTAACGAATGCTTCCGCAAATACGAAAAAGCCTCGGAGTCTTTCACCGACCACTCACTTTTTTTGCAACGTTCGCGTTATAGTTCACTTTTTGCCTTGGAGATGAGCGACTACAAAGGCTGGGCTACCGGACTTTCCAAATGTGGCTACGCAACCGACCCGCAATATGCCAACAAACTCATTAAAATCATTGAGGATTATGGATTGTTAAGTTTGATGGACAAAAGTCTTGTGATAGAAAACCAATTTGGTGAAGAAATTACGGTGGTTGCATTGCCAAAACTCATCGCCAATAAGCATTTACCAGGCATACAGATTTTTCATCAATTTAATAGAAGGAAACGTGGAACGCGTTATGTGGTTGCAAAAGAGGGAGATACGTTTGCACGTTTGGCATTTTTGGCGAACATGAACGAAAAAACGTTGCGGCGGTACAACAATGCTAAAAACGGACGAGCTCCCCAAGCAGGCGAAAAGATATATTTCTTTTATAACAAGGAACAAGCAAACAAAAAAATAGAGGATTCTAAACAGACCGATTCGCAGACAGAAAATAGTTAAAAGGAAGGTTTGGCGTAATCATGGCGAACGCTTAGGAATATGTCCAAAGGTTAATTAGCAACGATTTTTATGGAACGCAAAGAGCCGAAATTAGTAAATGAATTTGTGTTTGATTTCTTGCGAGAAACCGAATTGTTGCAACCGTTTTTGGAACATCAAATCGTTAATTTTTGGACAGAAGTGGTCGGAAAATATGCCACTAAATACTCGGACGATTTAAAGGTTAAACAAGGTGTTTTGCATGTTCGGATAACCAATTCGGCACTCAAAAACGAGATTTTTAATATGCGATACGAACTTGTAAAAAAATTGAATGATAAAGTTGGCTGCAAAGTGATAAACGATATACGCTTACTTTAAACTATTGTAAATCAACAAAATGATATATCCTAACAACATAGAAAAAAAAATAGATTTTGACATCATCCGACAATATCTTTTAGACCATTGCCAATCGATTTTTGGGAAGGAACAAGTGGAAAAAATGCAGTGGCAAAACGATTACAAAGCGATTGTAGCCCTGCTGGAACAAACCAACGAGATGTTGCATATTTTGCAAGATTCTTCGCTTTCTTTTCCGCGTGGCGAGATATATGATTTGCGGGAAGTGATGGCAAAAATTCGGCTTGAAGGGTCGTATTTGACCGAAGAAGAATGCTTCCAACTCCGCAAAACGCTACAAATTACACATGATTTAGCACTTTTTATTCGTTCCATCAGTGGCGAACTTTTCCCACAAATGCACGCTTTGTTGCTCGAAAATTCGTTGGATTTCATCGCCCCGATTCTCAAACAGATTGACAAAATTTTAGATAAATACGGCAACATTGCCGATAATGCTTCGGTGGACTTGGCACGTATTCGTCGCGAGATGCAACAGGCAAAAAATAGCGTTGAAAGGACGTTGATTTCTATCCTCAAACAAGCCATCACAGACGGTTTTGTGGATAAAGAAACGACTCCGACTTTGCGTGAAGGACGTTTGGTTTTGCCAATTCCACCTGCCTACAAACGCAAAATCAACGGTATCGTACACGACGAATCGGCAACGGGCAAGACGGTTTTTGTGGAGCCACAACAAGTGGTCGAAATAAACAATCGGCTTCGTGAGTTGCAAAGTGAAGAGCAACGCGAGAAAATTCGCATTTTGACGGAGTTAACCAACACTTTGCGACCCAATCGGCAGGATATTTTGAACACCAACCTCTTTTTGGGAACGATTGATTTTTTGTACGCCAAAGCCCAGTTAGCCATACAACTGAACGCCATCGCACCGATTATCCAACGCGAACCGATTATTGATTGGCGAAATGCAAGGCACCCTATCCTATTTATGAACTACCAGCAATCTGGCAAAATAGTCGTGCCACTCAACATCCGTTTGGGGACATCGCAACAAAATAACACGCGAATTTTGGTGATTTCGGGACCCAATGCGGGTGGAAAAAGCGTGTGCCTCAAAACCGTAGCCTTGCTGCAATATATGTTGCAGTGCGGTTTGTTGGTGCCTTTGCACGAGAGTAGCACGATGGGGATTTTTGAAAATCTGCTCATTGACATTGGCGATGAACAGTCTATCAACGACGATTTGAGCACTTACTCTTCGCACCTCAAAAATATGCGACAGTTTCTGAAAATTGCCAACAACAAGTCCTTGATTTTGATTGACGAGTTTGGAAGTGGCACTGAACCGTCTATTGGTGGGGCTATTGCGGAGGTCGTTCTCAAAAAATTAAACGAACAAAACACGTTTGGGGTCATCACAACCCACTACACGAATTTGAAACATTTTGCCCAAATAACTCCCAAGGTGGTCAACGGTGCGATGCTGTACGATAAAAGCGTGATGAAGCCACTTTTCCAGCTCAGCATCGGCGTGGCAGGCAGTAGTTATGCCATCGAAATCGCCAAACAAATCGGCTTATCCAACGACATTATTGAGCAAGTTACGCAATTAGTGGGCTCTGACCACATCAATTACGACCAATACCTCAACGATATTGCACGCGACAAACATTACTGGGAAAACAAACGTCAGCAGATAAAAGAGCAAGAAAAACGCTTGGAAGAGAAAGAAAAGTACTACGAAAAAGAAATAAGCGAGTTACGCAAAAAACAAAAAGAAATCATCAAAGAAGCCAACGAACAAGCCACTAAAATCCTGCAAGAAAGCAATGCGACCATCGAACGAACCATCCGCGAAATAAAAGAGACCAAAGCCCAAAAAGAAACGACCCAAAAAGCACGGCAAAAAGTAGAAAAATTGAAGGAACAAATCCACAACGAAATCGTCCAAGAGACGGCACCCAAAGACAAGAAAACGTCTAAAAAAGCGGTTTTCAAGGATTTTAGAGACTTAAAAGCGTTGTCTGCCAATCCAAATAAAGAAGAAAAATCGTCTTTGCGGGTTTCTTCGACACTTTCTTCTTCCACGATTTTAGCTTCTGCAATCAACCTCTCGCCCTCGTTGGACATCCGAGGCATGCGTGCTGACGAAGCCACAAACGAGATTATGAATTACGTGGACGAGGCGATTATGGTCGGAATGGACACGGTAACGATCCTGCACGGGACAGGTACGGGGGCTTTGAAGCAAATCGTCCGCGATTATTTGCGGGAAAAAAATAAAATTATGTACAAACGCTCGCAAGGGAGTATGCTTTTTCACGACGGCGACCCCAACACGGGTGGTGCTGGTTTAACCATTATAGAATTTAAATACAACAAATAGATGAAAAGATGCCTTTTTTTGTTTCTGATTCTTGCCAATGTGCTGAACGCTTGGAGCAAAGACACGTTGCAGTCGGGGTTTGGTGTCCAACGCTATTCCATTAAGGCGAATGTGGAGTATGGCTACAACTACACCTACAATTCGTATGCAAACTTTTCGGGCATTGCAACCATTCCGTTTAGTCCGCATTTTGAGATGGAAGGTCGGTTGCAGTTATCCACAGCCAATTTTTACGTGGGAGGCTTTGTTTTACGGCCTAAAATCCCATTCAAAGTAGGCGAATTATTTTTTGAAACACGAGCACAATATAAACTATTGGCACGCAACAAGATACACGAGACCTGTGCGGGATTGAGTTTGGGATACAGAATGGATTACGTCAGTGCTCAATTAGGGGCTTTTACGCGTGTTTTTACGCCCTTTAATCACGATATGAACGAAGGGTACGGTTTTACAAGTGAGGTCTATAATATCTTTTGGCGTTTGGAAGTGTTTGCTCGCCCACAACGGAATAAATGGAACGTATCAGCGAGTATAGCCAACAATAACGACTTCCAAATTGAACGCATGTGGCAACCTATTTTTAACGTGGGTGGCCGATATGATATTGACGATAAATGGCGTGTACATGCCGACATTGAGTTCAAACCAACGGGTATGTTCCACCTCAACGCCTCTTTTTACAGCGTCATAACCAAAGTGGGTTTTACGTATTTTTTATAAACACTTAAATCAGACGAAAATGAAAAAAATAACATACATCATCCTCACCGTTTGTCTGTTGACAGGCTGTACAAAAGGAAATTTCGATTGGGCTGGCATGTGGAACGGACAAAGTCCATATACCAATGTGCGATTTGACCATTCAATGGAGTACAATCAGACGCACCCCTTCAAGACGATTCCAGTGTCGCAAAATAATTACCGCATTTATGTTTGTACCGATACGCATATCGACTCCACGAACCGCAATTTGACTAAGTTTGTGAACCTATACCACCACGACCCGAATTGTCCGATTGCTATTCACTTGGGCGATATGGTCAATGCAGACGGGAACTACCCCAAGATGATAGAGGCGTGGTATGCAGACGACCGCACGGACAAATCCAAATGGGACACGCTCTTCCCTGTCGTTGGCAACCACGATATTTACTACGGACAATGGACAGAGTATCGTAAATACTTCGGGACAGCGACCTATTGGTTTGATACGCAAGGTCCATCGGGCGAAAAATTAGATTTGTTTATCGTTTTTGATTCCAGCAATGGCACGCTACAAACCAAACAAATGAAATGGCTCAAAAACGTGCTACAAACCAAGTCCAAAGAGGGTTATCGCCATATCATTGCCGTAACGCATACCAACCTCTTTTTCCCCTACTCGGCACACGGTTCGGGGGCGAATGCGGGTTTCGCTTTGGAAGAAACGTACGAGATTGCGGATTTATTGGCAAAAAACAAAATCGAAATGTACTGGTGTGGACACGAACACGCACGCGAACTCTACAAATTTAACGGCATTGAATTTATCACCGTCAGCACCTTGCAAGACCCCGTAAGTCCCGCTTATTACATGGTTGTGGAGATGGGAGAAAACATTTCGTACCATTTTGAAAAAATATAAAACACGGTCTAAAACCGATTAAAAAAGGAATAAAAACATCTAAAATAAATCATTATGAATGTACAAGAATTTATAAATAACAACTTTGAACGGTTCGTAGAAGAATGGCAAAGTTTGATTCAAATTCCGAGTGTCAGTTGCCAAAGTGAACACAAAGAAGATATGGTTGCGTGTGCAAAACGTTGGAAAGAGTTACTCTTGCAAGCCGGTGTCCAAAAGGCAGAAGTGATGCAAAGCAAAGGCAATCCCATCGTTTTTGCGGAATATAAATGCCCGCAACCCACCGCTGAAACCAAAACCGTTTTAGTGTATGGTCATTACGATGTGATGCCCGCAGAGCCGCTCAACGAGTGGAAAACCGACCCTTGGAAAGCCGAAATACGCGACAACAAACTCTATGCACGCGGTGCCGATGATGACAAAGGGCAAACGATGATACAAGTAAAAGCGTTTGAGTACTTGGTGAAAGAGGAAAAATTGCAGCACAACGTCAAATTTATTATTGAGGGCGAGGAGGAAATCGGCAGTCCAAGTTTGGAGGAGTTTATGACCAAACACAAGGATTTGTTGCAGGCAGATGTGATTTTGGTGAGCGACACGTCCATGATTGGCAAACAAACGCCTTCGCTCACGACAGGTTTGCGTGGGTTGGCGTATTGGCAGATCGAAGTCGATGGTCCCAATCGCGACTTGCACAGCGGACATTTTGGAGGTGCTATCAAAAATCCCATCAATGCTCTTTGCGAGATGTTGGCTAAAATAGTGGACGAAAACGGTCGCATTACCATTCCTCATTTTTATGACAAAGTGTTGCCGATTCCCCAACAGGAACGCGAAATGATAACGCAAATCCCGTTCGACTTGGACGCTTACAAACAAGCCATTGGCATTGAATATGTCTATGGCGAGCAGGGTTTTTCCACCTTGGAGCGTAACTCGTGCCGTCCCTCGTTTGACATTTGTGGTATCTGGGGAGGTTACACGCAGGAAGGTAGCAAAACCGTTTTGCCGAGCAAAGCCTTTGCCAAAGTGTCTTGTCGCTTGGTTGCCAATCAAAAGCACGAGGAGATTTCGCAACTATTCATGGACTATATCCGCTCCATTGCTCCGAAGGGTGTGAAGGTTTCCATCACGCCTATGCACGGGGGCGAAGCGTATATCTGTCCGATGGAACACCCCGCTTATAAAGCCGCTGAAAAGGGCTTTGAAAAAGCGTTTGGCAAGAAGCCACTCTCGGCACGCCGTGGAGGTAGTATTGCCGTGATTCCGCTCTTTGAAAAGGTGCTGGGGATTAAAAGTATCTTGATGGGCTTTGGTTTGGAAGAAAATGCTATCCACTCGCCCAACGAATCGATGGATTTGGAGGTTTGGAAAAAAGGCATCGTGGCTGTCAGTGAGTTTTATGAGCAGTATTAACGAATGAATTTTTACCTTGCGTTTTCGTTTTTGAAGCATGCCCTCACCGCACATAATCGCAGAGGGCATGGCATTCATTCGCCCCACTTATTTCGGTTGGTGAACGACGTCTTGCCCAGTAAAAATCCGTACTATTGCTTTGAAAAAATTGAACCCATACGCCAAAAACTGCTCACCAACCAACAAGTCATCGAGATGCATGATTTGGGGACGAAAGGCAAAAAAAATCCTCGTTATAATGTTGTCATCCAATCCGTTGCAAAAAATACGCTGATGCCTCCGCAGGAAGCCCAACAGATTTTTCGTTTGTTGGTTTCGTTGGAAAAGCCGTGCGTTTGTGTCGAATTAGGTACAAGTTTGGGCATCACGACGGCTTATCTCGCTGCTGCAAACAGCAAAAACAAGATTTACACCTTCGAGGGAGCCGAAAAAATCGCCGATATTGCGTCGGAAATGTGGCAAAAACTAAACCTGCACAACATTGAACTCATTCGCGGCAACATCAACGAGACGCTTCCGCAGGTTTTGAACCAACTCAAAACGCCCATTGATTTCGCTATTTTAGACGCCAATCACACGTTTGAAGCCACTATGCAGTACTTCGAACACATAACGCACCATATTCATCAAAAGACGATTGTGCTTGTGGACGACATTCACGCCTCGGGCGAGATGTACAGAGCGTGGAAGCAGATTTGCCAACATGCTCTCGTTACGGCAACGGTGGATATGTTCGCTTTCGGGCTGGTTTTCTTCGATTCGCACTACATAAAACAGGAATTTATTTGCTGATTGTAAGCGGTTGTAAATACGATTTATTTAGTCGCGAAAAAGAAAAATCTTCAATTTACGTAAAACAAATCTGCGATTTTGCCTAAAAATAAGAACTAATAGGTGTCAATCTACCAACCATTAGACGATTTTATCAATAAGATGCTGCCTAAATATGTACGGGTCTTTAATGAACGATTCTGCAGCTATACTGCCACCAGTACCATATAATACGATAGTACCGAAGTTCAACGCTCTTCCAAGTATTGATTGTTTTACGGCACAAGATTCCAACTTATCGTATCGGAATTCTTTAACATTACGCGACAAGATACCTTTCTTCAAGACAATTCTTTTATTTGTCACAACAAATTCCCGACAATAGTTGTTTAGCATCCTAAACAGCGGGGTTAGCAATAACAAACAAAAAATTATTTCTAAAATGCCTGATGAGCCATAATTATTGTTCACAAATTGACTAACTGTTATCAAGTTTAAGTTGATTACAGCCATGATAATAACAATCACCGAAACTATGACCCCAGAATTCTGAGCTTTAGCAATAATGCTCTCATCGTTTTTGAGATACTCTTTCACAAACTTTGATTTCTTTGCCCCAATCATTAATATTAGAACAATAATGTCAGCCAAAATAATAAAAATTGCCATTTTTTTGTTTTTAGTTTGCTCTCCCGTGTCTCGTTGAGCAGTTTTTATCGAATAAGAAGCGTGGCACCGTATGCCGCTCCACCCATGAGAGGTAGTGAGATTACCTTAAACCGAGAAGATGCAAACTGTCCACGCGTACATACGCGAACCTTTACACTTGTTCCTGCGGTTTGATGAATTTCTCACGTTCCTCATGTGCAAGAAACGAGCATAACGCTTCGTTGATTTCCTTTTGAAATCAGTGCAAAAATACATTTTATTTTTTAACTAACAAGAAAAAAGTACATATCCCACTTCGACGTTCAAAATGCAGATTTTGTTTTTTTTGTATTTTTTCAAAAATTTACTTACCTTCGTTTCCCGTATTTCAGACTGAAAATGCAATGAAAATCGGTTTTGATAACGGGAAATATCTTAAAATCCAATCGGAGCACATCAAGGAGCGTATCGCTCAATTTGGAGACAAACTCTACTTGGAATTTGGTGGAAAGTTGTACGATGACTTCCACGCAAGTCGTGTCTTGCCTGGCTTTCAGCCCGATAGTAAGTTGCGTATGCTCACGCAGTTGCAGGACGATGCCGAGATTGTCATCGTTATCAACGCCGAAGATATTGAAAAAGGCAAGGTGCGAGGCGATTCAGGGCTCACGTATGCCGATGAAGTGCTACGGCTGCGGGATATTTTTGTGGAACGAGGCTTTTTGGTCAACGGAGTGGCGATAACGCACTACCAAGAGCAACCCAAAGCGATGGTTTATCGGCAACAGTTGGATGAGTTAGGCATCAAGGCATATTGTCTCCATAAAATTGAAAAATACCCGATTAACGTTGATTTTATCAACTCACCAGACGGTTTTGGCAAAAATGATTACATCCCAACCACTCGTCCGTTGGTGATTGCAACTGCACCGGGTCCTGGTAGTGGCAAGATGACGACCTGTTTAAGCCAACTGTACCAAGAACACGAACGCGGAATCAAAGCGGGTTATGCCAAGTTTGAGACCTTCCCTATTTGGAATTTGCCCCTTGAGCACCCCATCAATATCGCTTACGAAGCCGCTACGGTTGACCTGAACGATAAGAATATGATTGACCCATTTCACCTCAAAGCGTACAATAAGACGGTTGTGAATTACAACCGCGACATCGAATTGTTTCCTATTTTAGACGCTATTTTCAAGGATATTTATGGCGAAAATCCGTACAAGTCGCCTACCGATATGGGGGTGAATATGGTCGGGTTCTGTATCTCTGACGACGCGGTGTGTTGCGAAGCATCCAAAGAAGAGATTAAACGCCGTTATGGTACGATTTTGGAGAATTTTAACAACGGCAAAGCCACCCAACGCGAATTCGATAAAATCACTTCATTGTTAGATAAAGCGGGGATTAGGGTGTGAGAAAACCATCCCATTTCTGCCATGATTCGTATGACGGAATACGTTAATTGGTATTTTACGCCTGATGCACCGTAATTTGCGGGAACGGGAAACTAATGCCTTCGTTATTAAACGTCTTGTAAATCAACTCGTTAATTTCAAAACGCACATTCCAATAGTCGTCATTATTCACCCACGCACGAGCCAACACGTTCACCGAACTATCCGCCATCTCTTGCAGATACACCACAGGAGCCGGGTCGGACAAGATGCGTTTGTCGGCCTTCAATAAACCGTCCACAATCGTGCGTACACGGTCCATATCCTCGTCATATTCAACCCCAATAACCCACTCTATTCGCCGAGTAGGCGTTTGCGTATAGTTGATGATGTTACCGCTACTCAACGCTCCGTTGGGGATGTAAATCTGCTTGCCGTCTGCCGTGAGCAAAATCGTGTGAAAAATCTGTATCGCCACCACCGAACCTGCCGTCCCTTGCGTCTCAATCCAATCGCCTACCTTGTAGGGCTTGAGAAAAAGTATGACGATACCCCCTGCAAAGTTCTGCAAGTTGCCACTCAGAGCCATACCTATCGCCACACCAAACGAGGCTAACAGAGCCGCAAAACTCGTGGTGTTGATACCCAACGCACCAATCACTGCCACGATAAGCAAGACTTGCATCATAATGTTCACAAAACTCTTGATAAACGTCTGCAAACTCACTTCTATCTTGCGTTTCTCCATGAATCTAGCAACCAAATGATTGACCATTTTCACAAGGTAACGACCGACAATAAATATCGCAAGTGCCACCAAGATATGACGCCCAACATCTAATCCCCAATCGATAAGTTGCTTAAAAATCTGGTCTAAATGTACATTGGAAGACGTCAGTTGCTGTGCCATATCGGTTATGGCTTCTGTTACGTCTGTTGGGACTTTCTGCATTTGCTCCACTGTAGCAGTGTCTTGTTCCAAAATCTTTTCGTTTGCCTGACTGGTTGCAAAAAATGTTTGAATAAATGTTGCCATGGGTTTTGTTGATTACAATGTTGCACAAAGGTACATTTTTCAAAAATAACTGCAAAAAATCTTCGTTTTAAAGCAAGATAAACAACCTACTATTCTTTTACTTTTCCTTTTTCTTCCAAAAATTATAACCCACACGAATTGATGGCTCAAAATACTTGGTTTCTTCTGCTAACGAAACACCATACACAATTTCGCCCATCACGTACCAGCGATTGGCAAACATACGCCCGAAGCGGATTTCAAAAGGCAAAAATAAATCCATATCCACCAATCCCATGCCCACAAACGGACTAACACCAATCAAAAAAGGTTGCTTTTTCAGGTCGCCCACTTGTGCCAACACGCCTGCTGAGAGTTTCAAAATCGAGAAATTAGCATCGTATTGATTGTAAGGATGAAAAGCCCGCAAGAAGCCACCTCCTGCACTCACATAAGCTCCCAAACCAAACTTGTCAGTAATCGGATGGGCGTAATCATACCCCACTTGCACGTGTACGCCACCTGCTTCCAAATCGTAAAATTCCAACGGAACGCCCATACCCACACTGAGACCTTTGAGAAAAGTGCGTTGAGCCGCTACAGTCGTATCTTTTGGCGGATTAGTTGCGTTATTTTGTGCCGAAACAAGAGCCGTATCGCTCTGTGCCCAAGCCACCAAATGACAACTCCAAATCAGCGTAAATAAAAATATCTTTTTCATAGTTAATTCGTTATTATTCAATAAGTTCCTTGTGATTTTTTAGGATAGTTTTTGCCGTCCCCACTTTATTGTCAAATTCAAACATTGACATCGCATACCACCCCTCGTAATCGGGTGCCCAATAGCGAATCCCCTCTATTCCATTCTTTTTCCCAAAATCAATCACGTCAGCATAAACATCGGCTTGCCCTTGTTGGTTTTTGGGATAACCTTTCAGTTGAAGGTTCCAACCCGCAAAATCGCCTTCCATCTTGCCCGAAGGGTACGCAAACTCGCCGATAAAAACAGGCAAATCACATTTTCGATTGACACGCGTAACGGTTTTGGTGAGGATTTTTTTGCGGTTGAGCGACATGGATGGAGCACTCGGATAGTAACTGATGCCCGCTGTTTCCATATCGTAGCCGTACTTTTTCATCGTGTTGAAATACGAAGCCGTGCAACGTGCCGTGAAGACAACGGTTGCCACATGTGTGGAAAACTTCACCTCCGACTCTTTTATCCCGTGTTTTTTACAAGCACTTAATATTCCTCTTTTCACTGCCGCAAACGCTTTCGCATCGTGCTGCCAAACGTGCTTTTTGAGCCACCAAACACCGAACACAGGAGCCAAAAATTTTTTAATCGTTGATGACTTGCCGAGTTTTTTATCCACCGCTGTTTCCAAGCCCATACTGATGCCCGCAAACCCAAAATTCGCCTCGTTCCCCAAATTCCAATTCTTCACCGTACAGCCCGTGCTAAGAATCGAATCGGCAACCATCTCGCCGTACGCTTCCAGCACCGTACAAATCTCGCCGAGCGTCAGTTGCGACCATTTTTTGCCTCGTTGCAATTTGTAAATTTCGGGATACTCATCAAACCTCGGGGCTTGCTGTTGATCCATGTCCATATAGGTGTAAGCACACATGATTTCGGGGTTGATGGGGATATTCAAATCTGCTGCAATTTTGCACAACTGCATGGCTTGGTCAAAGGTGTGTACGTTGGCGTTCGGGTCTTTCTTGCCATCAGTAATATCTTCGGCTGTTACGTGGCGTTTGGTGGCAATGCGTACATACATTTCGGTCGAGCCGAGGTCGCGGTAGATTTGTTGCAGTTCTTGGGGCGTTGAAGCGGTCTTGTCGCCCACTTTGAACGTATATCCTTGCTCAAACTGCCGTAACGAAAACGGACTCAACGAGAGAGCAACACGAAAATCGTTGTTGGTTGCACCCAAAGACGCTATATCGTTATTGTATAATTCCGTAAGTTTCAAAGTTATCGTTTCGGACGAATCTTGCGTTTGCAGGATAGGTTGGGTCATCATTTTTTGCCCATTGACCGTGGCATAGCCGACGTATTCCATTTGGTCGCCAAAGTGTTG
>JAEELX010000105.1 GCA_016282955.1 Paludibacteraceae bacterium | reverse complement strand
GTCATCCGCCTCATCCTCAATGGATTAAAACCATAAGAAGTAAAGAATAGTTGACCGCTTGAAATAGCCAACGTATCATCTATGAGACTCGCGCAAAAACAGCGTGGGTCTTTTTTTGAAATCAAAACATTGTTTGCATATCTCTAAAAAGTATTGTACCTTGAATGGCATTTTGTTCAGTTTCTCACGTCAAGCTGCAAATGAATTTGCATATATCAAAAAAAAAGTTGTACCTTTGCAACCGCTTTCGGTTTTCGGTCGAGCTATTTCGGCACTTTTTTCAAACGCCACGAAGGTGTAAGCCCCGCAGCGTTCAGGAAGAAAAAGTAAAATAGTTTTTTTTGATTTATACGCTTTTTTGGAGACCTTTCTTCCAACCTTGGCATCATCTACTTCTCACCACTTCCTATCTGAGCACAAATCTCATCTATCTTTTTCAGTATCGGCTCAACCGACGGTGGTGTGCCTACCGCCTGAATCATCCATTCTTTGGGTGTCAATTTCCCTAAGCGATAGATGCGTTCATACTCTTTTGCAAACGCTTCCTTGTTTTTATATTGGGTCAAATGCTCCTCTATTTGGTATTGCACGATATGCCCCAGCGGATAATTCGGTAGATACATCGGCGAATTAACCATGTGGCTATAAATTCCCAATAAAACGCAGTCATGCTCGCCCAATACGTGCTCGTAATAGCTGTTCCAAACGTCTTTGGCGATGGCAACCGTCTGCTCGCAGAGCTCTTTGGGCGTTGCTTTGGGATGGGCGTATATCCACTGCCACATTGCCATATCGACCAAACTAACCCCCATTATCTCGTACATGGACCAAAAATGGTCGAGTGCCTCCATCTCATTGGATTGGACGTTTTTGGCAGGTTTCGGCAGGAGTTGTAAGTCGCGGTTTTGCCAAAGGAAAGCACTTGCCTCGGTGTATGCCGTATTCGGTACGCCCGCGAGCATATAGTAGTCAATAAAGTACATATCCAACACCTCTTCCACACAATGTCCGAACTCATGTATGGCGATATTATAACCCTTGTAATCCATACCGTCCTGCAAGATACGTGTCCGCAATCGGGCTTGTTCGTTGCGTCCCAAACATGGCCACGCATGCCCCGAACCGCGTGCAGGCTCAACAGCGATATGCGATGCTATGTCTGTGGCATGATTTTTCTCAAAGCCTAAACTTTGCAGCAAACGAGGCATGTCGGCAGCAAAAGCTTCCGCATTGGGATACAGTCCCCGCGTAACCTTACTCAAACTATCCTCGTTAAGCGTGGAGCGTGTCTTGAAACCATCATACCAAATGTCGAACGGCCGCAACTCTCGCCCTAACCGCTGACGAATAATCGAAGCCACTTTTTTGACTTGCTCCGACCCCAAAAGCATGCGAAACAAGGAATCCAACTCGTGTGCAGGTACCTCGACACCCTCTTCAAAGTTACGCGTGATGGCACTCGGCATCAAAGGGCAGTATTTATCCTCCTCAAAATAAGCGTTCGCCACTTCCAGTATGCGTTCGTAGCGGGTATAAGGCTCACTCGCAAACGCCTCGCCTTCAACAGTATTGGCGTAGGGTTTCCATAGGTGTTTGTCGCTATTGATGACCTCCTGCGGTATTTCTTGCCGAACGATACGTTGCATCACCTGATAAATCATCTCCTGCTTTTCCTGCCCGTGGATAGAATCGGCGTATAAGCCTTTGAGTTCATCTCGCAGGTTCCAGTGGCTCAACAGCACTTTATTTTCCTTCCACAGTTGTCGTCCATCGTCGGTAAGCAGGCTTTGGGTGTGGATATTATAATCGGCAATGTAATTCTCCGCATTGGCAAACGCTTGTGCTAAACGGGTATTCACTGCCGAAGGTACGCGTGTGGTGAAAATGTCGCCCATACGAGCCATCGCCCATTGTTTGCGGTTCCAACTCTGCCCTAAAACGTTCTTTTCATCCAGGCTAAAATGTGGAAAATTCAGAATGGTGATGAAGGCTAACTTATTGGCAAACATATCGTCTGAGAAATGTGCCAACGGACTATAAGCCGACATGATCCAATCGGGCACTTGCGGGTCGGTAGCGTTCGTGAGTTGGGTAGGACGAAGCAGTTCAACAGTCAGTTTATCAGCCGACTCGAAGCAGTTTTCCAACACCCTACTGAGCGACTCAAACAGAGCCAATCGCTCGTCATCTGTGCCACAATAATGTTCTTTGACAAACTGCGTAAAGTCGTCTGCCGAGCCATCTTCTGTTCGCCATAGAGCCGCGACTTGTTCAATGCCACGATTCATCAGGAGCGTATCCGCATCGGGATACTGCGTTTGCAACTCTTTTTCAAGATTCAAAACCCTGTCATGCGGAATAACAAGGGTCGATTTATTACATGCTGTCATCATAATCACTGCCAATGTGATACAAACTAATTGTTTCATATCGTTTATTTTTTACAAATTTTGCTTCAAACACGCCTCTTCGCCCATTTTTGGCTTCAAAAAAATCAAAACAATCCCAATCGTCGAATCAACCGCAACAAACAGGTCGGAATAAACAGAATAAGGGTCGTTAAAAACAGCCAAAAGACGGTCGGGACGGTTACTTTGCTGATGCCGTGAAACATTGCCCACAAGCCTCGCCGAACGAGCATCTGGGGCGAAACGATGATGCCCAAACACTTCCCAAGTTTCGTGAGCCACGGCTTGATGTTGTACAAAGTCGTATCCACAGCCCCCGGACTGAGGTTGGTTACATAAACGCCGTGCGGTTTGAGTTCAATATGGAGCGACCGCGTGAAGTTGTTCAAAAACGCTTTGGTGCTGCCGTAGGTGCCGAGCCGTTGGATGGCTATTTTGTTGGTTACGGAACACACATTGAGAATATAGCCGTGCTTGCGGTTTCGCATGTCGGTGCCGAACAGGTGGCACAGCATCGCAGGCGTGTACATGTGCAGGTTGAGGATGAGAGACGTAAAAGCCTCGCTGTCGTCCAAGATGTCGCGGTCGTGATAAACGCCGGCATTATTGATCAGCACTTCGATTTCCAAGCCTTGTGCGTGCGTGTATTCGTACAGTTCGCGTGCTGCGGTTTGTTGGCTGAGGTCTCGTTCCAACGCCATGACTTGCAACGTGGGGTAGGTGGTGCGTAGTTCGTCTGCCCGAGCGTGAATCAGGGCTTCGTTGCTCACGATGAGCAGGTTATAGCCTTTTTTACCCAACTGCCGTGCAAACTCCAATCCGATGCCCGATGAAGCCCCTGTGATGAGTGCAAAATGTGTGTTTTCCATACTTGAAATTTTTCAGCCTCGAAAGTATAACATATTTTTGAAATAAGCAAGAAGAGCGATATTTTGGCGAAAAAATGGGATAAAAAATTTGCTATTCAAAAAAATAGCATTACTTTCATTTCGCGATGCAGGAATCGCATAAAACATACAGATTATGGCAAAGCAATACGAAGCACATGTAGAGAGTAATGGTGCAGGTTGGTACAGCGTTTATTGTAATGAAGAGTTTCCGTTTGGCTTTTTTGGGGAAGGTGCAACGATAGAAGAAGCCGAGCGTGATTTTTTGGCGACTTTTGATGCCTTTCGTACCGAACACAAAGAGCGTACGGGGGAGGATGTGGAGGCTACCTTCACGTTTGTCAAAGATATGTCGGCTATTTTGCAGGAGTGCAAAGCGTTTATTTCATTTGCCTATCTTTCGCAGATTACGGGCATTAGTAAGGCGATGCTCTCGCAGTATGCTTGTGGTACACGCAAACCCAAGCCCGCACAACGCGAAAAAATCGTTAGCGGTATTCACCAAATAGGGCAAAACTGTCTGCAAGTTGGGGTTGTGTAAAAAAACTCTACGAATTAAATAAAAAAGCCCGAGTATTTGGCTCGGGCGGTAGAAGATATAAGTATTTATCAACTTTTGTATTAGTTGCAACGAGCTCCAGAAACACTAGTAATATCATATCTGCTTACACTATCTCCAGATTTTGCACCTGTAACCAGAACCTTAATTTCTTTTCCTCCTTGAGCAGGCACAATAGTTGCAGCAGTATAATCACTACCCTGCTCTTTATGAATCTTAACACTAACATTAACTGCAAAATCTCCATCATTAGATAGTTCTACTTTAACATAACCATCACCAATTTCTACTATAGATGCCACAACAGTCGCATTATCATTTTGTCCTCCTGAAATCTTGCAACTATTGGTGCTAGCCATCAGGTTAAGAGACAAACTTACAACGGAAAAAATCAAAACTATTAACTTTTTCATTTTCTTTTTTGGCGGTTATATCCCATCGCCCCATCGGTTTAAAAATAATAAAATAATTTAATTTTTCCTGCTCTTACGGCTTTGCAGGTCTTGCCCCGTTTCAAAAGTGCGGCTCTTTATGTTGCCGTCTGCGGTCATTTATTTAGAAAGGGACAAATAAATATGGGCGTTCCCTATCCCCACCGAGGCTGTAGGAAATGCCCATCAAGTCGATAAGTCACGCCCATATACAAATATGGACGTTTGCTGACTTACTTTGACTTGATTCAAAACTTCCTACATTTCGATAGGTCAAATAAATCGCAAACGCGATAATCAATATGTCTGAAATGAGATTTCTCTCAATTCGGCTACAAAATTAGCATTTTTTTCTGAACTACGCAAAATAATTGTAAAAAAAAACGTTTTTCCCCTATTTTGAACCTAAAACACGCACCCCAAAAACGAGGACAAAAAAATCACCGCCTTAACTTTCGTAAGACGATGATTTGTGGCATTTTGTTTTTAAACCTTACACTTTCTGCCTCAAAGTACCGTTGCGATATGCGTGGAGGAGTTGTTTGAGGTCGCTTATCTGTTCAAGCAGTTTTTTGCCGATGTCGGTGTCGCGGATACGCATCCGTTTGGAGCTGAAATCTTGCAGGAGCGTGCGGTTGTTGATGTCGCTACCCGAGATGACGGCTTGCTCGCGGCTCTCGAAGGACTCGTGCTCCACAAGTTGAATGCCGTGGCTGTTGTAGATGAGCGTGTAACCCGCAATACCCGTCTTCTCTTGGTAGGGTTTACTGAAACCGCCGTCTATCACAAATCGTCTGCCATTGGCACGAATCGGGCTCTCGCCCTTGATGGTACTCACGGGCACATGACCGTTGACGATACGTCCCGTAGCGGGGTCTAAGCCAAATTCTTGCAAAATCTGCTTGCATATCTTCTCGTCGTCTGCCAACGAAAAATACGCCCCTTTCTTCTCCTTATGCAGGGCTTTGTCGGCGTAGAAATAACGCTCAAACGTGGTCATCTTATCCTTATTGTAGAGCGGAGAGAACTCGCCTTCCCACAAATAGAGCATGTAATCGAGTGCGTTTTCTTTGGCTTTGCCCGTGCCGTAGTACGCCTGCCGAATGATAGCATCGGTGCGGTCCATGAGGGCTTTACCCGAGACGCGTTGCCCACACACATCGGCTTCGGCGAAAGAACCATCAGCATTGAGGGGGATAGCAGCATGGTAGAGCAGGAAGCCGTTGCGAACGAGGTAAAGGGAGCCGTGTTCGTAGAGCATACGCAGGTGTTGCTGCATCTTTTCGGATTTGTGGAACGAGCGTGCTAACTGGCTCATCAGTTCAGCCTCCTCGCGACTGAGTGCGTAGGGGTCGTTGTGGTCGATGGTTGGCAGATTGGAATCCAGCAGTTCGCATTGGTCTAACTTATCCAACACGGCACGGTGGTCCATATTCCATTCGGGGTGGCGACGCACGGTTTGACCTTCGAGTTTGAACTGGATAATCGAGATGGCTTTGTGCATCTTCGCCATCAGTTGGGCAGAACGCGTCAGGCGTGGGTTGTTCTCAAAGTCCTTCGTCTGCCAAATCGTACACGGGTCATCGCCATAGACCGTCATGGCGAAGCTGGCTAATGGCAAGAGGTTGATACCATAGTCTTCTTCGAGGGTTTCGATGTTGGCATAACGGATACTAACCCGCAACACGGTGGCTATCAAAGCCTGATTCCCAGCCATCGCTCCCATCCACTCGATGTCGTGATTACCCCACTGGATGTCGTAATCTCGTATGTTGGCAAGTTCGTCTAAAATCTTGCTGGAGCCGGGTCCACGGTCAAAAATATCACCCACGATATGCAACGTATCAATCGTCAGGCTATGAATAAGATTACAAATCGCGATAATCAGTTGCTCTGCACTGCCGATTTCTATCAGAGAATCGATGACGGCGTTGTAGTAGGTTTGCCGCTCGTTTTGTTCGATGTTTGATTCGTACAATAACTCGCCGATGATGTAGGCGTATTCGGGTGGCAACAGTTTACGCACTTTGGAGCGGCTGTACTTGATGGTTACTGCACGGGCGATGTTCACCACCTGATGCAGGCGTGTGTGGTACCATTTGTCCAAGTCGGGCAGGTTGGATAGTTGCGAGTTTATCTTGAAAAGTCCATCGACCTCTTCGCCCGCGTAGAACTGTTTGATGAGTTCGATTCGCTCTTCGGGGTAGTAAATCAAGGCACAGATGGCACGTTTTTCCTCCTCCGATACTTTTTCGCCATACACTTCATCTACTTTTTTGCGGACCACTCCCGAGGCGTTTTTGATCATGTGGATAAACGCCGACGAGGCACCATGTAGGTCGCTCATGAAGTGCTCTGTTCCTTTGGGCAGGGACAAGATGGCTTGGAGGTTAATCAACTCGGTAACAACGCTTTGTGCGTTAGGGAATTTCTCGCCTAATAGGCGTAGGTATCGTTCTGTCATACGCAAAATTTTTATGGTTGTACATATTTAAGGTTAAAAATCACTGTGCAAAAGTAGTGAAAATTATTGTAAAAAACAAGGGGATGGAGGAGTGGGGCTTTAAAAATGATGGAGAATCTGCTGCGAAGGGTGTAGGTTGGATGTTGAGGGAAAAGCAAAGCAAAACTTCCAAACAAAATAATTCTTTTTTTTCGCATTCTTTCTGTATCTTTGCACGACGTTTTAATTACAATTTGATATGGCAACCTATACGATTACATTAAACGATAATTCCAAAAATAATAAAGCCTTATTGACCTATTTGCAACAATTAGGTGTCAGGATTCAAAAAATAGGTCAAAAACGTACAACGGGCTTGCAAAAATCGTTAGAAGACATTGATGCGGGTCGAGTGTACGAAGCAAAGGACATGGACGACCTCATCGCACAATTAAAGGCATGAAGTATCGTATTTTGTATACAGGGCAATTTAAGCGCTCGTATAAACGTTGCCAAAAGCGGGGACTTCCGATGAATAAATTGGAAAAAGTAGTAACCCTTCTTGCTCAAAATGGTTCTTTACCGAGTTCATATCGTCCTCATAAACTTTCAAGCGATTATGCCAACTGTTGGGAATGCCATATTGAACCCGATTGGCTATTGGTTTGGAAACAAGATGACCGCGAATTAACGCTCCTTTTACTACAAACAGGCACACATGCCGATACTTTCTAAACTTTTTAGATACGTCAGATGGTCGTCCTCAATTTTTATTTTACAAATCTCCCGACCAACCGCGACCTAAGTCCCAGTGTTCATCGTACAAAAACTCAAAATACGGCAGAGCGAAATACTTCTCAATTAAATGCGTCAGTTCGTCCTCTTTGTCCTTCGCCCATTGACCCACGAACACGATAAACTTGTCTATATTCCATGCCACTCGTCCACGCGGCACCTGCGTGTAATCGCCCGAGAACTTGGTCGGCACGTGCTTAGCCAAGGCACGGAAATACTGCTTTTGCCAAACCTGACGGTGCAAAGTTTGATAATTGATGAACGGCAGACCTTTCTCTGCTGCTTCCTCCACCATCTTGGGTGTTAGTTCTTTCTTGTACACACCAAAAAAATCGTGTTCTTCAGGGTCGTACCAAAAGATACCCACGGCTGGCATCGGCTCATCAAACGACTTCATATCCGCCATAATTCTTGCTTTTTCGTTTTTGGACAAAGTATTCATTTTTGTTGCTTTTGACGGTTTAATGATGTGCAAAAGTAGTGAAAATTATTGTAAAAAACAAGGTTTTGGGGAGCATGTTTTACAAATGCAATCCTACCCAAAAATCCCTTTAATACACCTCTTTTTTCACCAAATCCACCACCAACTGCACGAGTTTCGGGATGACGGCTTCCATGTATTTTTTGCCCTTTTCGGCTGAGGCTTTTTTGGGGAACCCAACGCCCGTGTCCTGAGTCGTCTTTGCCCAATCGCGAGGCACCCAACCCACTTTTTTGTTCAAACCCTCGATGGCAAACGGCTTCGAACTACCATCGCCTGCCAACTCCATCCGCACCAAGTCGGGGAAATAGTACAGCATCGTGGACGTTTCCTGCTCGCCTGCGTGGTCGTCTTCCGCTTCGTCAAAAAACTCGTTGCGAGGGACGAAAGCGAACCATTCACTCACACCAATCAGCATGTCGGGGTACTGGAGCATCAAGTCGCGAATCATACCTTTGAAGATGTTGCCACCGTGTCCGTTGAAAATCAACAACTTACGAATACCTTGCTGCCGAAGCGACCCCACTATATCCCGCAAAACCATACTCTGCGTTTGTTGCGTAGCGTGGATGCAGTAGGGCAGTTCAAACTGACCAGGGTTTTGCGACCCCAACGGAATACCCGGTAACACCATCGCGTTAATGCCCTGTTCATGAGCTTTTTCAGCAACCTCAAACGCCACCGCTTGTGCCATGAGCATATCGGTGCAGTAGGGTAGGTGTTTGTTGTGCGGCTCGGTCGAACCCCACGGCAGAATCGCCAAATCGTAACGCTTCATTTCCAACACTTCGCCGTATTTGGCAGTTGTAATATCAAATTTCGAGTACATAATCGTTCAATCATAAAAATTCATCGCAAAATTACTTTTTATGTGCCAAACTTAAAAAACATTTTTAACTTTGTGTGTTGAAAAATTGGAGGTTTTATGAAAAAGTGTAGCTTATTTTTCTTGTTATTTTTTACCATGCACGCTATGGCTCAAAGTTTTACGGATTATCACGCACACTATGTTGTGCCGTCTTATTTGGAGTTGTTGAAGGAGCATAATGCTCTTTTGGACGAGGGATTCCCTATCCCGCAATGGACTATGGAAGGGCATTTGCAGTTGATGGACGAGGTTGGCATTGACCAAACGATTTTGACGTTGCCCGCACCACACCCGTATTTTGGCAATCAGGAGGAGTGTAATGTGGCTTGTCGGCAGTTCAACGAGCAAGCGGCGGAGATATGCAAAACACACCCGAATCGGTTCCAGTTTTGTGCAACCTTGCCCTTGCCAGACGTGCCATCGGCGATACGCGAGGCGACTTATGCGTTGGATACGCTCGGGGCTGTGGGGGTAAAACTTGCCACGAATGTGTACGGGCAGTACCTTGGCGATAGTATTTTAGACCCGCTGATGCAGTTCCTCTCGGAGCGTAAGGCTTTGGTGATTCTGCACCCGCATAAACCTACGCCGACCAATGGGGCAGTGATGAAGCAAACGCCCCTTGCGATGCAAGAGTACCTGTCGGAGACGACTCGTGCCGTTACGAATATGATTAGTCGCAACGTCTTGGCACGTTATCCGAATATGCGTGTTGTGGTGCCACATTCGGGAGCCTACTTGCCGATTGCTATCCCGCGTATGCAGTCGCTCTATCCCGTGATGCACCGCAATGGTTTGATGGGTGAGATTGACTTTGAAAAGAACATCCAATGCTTATACTTTGACCTCGCTGGTTCGCCTTCGGAAGCGACTGTACAAGCCTTGCTTTCGCTCACCACACCCGACCATTTGCTCTACGGAACGGATTATCCATACGTTGCCCCGCAAGTGATTAAAGCCAATGTGGAGCGGATGAAAAGCCATCTCCCGATGCAGGTTGAAGAAAAGTCGGCAGGCGATTTTATTGTGCGAATTGCCGAGATTGCGGTTCATAAACGCTACTGGAAGGAGTATTTGCAGGCAGCCCATAAGGTGGCAGCCGAGTCGCTCAAGAAAGAGGCAGGCGTGATTTGTCTGTTCCCGATGGAGATACCCGAACAGCCGTACACCGTACGTATCGTGGAGATTTACAAGGATACGATGGCTTATCAAGCCCACTTGCAAACGGAGCATTTTAAGGAATACAAACAAGGCACGCTTCACATGGTGAAAGAGTTGAAACTTGTTGATACTCAACCACTTGCAAAAGAGATGATGCCACAAATCTACCGTAAGTTGTAGGAAACGCTTATGCGAGAGATTTGGGCTTTGATAAACGAGATGTCGCCGTATCTACTGTTGGGATTCGGTTTTGCAGGTTTGTTGCACGCTTTTGTGCCGACCGCTCTGTATCATCGTTATTTGGGTGAAAATAACTTTCGTTCGGTCTTTTGGGCGACACTATTAGGGGTACCCTTGCCACTGTGTTCGTGTGGTGTGATACCTACGGCGATGTCGTTGCACAAAGAAGGGGCTTCGAAGGGTGCGACCACCTCGTTCCTCATCTCAACCCCACAGACAGGGGTGGATTCGATTCTTGCGACTGCCTCGTTGATGGGTGTCCCGTTTGCGATTTTGCGACCTGTTGCGGCTCTCGTCACGGGCTTGGTAGGTGGACAAATCGTGAATGGGGTTGAACGTAAAACTCCTACCGAAACCCTCCCGACTGCCACCGAACCAACCACCCAACCCACCGACAATCCCTCTCGCACCTTTGGGGAGCGTCTGTTGGAGGCGTTGCGGTACGGGTATGTGGATATGGTTGAAGACATCGGCAAATGGTTGGTGCTTGGGCTTGTGTTAGCGGGTTTGATTACGGTGTTTGTGCCCGACGATTTCTTTTTGCATTTTGCCAACACGCCTCTGCTGAGTATGCTTGTGGTGCTTGCCATCTCGATTCCGATGTATGTTTGTGCGACGGGTTCTATTCCGGTTGCGGTGGCATTGATGCTTAAAGGAATAACGCCTGGAGCGGCTTTGGTGTTGCTTATGGCAGGTCCAGCATCGAATATGGCATCTATCTTGGTGATTCATAAGGTGCTGGGCAAACGAACCCTCTGGATATACCTTTTGAGCATTACCTTGGGGGCGATAACGTTTGGACTCTTGGTGGATTATTTGTTGCCTGCCGAATGGTTCACGGCTCATATCATCCAAACGCACGCTTGTTGCCATCAAACGCCAGCCTTGTTGAATGTGATTTGTAGCGGGCTGTTGGGTTGTTTGCTGTTGTATGCACTGATTAGACGATTTATTCAGAAAAAAGATAAACAAATTATGGAAAAGAAAGTTTTTAAGATAGACGGTATGATGTGCAATCACTGCCGTGCAAACGTGGAAAAGACCTTGCGAAGTTTTTCGGGCGTAATCGATGTGGAGGTTGACCTGATTGCAGGCAAAGCCACTATCGAAGGTGTTGTGGACGACCAAGCCATCGTTGATGCCATCCGAGCCATTGGCTACGAGGCAAAGAAGTTATGAAAATCGAAGCCTATCGGGATTTTTGTCTGTCGTTGGGTGCGGACGTGGAAGAGCGATTGCCGTTTGTGAAGTTCAAAAATGGCGAGAGCGTGCTGGTGTTTTATGTCTGCGGACACATGTTTTCCTTCTTTGATTGCAACGACTTCTCCGTCATCTCCCTCAAATGCCAACCCGACCGCATCAACGAGTTGCGAGCCGAGCATGACTGCATCGGCAATCCCTACAACGAGTCGCCCAAGCACTGGATTGGAATCGACCCGACCTTTGCCCCAGACGACCTATTGAAGGAACTGACTCGCAATTCATACGAGATTGTAAAGGCGAAATATACGAAGCGATGATTGAGAAATGGAATTATGCCGTGCGTTACAATTTGACGTAGATTATTCCTGATTTTTGGTAATTACTGAAACTATCCGTATTTTTGTAGCATCAAAACAGATAATGATAAAAACGTATGGAAAATGTTTTAGATTTTATGAGTGCAGCATGGTCGTGGATTGTAATGGGGCTTTTGCTTGCCATATACTTTGTTCTTTTCAAAATGATAGATGTAAAACGTAAAAAGAGTGGAACAAAGGATTATAAAACCGAAGGTAGTATCTTGGGGATGGGCTTGGGAAAAGTTTTGGGCTCCGCATTGCAAATCAATGTCGGTATTGCAATAATGATAGGGATGATTATTGGACTTTATCTCGGTTCAAAGAAAGAGAGGAAGGAGAAAAACGATGACGACGAAAATCTAACGATAACAGAAAATCAGGAATAATAAATGGTTATAGAAGTCAATCCAAAAGATACCACTCGTGCATACGCCTTTGAAATGTGGCTGAAAGCTCCAATGCCGATGGTAACATTTTTCAAGACACTTGATGTAACACGTTTGATACAGATTAGCAAAAAGACGGGCATGAAGTTCAATATGCTAATGTGCTACTGTATCGGCAAGGCTGCAAGTCAAGTAAAGGAGTTCTACCTGTTGCCTGTTGGCGACAAGCTTATGAAGTACGACAGCATTGCGGTCAACACGATTGTGGCAAACAAGGATAGCGAAGTAAGTTCGTGCGACATTCCTTTCACGGATGATCTCGCACAATTCAACCAGCAGTATTTGGAGCTGACACGAATGGTGCACGATAGTTGTGTGAACCATGACTTGACAGAAAGCATGGTAATCGGGACTTCTGCCTTGGCACGATTTGAAATAGACGGTGCAGTAGGGATGTATAGCGGAGTTTTCAACAATCCCTTCATGATTTTGGGAAAATACAAGCGACATTTCTTCACGACCAAGCTAACCGTTTCATTTCAGTTCCACCACACGCAGATGGACGGAGCTCATGCGGCTTACTTCCTTGATAAGTTGCAAAAGGAGATACGACAATTATAATAGCCGAATCATGTCTGAGCAAAAGGCAATATACAGTTGGAATCCATGGCACGGTTGTACGCGTTACAGCGAAGGTTGTAAGCACTGCTATGTGTTTGTGTTGGATAAGAAGTTCAATGTGCCGCAAAACGCCTCGCTGGTTACCAAGACCAAGAGTTTCAACAAGCCCTTGCAGAAGCACAAAAATGGGCAGTACGTCATTCCCGCAGGAAGCACGGTGCAGGTTAATATGACCTCCGACACGTTCCACGAGCAAGCCGACGAGTGGCGAGAGGAGATGTGGCAAATCATTCGTCAACGTCCCGATGTTACTTTCTACATCTTGACCAAACGGGTGGAGCGGATTGCGGAGTGTCTGCCGAGCGACTGGGGCGAAGGGTACGAGAATGTGGATTTGAACATCACGTGCGAGAATCAGCAACGCTTTGACGAACGTTGGGCGATTTTCAAGGATATTCCAGCCAAACACAAGGGTATGACGCTTCAGCCGTTGCTGGGTCCGATTGACATAACGCCTGCGTTGGCGAGTGGGCAGATAGAGCATGTGAACCTCGGTGGCGAAGAGTTTGGCACCGACACGCCCTGCCATTACGAGTGGGTGAAGCAAGTGAGCGACGATTGCAGACGCTTTGGCGTGCCTTTCTGGTTCATTGCTACGGGTGCCGTTTTTGTGAAAGATGGCAAAACCTACCGCATCCCCAACCAAAAGACGCAACTCCAACAGGCAAAGAAGTCGGGGCTATCGTTGGAATGATTTTCTACATCTCGATATTTACCACCATTTTTAGTGGTATGCTTACCACCAAATCGGAATAAAAGTGCAACTCTTGCAAATAATAGTGTAAAAATTTATTACAGATGTGCTTTTTGCAGCAACACCGCACGTCAAAAACAAAAAAGAGCGTCATTTAAACGCCCTTTTTTTCTTAACTGCCATTGTTCACAATATTGTTTTATGATTTAGGAGTATCTTTTTTTTCTAAATCTTGTACGAATTTTGTACCTTCACACACCTTACATAAATTGTATTTCTCATTCTTTATACGCTTTATCTCTTTAGCTTTTTGTTCATCTATTTTGTATTTTTGCTCTACATATTCAAGTTGTCTATCCATATAAGATGCACATTGTTTTAAAAAATACCAAAAACAATATATTAAAATTATAACAGAATATCCTATAAAAATTGTAAGAACAATGCAATTTTTCGTACATATTTTCCACAAAGTTAGAATAAACAAAATCAGAGCAACTCCCCAAAAGATTTTTACTAATTCACCAAAAAGTCCTTGTATAATTTGAAGGCATTTCTTATCATATGGATCATAACCATCTGGTAATAACTTATTTGCGTCATTTTGGTTTCGAATGGCATAAATGATAAATTGTTCTTTTCTTTGCGAAATGCCTTGGTAAGTACATATACAAAATAGAATACCCAAAACAAGAATAGAAGCACCATACGCAAATAATAATGTTTCAAGAAAATAGGTTTCACTCGTTGCATTGTAGAAACTACCATTTTTTGCCTCACCTTTAACGTTTGCATCGTTACTGATGGAATGAATGTTTTTTTCTTCGGGTGAAGAATTGGGACTTTTTGCTGTTACTTCATTGCATATCGTCGTTTGCTCTGCATTGCAAGCAAAAGAATTTGAACTATGGATAAAAATATGACCATAAAAACCAAATTACTGCAATCAATGCAACAATCAATGTCATCACAGTGCTTAGATTAGCATTGTTGTTAACCGCATATTGTTCGTGCAATTGCTTATAAAGTTCATGTTTCATAATATTTATTTTTCCTTTTAATTTCATTTATACTTCACTATGCCACTACTTTCAAGCAGCTTGATTTTTCCGATAGTAAGATCTCCTCCATCCTTGGCGTAATCTTCTTTACCACGCTTAAGCCACAATGTTTGTATTGAAATTGATGATTGACGCTCATCGTAAACACTTGTGTTCGTCAATATTGTATTTTTACTCAAATCCAATTCTGTCAACGGATTGCTACCGCATTTCAATTCCGTCAACGCTGTATGTTTGCTTATATCCAACGAGGTCAATTTATTGCTATAGCACCACAACGTTGCCAAAGCCGTATTGTTGCTCACATCCAACGATGTTAAACGACTTTTATGACATTTTAAGTCCGTCAACGCCGTATTCTTACTCACATCCAACGCAGTCAACTCATTGTTACCGCATATCAATTCCGTCAACGCTGTATTTTTGCTTACATCCAATTTTGTCAACTTATTGAGATAGCAATTCAAGTGCGTTAATGCCGTATTTTTGCTTACATCTAACGAGGTCAACTTATTGAAATAGCATTCCAAATGCGTCAACATGGTATTTTTGCTCACATCCAATGATGTCAACTTACCGCAATTACACATCAAGTGTGTCAACGCCACACAACCGCTTACGTTTAATGAGGCAAAATTAGTCTCGGTTCGATCACCACCGCATTTCAAGTACTTCAACGCTGTATTTTTGCTTACATCCAACGAGGTGAAATTATTGCAATGGCATATCAAGTCCGTCAATGCCGCATTTTTGCTCACATCTAACGAGGTCAACTTATTGAAATCGCACTCAAAAACCTGCAACATCGTATTCTCGTGCACATCCAAAGTAGTCAATTTATTGTGACCGCAGTTCAATTCCGTCAAAGCTACACAACCGCTTACATTCAACCATTCCAACTGATTCTTATTGCAGTTCAACTTTGTCAACGCTGTATTCTTGCTTACATCCAACCATGTCAATAATGAATTGTCATTGCAGGTCAAAGTCGTCAAATTTGGAAAATACTCAATCCCTTCCAGAGATTTTAATTCTCCTCGATAAACATTTATTTCTATCACATTTTCTCCCTCTGTGAGCGATAATTTACCGTCATTGTTTTTATCAAATTTTTTGCAGTATTTTTTAAAACCATCATCCATAACCGTAAAAATATCAAAGCTTACATATTCTGCTTGTTTGACGATAATATTAAATGCATTATCACCACTACTAACAATTATTTTGCCTTCGCGTACTTTT
>JAEELX010000104.1 GCA_016282955.1 Paludibacteraceae bacterium | reverse complement strand
TCAATAATCCGTAAAAATTATCCGTGTAGCCAGCATAAACATCGTTGATGACGCACGTGATATTTTTCAAGCGATTGGAGCGATGGACCCCATTGATGCTATCTATCACACTATTGGGCGAATAATTAAACCGCACCACAAACAGCGTCAAGTCAATGAAATCGTTCAAATAAAACGTCTCACTTGCTTCCGAAAGCGGTGGAGCCACGAGAATAATCATTTCGTACTTCTCTTTGAGGTCAGCAAACAGTTTTTGCAGGTGTTCGTAGGTGAATAAATCGCCGATTCCAACGCTCAAATCCCTCGCCGAAAGAACATCTACCTGTTGCGAAAGTTCAAACGAATACGCATGGTCGGTTTGTGCATCCAAATCCACCAGAACCGTCTTTTTATTTCGTGCAGCGTAAGCGAGTGCCGTATGCGTAGCGACATAGTTTTTGCCTTCGCCTTGCTTTAAGGAACTCACCAGCACCACAGGCGACTTGTCTGTTTTGTCTTTGAGCGTAAAATGAATATGCTCTCGTAGCCGCTTAAACGCCTTAAATTGCGATGAATTGGGCAACAGAATACCGTTCGTCTTATTGTGATACACGATACCACCGAGGGGCGTTTGCAAGCGTTTTTGGCAATCGTCTATGTCAATGATTTTTTGATTCAACAGCGTGTAGTAGATAAAAAGACAGCAGGTCGGCAAAAAGAGGCCGAGCAACGCAAAAAGGGCTAATGTGATGGATTTTTTGGGGGCTTTGGTGAGCGGGTCGGTTTTGGGCGTATCAATCACTTGGTTTTGCGAAACGGTAGAAGACAACATCATCGCACTCTCCTCGCGTTTTTGGTACAAAAATAGGAACAACTCTTCCTGCACTTCTTGGCGACGTTGTTTGTCCAAATAATGGCGTTCGTAGGTTGGGATTTTGTTCAACCGTTGCGATAGTTGCGTATTTTTGCGGTCGAGGTCGTTTTTGGCGATGCTGAGGCTTTCTTTGATGCACGACAGACAATTGATGATATTTTTGCGAATCAGTTCAATCTGTTGGGTTAAATCGACTAAAATGGGGTTGTTTTCGGTTGCGGTTCGTTGCAATCGTACTTTTTGCAAAATAAGTTCGTTGTATTCCTCCAAAAGCGTTGCCAACGTCCCGTTTTCGTCCTCAATGCCCAAGTTGATAGGCAACAACATCTCGTTCGATTTATTTTCGTCCGTCACAAATTGGTACATAAAATCCACGATGTTGAGTTGGCTCTCGATTTTTACCAAATTTTTCTGATAATCTTCGCTTACTTCCAAATAAATTTCGGTTTCGGTCGTCAAATCGGTTATTTTATTTTTGACGCGGTATTGTTCAATGTTGTTTTCGCTGGAATCTAACTCGGCAGCGATGGATTGAAGGCGTTTGTCAATAAACGAACACACATTCTCGGTCAACCGCTCTTTCTCGTGCAAACTGATGGCTTGGTAGTTTTCAATGACTTGTTGCATCAAATCGCAGTCACGTTGTGGGTGCGGAGAAGTCATCGTGATGCTGATGAGGTTGGAGTTGTTGATAGGCACGATGCTGATAGACCTTGTGTAGAAGGAGATGAGGCGTTCCATGTCGTGCAAAACCACCTTTGTGTTTTTGGTAACGGGTTGTTTGGATTGCAAGACGAGTGTTCCCCAAGTCCCTGTGAGGGTCGTATCCAAGTTGTCAACGAGGTAATGTTCTTTGATTCCAACGCCACTAAGATCCATTTTATAACCCACTTCTTGTGGCGTAATCATTACGGTTATTTGCCCATTATCGTCATCAGAAGGCGTATATTTTGCTATCAAGGGAGCATCATCGCCGTATAGTTCCACCCATCGTAACCCTTTCTTTTGGAGAACCGAGGCTTGCAAATAGAGTTGTTCAACGGCTTGCTGAATACTTTGGCGAGATTGCAAGATAGCGACTTCGTCTCGGATATTCCGTCCGGTTTGTCCCAAGAAATAGGAGATTTGCAGACGCGACAACACGGAACTTTCGGCTTCACGAAGCTGCACTTTGAGGGTACTCGATGAGGTGTAAACGGGGGTCTTGAGGAAACAATAGCCCAACCCCATCACCACAAACGCACCAACAATGATAGCGATTTGCTTCCAATGTAGCGTAAAAATGAACCAAACTTTTTGCCAATCAAAACTCTTTTCTTCGTTTTGCATATTTTTTACATTTTCCGTATTCATAAGCGTTTATTTTGAGCGTTTAACCTTTGGCGACACGTAAATAATGTCGTTGTTTTGCAAGAAAAAATACGGCGAATTAAAAACCTCTTTTTTGCTTATATCTACCCGTTCGCAAAGCAACTCGGTTTGGCTTTTTCGCATCACAAGGATGTTACTGCAATCGCCGTTCGATGCAATGTCGCCCGCTTGTGCCAGGGCTTCAAACAGATTCGTGCCAGCGTTGTCGATACGATAGGTGCCAGGCGTGTACACATACCCCAAAACCGTGAAATACATATCGCAAAAAGCCACATGCACAATAGGATTTTTGATGTGCTCTTGCAGGCGAGCCTCAATCGTCTTTTTCGCCTCGTTCAGCGTCAAACCCTCGAGGTGTATTTTGCCCAAGTTCGGAAACGTAATGTCGCCCTCGTTATCCACCTGAAAAGGCAGGGGCTTTTGTGGTTTTATGTCGTTTTTATCTTGCCCGTTAGAGCGAGCATGGTAGGGCATCAAAGCCACATCATCAAGTCCCGACACCGTGATAGAAAGATTACTTCCTACGGTGATTTTGGGCATAGCCGCTTCGGCTTCAAGGGTGATTTTTTCGGATTGCCCAATATCTTTCAAATAAACGTTCTGTTGCGTCCCACAACCCAAAAAGATTAAGCAACCTGCTAACAACATTTTTTTCATATCGCATTATATTTACAAACGGTTTGACAAATCCAACATTTTTCTTTGTGGTACGCACGGCATAGTTGTGCATTCCACTCGTCTCCCAACGCACCACTCGGGCACGCTTTGATACAATCCTCGCAACTGTCGCAACGACTTGCATAGGTCTCTGGCGGCTCTTTTCGTGGCACCACAATATCCAACATCAACTCTCCCAAATGCACCAAACTGCCGAACGAATGATGATAGAAGTTGCGGTTCTTCCCAATCCAACCCAACCCCGCTTCCACTGCCAATCGTCGCTCCAACACAGGTGCCGAATCGCAAAAGATATGTTGCAATTCTATCGGCTTAAAACCCTCTATGCGTTGGCTCAGTTCGTTGCCTAACCCATAAAGCAACGATTTGATGTGCCGATGATAATCGCCTTTTATGTTCGTGTTTTTCACCACCCCTACCAATATCGTCTTGCCCGCAGGAACCAACACGGACGGGTCGTATCGCTTCTCCTTATTTTGTTCCAAATAATGCAACGCTCCGTGCAACCCTTTTGCCAACCAATCGTCCACATACGTTGCATCTTGTTGCAAAAAATGCGGTTGCGTCATCCCCAAATCATCCAACCCACAAGCAATGGCGAGCGTGCGTATTTCTTCAAAAAACATCACAGCAGCGTGGATAACTTCTTATCCAAATCCTCAAATTTTTCAATGCGTTCTATCACGATACCGTCCTTATCCAACAAGTAAAGCGTTGGGATATGCACGATATTGTACAACTGAAAAGCCACATCGCTTTCTTCCCGCACCGTAATCCACGGCAACGCCTCCACGGCTTGCTCCCAAAGCAGTTTATTTTTGTCGGCAGAAACGGAGAAAATCGCAAATGCTTTTTGGTTGTATTTGTTGTACAGTTCCCGCAACTGCATGTAGTAATCGTTGCTGTTTCGCATGGTCGTTGCCGAAAAATCTAACAGCGTGTATTTGCCTTTGCATTCGCTCAACGCCCGTTCTTTGCCGTGATTGTCAGGCAATTTAATTTCCAAAAACGAGTTTTCTGCGTCTTGGATGAGTTGCTGGATTTTTGCCGAATTTTTGGCTTTACGTTCGTTGGTCAGCACCTCCAACACTTGATTATAAAGCGTTTTGGAGCGAGTACTTTTGCCTTGTTTGAGGTTGAAAGCCGTTGCCACCGACTGAAAATAACGCCTATCTTGGTGGTCAAAAATATCAAACACATACTTCCCGTCTTTGTATTGAAATAAAGCGTAATACGAAGAAAGTGCCGCAGGATTTTGCAAAATCAGTTGTTGGGCAAGCAGTTTATGTGCCTCCACCGTATTAAGTTGCAACGATTGCCGCAACAGCATAATGGTTTTGCTATCTTCACTGCCCTCGACCGTAGCATACAACGCCAAACTATCTGCCGTAGCACGCACTGAAATCGTCTCCGTTGAATCCACCGTGAGGTATAAAACATTGTCTTGCAGCCGAATACGATACAAGTCGGGATACTGCGGTGGAGTGCCTTTCAACACAAAATGACCGTTTTTAGATAACTTGGTCGAATCCAGCACGGTCGTCTTGGTCAAATCCACATATTCCAAATAAATCATGCCTTCACCGTCCGTGATGTTGCCTTCTACCTTAAAAGTGGGCTTGCAAGCGTAGCAAAGAGCAATTAGCGAGAGAGTTAAAATGTATTTTTTCATTTGAAGATAAGAACTAAATTTCCGAACATCAATTTTACGGCAATCGCCATGACGATAATGCCAAAAAACTTACGAATTATATACAATGTCGTTTGGCTCAAATGTTTCGAAAGCCAAGAAGTCCCTTTTAAGATGATATACAGTGCGATGATGTTGAGGACAATAGCACAAATCACATCAAGGGTTGAGTACTCTGCCGTGAGCGAAATAACGGCGGTAAACGTTCCCGGACCAGCGTACAACGGGAAAGCCAACGGCACAATGTTCACCGAACCTGTGTATTGCAATTCGGGTGTGGTTAAAAAAGTCATATCAAAAACCATCTCCATCGACATCAAAAAGATGATAAAACCACCAGCAATCGCAAAATACTCAATGGGGATATTGAACAATTTGAGCAACAAGTCGCCGAAAAACAAAAAAGCCATCAGAATAATAAACGAAACAAGGCACACCAAGAACGAATTGATTTTGAGTCCGCGGGCTTCCATATCAATCGTAACGGGAATGTTACCAACGGGGTCAATGATGGCAATCAAGAAAATAAAGGCAGAAAAGATGCCAAAAAAACTTATTTGACCAAAAAAATCACTTATCATGTTGTTTTTGTTTTATATCAAGTCGTTTATACCGTTTTTGTCGCTGTTGCCAACGCTCTTTTGCATATTGTTGCATGTCGGCAATCGTATCGCTTTCGTCCACAATTTCAAAGCCCAGAACGGTTTCGATGATGTCTTCCAACGTTAAAATGCCTTGAAAACAGCCGTATTGGTCAATGATAAGGGCGATTTGCGATTTTTGTTGCAACATCAAATTAAAAATATCCGAAACCGACGTATCTTCGTTAAAAAACGGCATCGAACGTTTGATTTCGCCCAACGTAATGCTAAAATTATCTTCCGTCAAATCCTCCAACGCTTCGTCCCGCAAAACATACCCCGTGATGTATTCGGGCGAGTCTTTGTAAACGGGAATCCGCGAAAAATGGTCGTATTTATCGGAATCGTAGTAGCGTTTGAGGGTCATATTTTCGGGTGCAATCGCCGCTACCACGCGTGGGGTCATAATGTCAGCGGCTTTGATGTTTTCCAAACGGATGATGTTTTGAATGATTTTACTTTCATTTTTTTCAATCACGCCCTCTTCTTCGCTCACATTCGCCATTGCCATCATCTCCTCGCGAGTAAACGTACTTTCAGTTTCGGCATGCTTAAAAATCCGCGACAACAACTCCACCAAAAGCACAACGGGGAAAAGTAGAAAAATCAGAAAACGAATCGTTTTGGCTGTAAAACCAATCAGCGACCGCCAATAAGACGAACCGATGGTCTTGGGAATAATTTCGGCAAAAATCAAAATCAGCAACGTAAAAATGGCACTACATAGTCCAAACAACTCATTGCCGAACAAAATCGTTACTTGTCTTCCAACGCCTGCTGCACCAATCGTGTTGGCAATTGTGTTGAGCGACAAGATGGCTGCCAGAGGTCGTTCGGTATCTAATTTGTATTTTTTGAGCAATACAGCAGTTGCAGAGCCGCTTTCTTCCTTCATCGTGAGGTACGAGATGGTGGATGAGAGTAGCACCGACTCCAACAGTGAGCATAAGAACGATACGCCCACTGCCATAAACATAAAAATAAAAAGCAAGGTCATAAAAGCATCCCTATATTTTTGCTACAAAGATATAAAATAAAATAGATTTGCAACTATTTACTTTTTTCTACTTCTTTTCTGCCGATTTTATAGGCTAATTTGTCTCTTGAAAATACTTCGGGGTCATTGAGAATGCTATCGAGAACAAATTCGCCTCGCTGCTCTGCCTCAATTTCCTCCTTCAGCATTTCAAGTTCTTCGGGCGTGAGGACATCGGGTGTGATGTCATACTCTGCACATTTCTGTTTAATTAATTTGGCTATATTTTTCATAAAGTTTTTGTCAGTTTTTACAACGTTATATTTTCAAATCGATTGATTTTTGTTGCGTCAAAATCGCTCTCTATCTGGATGTAATTGTCGGTGAACCCGTACATTTTGCCATTTTTTTTCTTTGCTTCCCACAGCACAGTCGCCTGATGTCCTTTGCAGTTTTGCACGAATTCATCGTATTTTTGGGCTGAAAGTGTTTGCAAAATTTTGCTGCGGCTCAAACGCTCTTTTTTCGGCACAACATGCAACGGCATACCGACCATCTTCGTATTCGCACGCTCCGAATACGGAAAGACATGCAGACGCGACACGGGCAACGTCTCCATAAACTGCACATAATCCGCAAAATGCTCCTCCGTTTCGCCACGCACACCCACCATACAATCCACACCGATGAACGCATACGGCAGTTTCTGGCGAATATACATCACCCGTTGAGCAAACAACTCCCGCGAATAGTGTCGCCGCATAAGCTTCAAAATCTCGTTATTGCCCGACTGCAACGGGATATGAAAATGGGGTGCAAAATGCTTCGAAGTAGCAACAAAATCGATAATTTCTTCGGTTAGCAAGTCGGGTTCGCAAGACGACACTCGCACCCGAAAATGATGCTCGCACTCAATCTGCTCAATCGCCTGCAACAAGTCAATGAACCGCTCGTGGGTACTTTTGCCAAAGTCGCCGATATTCACGCCCGTCAAAATAATCTCCTTCGTATCGTTTGCCAACACGTTGCGTATCTCTGCCACAATGGTTTCAATGCTTGCGTTGCGGCTCCTGCCACGAGCCAACGGGATGGTACAATAACTGCAAAAATAATCGCAACCGTCTTGGATTTTGAGAAAAACGCGGGTGCGACTTCCGTTGGCAATCTCCGAATCCGAAAACGAAACGGCAGGCTGAAAAACATCTCCCTTCCCAATCGGCGAGACATGCAAGGAAGGCTTTGTAAGGTCGGCTATCAAAGCGGGAATATCCTTCTTCTCGTTCATCCCCACGACCATATCTATCGGCAAGGTCGCCAAAATCTTTTCGGCATTCAGTTGGGCATAACAACCCGTGACGATAATTTTGATGTCGGGATTGAGTTTTTTTGCGTGATGGATAAACTGCCTATCTTTGCTGTCGGCGGTGTCGGTTACGGAACAAGTATTAACAACACACACTTTGGCCAACTGTATATCGTCAGTCAAAGTGTGTCCGTGGTCAATCAAATCTTTTCCTATTGCACTACTTTCGGCAAAATTGAGCTTACAACCTAATGTCTTAATGTATATTTCCATGGTCTGACACGTCGAATCGTATCATCCGAGATAGGTCTTCAATACTTGGCTATAATTGCTGTTTTGCAACTTGCGTAAGGCTTTTTCTTTGATTTGACGAACGCGTTCGCGAGACAAATCCAACTCGGCTCCAATCTCTTCCAACGAGCAGGGAGCACAACCGATACCAAAGAAACGGCGTAACACAATCGCATCACGCGGCACGATGGTCTTCAAAACTTGGTCAATATCTTTCGCCAACGACTCGTGCATGAGGTTCTTGTCGGTTGCAACGGCGTTTTCGTTCTCCAATACGTCCAATAAACTGCTGTCGTCTGCGTCCGAAAAAGGTGCATCAATACTTTGATGTTTACCCGACATACGCATGATGTCCATAATTTTTGCAGCAGGCATATCCACTATTTCAGCCAGTTCGGCAAGGGACGGCTTCCGTTCATTTTCTTGCTCAAAACGGGCTAAGGCTTTGGTGATTTTGTTCAGCGAACCTACTTGGTTCTGAGGTAAACGCACGATACGCGACTGCTCAGCGATGGCTTGCATAATAGACTGGCGAATCCACCAAACAGCATACGTGATGAACTTAAAACCTAACGATGGGTCAAATTTCTCTGCCGCACGAATCAAGCCCAAGTTGCCTTCTTCGATGAGGTCGGAGAGGCTCAAACCTTGATTTTGGTATTGTTTTGCTACCGACACCACGAAACGCAGGTTGGCACGGATAAGATGTGCTTTGGCTTCTTCGTCTCCGTTAGCCGCTTTGCTGGTGATTTCCACTTCTTTTTCAACGGTGAGGAGGTTCTCGCGACTAATTTCCAACAAAAACTTGTCCAATGAAGGCGACTCGCGGTCGGTGATAGATTTTGTGATTTTTAATTGATGCATTGTTGCCATAAAGAAAACTATTTTTTTAGGTAAAGATTAACTCTTTACGTGGTTGATATGTGATTCGGGCGGGATTCGAACCCGCGACCCACAGCTTAGAAGGCTGTTGCTCTATCCAGCTGAGCTACCGAACCGTGTTGGTTCGCCAATCCATTTGGCAAAAATCGGGCGAATATATAATTAAATTTTGAAAAAAACAAATCTTTTTGAAAAACAACTGAAACAAGTTATCCTTGCTGATGTCTTTTCCATTTTTCAGGTATGTGTAAATCAAAATTGGATGCTTTTAAGTGGACTACATCGGGCAGTAAGCATGACTTGAAGCGGTTTTCGTAGCGAACTAAATCAATAGTTCTACATAGGATACGTAAATTATTCGATTGTTGATTCGGCGGAAAATAAGCATAAACTTGTTTGCCTGCCTCTTTTGCTAATTCAATAGCTGGTATCATATCACTATCAGCCGACACCACAATCGCAATATCGCAATTATTTTGGTATGCATCTGCAACGATTTGAGTTGCTATCCGTACATCTGATTCCTTTTCTTCGTACGTATGGATGATACGATGGCAGTTAAAACATTCAAATGTTTTTTTAAGATATTTTCCTAAAATTAAGTGAAAACGAGGGTTCTCTTTGTTTGCTTGGAAGAAAGCATTTTGGTTGCGGGATTTTTCTAAATCATACGTGCGAGCCGAGAAATACTTTACGGCAACAAGTTCTTGATTGTCTTTGATGAACATATCAAAAAACTTGACTATATCCAGCCAATAGTACTTTTTCCAACGGCGTTCAGAGCGAAGTCCATAGTAGAAATTAAAACCGTCTACATAAACAATAACACGTTGTTTTTCCATAGTAATGAATAAAAAAGCCACCCTTTTGAGGTGGCGGGCCGTAGTATTTTCCACCTACGGGGGATAAATTTGTTGCGAAAGTATATTTTTTTTGAAAAATGATCAAATAAATCTTTAAAATGCTATTTTTTATAAACTTTATTGATTAAACGAGTTTAAAAAAATCACCCTTCTTTGCTACAACACTTTTGGAGCAACAATCATTCATTTGTCGCATCCTCTTCGGCTGTTATATCTTGCACAAGGCGTACTGGACAACGATAATAGACGAAAGTGTATGAGCTATAATATCTATGAGTTTTCATGTTGAATTGTGCACAATATACTTTATTGCCAATGGTGTTTGATTTAGACCAATAGTCACATTCCTCATTGTTAGCTTTGTCAAGGTCAGCCCATGGTAAAAATACAGCACCCACCTTCTCCAAAGATGACCAAATCGACATGTTAATATCCGTTATCTCAACCTCGGGATCAATGGAGATAGCATCTACACCAGCCGTCTTAAATGAAAAATTATCAGGATAGATGATAACACCCATAACGGTATCCGTAGCATTCGAACCGTAATGCAAACGAACAAAAGTATAACTAATGTCGCCTTCATTTCTACGCGTGTCTAACAAGTACTCCCATTCTCCCCACTTCAATGTACGCCAAGTGCCTGTAGGATGGGTAGTGTTACCTTCGTGAATCGGGTTATCTCCCCATTCCGACCAATCCGTATTTGTCCCTGTATAAGTGGGTTTATTACCTGTTCCCCAAACGAATAAATCAATCCAACCGCCATAGGTTGACGAAGAAAAAAGTGCATTATCACACGGTTTGGTAACGCCTGCATCCTCCCAGAAGACTGTCGAGGTGCCTCTTTTGCCTGATTGAGTGGTGCCATTGCTAATGCCATTGCCGCATCTATCAAACTGACGTTCGGCAAATCGCCATGTGCCAGAGGATGCTTGGTATTGCAAGTTGCCAGGTGAGAAATGAACTTTTTGTTTGTCGCTGATGGAGAATTCACCCACCCGAAAAACAAATGGCTCACTTTGTTGTATGACAATCATAAAAATAGAGTCGCCACTGCTCACCTGTATTTTGCCTTCGCGTCTGGCACCTCCGTTTTTTGTGAAGTTTATGCTTAAAGTGGCATATTCGCCTTTGTGGCCCGAAGTGGGAGAAAGGGTCAGCCAATCGTTTGTCAAATTTTCAGCCGTCCAATTTTTTATATTGGATTTAAAAACAAACTGTTCACTGCCTGCCTTGTACGTTACGTTTGTTTGGAAGGTAAGCGTCATCGTGCCTGAGCCTGTTTCATTCAGTACATACTTGGTAAAGCTGGCATTTTTGCCAAACTCAAAAGCGACTTGTGTCGTTGGATTATTTCCGTCCCCGGTATGTGGATTAATTTCTGGACTATTTTTGGATTTTTTACAACCCAGAAGTAGCAACCCCATCACAGTAAATAGCAAAATTTTTTTCATCATTTTACATGAATTAAAAACGAGGCAAAGGTACTATAAAAATGGAATAAAAAATAATTAAATTATAAAGTTATTAAAAAAAATGTATATTTGCAGTGGTGTTTTGTAAACAAATAAAAAATCAGATATTATGGTAAATTACAAAGAAATCGGCTTGGTGAATACGCGTGAAATGTTCGCCAAAGCTATCAAAGGCGGTTATGCGATTCCCGCTTTCAATTTTAACAATATGGAGCAATTGCAGGCTATTATCAAAGCCAGTGCCGAGACGAAAAGTCCTGTGATTTTGCAAGTAAGTAAAGGTGCCCGTAGTTATGCCAACCAAACCTTGCTTCGTTACATGGCAGAAGGTGCAGTGGCATACGCCAAAGAGTTGGGTTGGGAGCATCCACAAATCGTGTTGCACTTAGACCACGGCGACTCGTTCGAACTCTGCAAGAGTTGTGTGGATACAGGTTTTTCGAGCGTGATGATTGACGGTTCAAGTCTGCCGTACGATGAAAACGTGGCTTTGACCCGCCAAGTGGTAGAGTATGCCCACAAGTACGACGTAACCGTTGAAGGTGAGTTGGGTGTTTTGGCAGGTGTTGAGGACGAGGTGTCTTCCGAAGAAAGTCATTACACCAAACCCGAAGAGGTAATCGATTTTACAACCAAGACGGGCGTGGATAGCTTGGCTATCTCGATTGGTACGAGCCACGGGGCTTACAAATTCAAACCCGAACAATGTACCCGTGACCCTAAGACAGGTCGTTTGGTACCCCCACCGTTGGCTTTTGATGTGTTGGATGCTATCATGGTGAAGTTGCCCGGGTTCCCCATCGTGTTGCACGGCTCCAGTAGCGTTCCACAAGAGTATGTGGATATGATTAACCAATACGGTGGAAAGATGCCCGATGCAGTAGGTATCCCCGAAGAGCAGTTGCGTCAAGCCTCTAAGTCGGCAGTTTGCAAAATCAACATCGATAGCGATAGTCGGTTGGCTTTCACGGCAGCTGTGCGTAAAGTGTTTGCAGAGAAACCCGCTGAGTTTGATCCACGTAAGTACTGCGGTCCTGCTCGCGATTTGATGGTAGAACTGTACAAACACAAAATTATCAACGTGTTAGGTTCAGATGGAAAAGCATTGTAAATTTTTGATTAAATAAATAGATTATGGCATTAAAATTTATGACGGCTCAAGAGGCAGCCGAATTTGTGAACAATGGTGATATAGTTGGTATGGGTGGTTTTACGCCTGCAGGTGCACCAAAGGATGTTCCAACCGCAATTGCACACAAAGCTGAAAAGTTGCACGCAGAAGGCAAACCTTTCAAGATTGGTATGTACACAGGTGCTTCGACGGGTGACTCGTGCGATGGTATGTTGGCACGGGCTCAAGCAGTGCAGTTCAGAACGCCGTATCAAAGTACGAAGGATATGCGTGCGGAGTTGAACAAACAAAATGTCCACTACTTTGATTTGCATTTGAGCGAGTTGGCACAAAACATCCGTTACGGCTTCTTGCCTAAACCTGATGTAGCCATCGTGGAAGCGTGTATCGTAACCGAAGACGGTGAGATTGTACCAACGGCTGGTGTGGGAAATATGCCGACTTTCTGCCATTTGGCTGACAAAATCATTGTAGAGTTGAACGAGGCTATGCCGGCTTGTATGCGTGGTTTGCACGACATCTACGAACCCGCTGACCCACCTTACCGCAAAGAGATTCCAATCTACAAACCTTCTGACCGTATCGGTTCGGATTGCATCAAAGTAGACCCGAAAAAAATCGTGGCAGTGGTAAAAACCAACCGTCCCAACGAAGTAGGTAAGTTCACTGAGTTGGACGAGACAACCAAACGTATTGGCGACAACGTGGCAGCATTTTTGGAAGGCGAAATGAAATCAGGTCGTATTCCAAAGTCGTTCCTGCCGATTCAAAGTGGTGTGGGAAATATCGCAAACGCCGTCTTGGGTGCTTTGGGCGAAAACCCACATATCCCTGCTTTTGAGATGTACACCGAAGTGATTCAAGACTCGGTGGTTGGCTTGCTCAAAGAGGGTCGCGTAAAATTTGCAAGTGGTTGTTCGCTCACGATTGGAGCCGATAAATTGCAAGATATCGTTGACCATATTGATTTCTTCCGCGATAAAATCGTGTTGCGTCCACAAGAGTTGAGTAACAACCCCGAATTGATTCGTCGTATGGGTTTGATTACGATTAACACGGCTTTGGAAGCAGATATTTTTGGTAACATCAATTCAACGCACGTCTTGGGAACGAAGATGATGAATGGTATCGGTGGTAGTGGCGACTTTACCCGCAATGCTTACGTAAGTATCTACACCACGCCTTCTACGGCAAAAGACGGTGCTATCTCGGCTATCGTTCCGATGGTGAGCCACATGGACCACTCCGAACACAGCGTCAAGATACTTATCACGGAAAATGGTATCGCTGACTTACGCGGAAAGAGTCCTATCCAACGTGCTCACGAAATCATCGAGAACTGCGTTGCTGACGAATACAAAGATTTGTTGCGGAGTTACTTGAAGACCTGCCCAACCGCACATACGCCCCATAACTTGCACAAAGCATTCAATATGCACGAGGCTTTTGCAGAGTTGGGCGACATGCGTAAGGCAACATTCTAAACTATGCTCATCAAAACGCTTGGCATCGTTTTAGGGTGGCAGCAACACAAGGATAACGTTACGTTATTACATCTTTTCACACAGTCCGAGGGTCGTATGACTTTCGGGCTGTATGGTAATAAGCATAAGCCAGCACTCGCGTACCTGTCGATTGTGGAGATAACCTACCATTCGACCTCGAAACCCGTCCAAAACATCAACTCTATCGAGCGGGCTTTTGTCCCTCAAAAAATACCTTTTGACCCCGTGCGACAGTGCATTGCGATGTTTATGGCAGAACTACTGCACATCACGTTGCGGCATCCGTTGCCCGACGATGCGTTGTTTGCCTACACACAAAACATAATAGAGGAGTTGGATAGGGCAGAAAATGTGAGCAACTTGCACCTGCATTTTATGGTGGGTTTGGCACAACATCTGGGATTTTCCATCGATTTCAACGATCCCATCAACGAAGTTTTGTTGCCTTTGTTTTCGGATAATCCGATTGGGCGAAAAGAACGTCAGGCGATACTGTTTTATTTGTGTTCGTATTACGAAGGGCATATAGATAATTTTTCTAAACCCCATTCGCTGCCGATTTTAACCGAAATTTTCAGTTAGCCGATTCGATATTTTTCGTTTTCGTCCGTGAGCATATTGAGGTAACTCTCGTAGCGACTGAGGGCAATGTCGCCATTTTTTACGGCTTGCAAAACGGCACAATGGGCTTCGTGCGTATGCGAGCAATCGGAAAAACGACACTGCTGAGCATACTGAAAAATATCCTTGAAGTAGTGCGTGATTTCCTCTTTTTTCATATCCACCGAACCAAAACCTTTGATTCCGGGTGCGTCAATGATGCGGATGTCGTTCGGCAGATGGTACATTTGCGAAAAAGTGGTGGTGTGCATGCCTTTGTGGTGCACTCGCGACAAATCGCCCACTTTGGCAGTTGTTTCGCCACACAAAGCATTGATAAAAGACGATTTCCCGACTCCCGAATGTCCACTCAAAAGTGTTATTTTATGGCTTAAAAGTGCCATCAACTCGCCTTTAAGGTCTTCGCAATCCAAGCAAGAAAGAGCGTAACAGGTGTAGCCGATTTTTTGATACAAGTCCATTAAGGTTTGCATCTGCTGTTTTTCGGCTTCGTTGTACAGGTCTATCTTGTTGAAAATCATACAAATCGGCACCTCGTAAGCTTCGGCAGTTGCCAAAAAACGGTCAATAAAAGTCGTGGTCGTTACGGGGTTGGTGATGGTAACCATGAGGATTGCCAAATCAATGTTTGCCGCTAAGATGTGGGTTTGTTTGCTCAGGTTGGTGGACTTGCGGACGATGTAGTTTTTGCGGTCGTAAATCTCGGTTATCCAGCCTTGCTCGTCCACCTCTACCCAATCGCCTACTACGACCGGATTGGTGCTGCGGATATTTTGCAATCGCATATTGCCTTTGATGTCGGCGGAAACGATTTTGGGTGTTTGGGAAACAGAAACAGCAACACTTTCTGGAGGAATTTCGACCAAATAGTTATTGCTGTTTATTTTGATAACAAGTCCTTTCATTTGTGGTAGTGCTATCGGGATTCGAACCCGAGTTTACGGCGTGAGAGGCCGTTGTCCTAGACCCCTAGACGATAGCACCCAGAAAATCTACGCGACACGAAAGTAATATAATTTTTTTATTTCACGCACTTTTTTAAAACATTTTGCAAACTGAATGTTACAAAGAAACTTTTTTCGTAAAAATAGTTTCCATTTTAAAAAATAATACTATTTTCGCAAGCGTTTTGTCGCAGAAAAATATGACCGATGTAAAAGAGAATATAATTAATGCTACAGTGGATTTGATGTGCAAGGTGGGCATAAAATCTATCACAGTAGATGATATTGCCCAACAATTTGGCATCTCCAAAAAAACGTTTTACCAGCATTTCGCCAACAAAGAAGAGTTGGTGGAGTTGGTTTTGACGATTTTGGAGCAAAAACAAAGCGAGCGAATCAACAAGTATTTGAGCAACAGTAACTTTATAGATGTTGTGATGGATGCGTTCCATTTTTATAATAATGTTGCTCCCACGTTGCATAAAACGCCCTCTTTTGTGTACGATTTACACAAATACTACCCGCAATTGGAGAAAGTGCATTTCCAAAATACGCGTCAAAATCAAATCAATTTTTTGCGTGAAATGTTGCAACGAGGCAAAAAAGAAGGTTTTTTGTGGGAAGATTTGGAGGTGGAAATCACGGCGAATTTACTCAATATGTTGTATGAAAATGTGTTGCACAAGATGATTTTGGAAGAAGAAAAAGACCAAGTCGCCGTTTTTATTCGCAATATATTGAAGATTTTTGCCAAAGGACTTCTTTCTCCGTTTGGTGTTGAACAAATACAAAAGCAATTAAATAAAAAAGATATATGATAATGAACCGAAAAACATTGATTACTGTTTTTTTACTGTTTTTACATTGCGGTTTGAAGGCTCAAACAGATGTGGCAGATAGTGTTCGCCTGGATACGGTAGACTACATACAAGTGGGTCTGCTTCAAGCACAAGACTACGCTATTGCCCACAACAAGAGCTTTGAAAACGCAAGTTTAGACGTAAAAAAAGCACGGGTACAGCGTTGGCAAACCATTGCGGCAATGCTCCCACAAGTAGATGCGAATGGCACGTATGTCAATATGTTGGATTATTCGACTGAGTTGGGGCAGACAGGGATGAAAATTGCGATGCCTTCGTATATCACGGGTGGTGTAACGGCAAGTATTGCTGTCAATGGCCAGATGGTAGTGGGTGCGTTGCTCAACTCGGTGGCGTTGGATATGCAAAAAATCACGTATGACAAAAGTCAAACCGAACTGCGAGGAAACGTGACCAAGAGTTATGTGGCTGTACTGGTTATGCAGGAGATTTTAGAACTGCTGAGGAATAGTTATGCTAACCTCGAAAAAGTGGCAGAGCAAACGCACAAGATGGCAGAAGTAGGAACGGTTGAGTCAACGGCTGCTGACCAGATTGATATTCGTCTGACGGCTTTGCAGAACAGCATTAAAGCCAATGAACGTAACTTGAAGTTGGCAACCAATTCCTTACGCGTTTTGATGGGAATGAACGAAAGAGAGCACCTTGTACTCGTTGATAAAATTGAGGATATTATGTCGGAAGAAAACGTGTTGGTGGCTTTGGAAGACCATTTTGTGATAGCCGATAATCACAACTACCGACTATTGGAAAAGCAGGTGGAACTCGCCAAGAAGAATGTTCATTTAGCCGCTTGGGCGTATGGACCTACCTTGTCGTTTGCCTATCAGTACTCCACTCGAGAGTACCTTTCCGACAAAGCCACGATGAATATGAACCCACCTCACACGATTTCGTTAACGCTTGCGATGCCTATCTTGTCGAGCGGGAAGCGTCTTGCAGGTGTGAAGGAGAAAAAGATTAGCTTAGAGCAGGCTCGCAATACCCTCTTGGAAACAAAGGATAACTTAAGTATCCAAGACCAGCAACTTCGTTTCAACCTCGCTAATGCGTACGAGACGTATGCGAATGAAAAAAATAACATCAAGGTGGTGCAACACGTATTTGATAACACGGCGAACAAATACCGCACTGGCTCGGCGTCTGCATTAGAACTCGCTACGGCTTCTAATGACTTAATTAGTGCACAATCGACATACGTACAAGCCGTTTTGACGATGATTCAGGCACAAGTAGAATTAAATATATTTTTGAATAATAAAAGATGATGATATGAAAAAAATTGCAGTTTATTTATTGGTTTTATCAAGTTTTGTAGCGTGTTCAAAAGGAACGACTACCCAACAAACAGAAGAAGAAAAAGCCGAAGTGGTTCAAACAATCATTTTGCAACCGCGATTAGTACAACGAAACCTCCAAGTGAGTTCGAATCTTTTGGGTTACCAAACCCTCAATGTTGCTCCGTCTATCACAGGAAAAATAGAACATATTTTTGTGGAAGTGGGCGACAGAAAAGAGGAAGGCGATATGTTGGTGCGTATGACCCAAACGCAATTCCGCACTGCTAAGTTGACGATGGAAAACTTGGCCGTTGAAAAACAACGTATGGACGAACTCATCAAAGACGGGTCGGTTTCGCAACAAGCATACGACCAACTCAAATTAAGTTATGACCAAGCCGCAGAAAACCTGAATTTCTTGGAACTCAACACGTTCTACAGGGCACCGTTTGCAGGTGTGGTTTCGGCAAGAAATTATGACGATGGTGAGACTTACTTGGGACAACAATCGATTTTGGTTTATACGCAAGTGAATAAACTCAAAACGATTATCGCTATCCCCGAACGCTATTATCCGCGTATTAAAAACGGTATGGCTTTGACGCTCAAAACGGAGGTGTATCCCGAACGGACGTTCCGTGGCTTTATTGAAGTGGTGTATCCTACGATTGATGCCACTACGCATACCTTCCAATGTAAAGTGCAAATCCCCAACGGCGACAATGCTCTCAAACCAGGTATGTATGTTACCACGTCTCTCAACTTGGGTGATGAAAAAACCATCGTTGTGCCGTATCAATCGGTAGAAAAATTGATTGGTTCGAACGACCGTTATGTCTTCTTGAATGAAGATGGTCGTGCCAAACGCGTAACCGTTACCTTGGGCGAGCGTTATGACGAAGATGTGGAAATTATTGCACCCGAAATCAAAGAAGGAGCCGAATATGTTGTTTATGGACAACGTAAACTCGTAGACGGGAAGAAAATAGAAGTTGCAAACAACCAAACTTTATAAAACGAAAGCATTATGAGTATCTATAAAACGTCGATACAAAAGCCGGTAACCACCCTGCTGATCTTCCTTGCGGTGATTATTGTGGGGGTGTTCTGTTACGTGCAGTTGCCTGTCGACCAATTCCCAGAAATGGACCCGCCGTATATCACGGTGCTAACTACCTATCCGGGTGCGAGTGCCTCCGAAATGGAGACTAACGTTACCAAGATATTGGAAAACTCCCTTACGTCCGTTACTCACCTCAAACACCTTACTTCGCAGTCGAAGGATAACATGTCCATGGTGATGCTGGAACTGGAATGGGGCTCGAATATAGATGAGGCGGTCAACGATATACGATCATTCGTGGATATGACTAAGGATAATCTGCCCGACAACTGTGGTACGCCGATTATCTTCAAATTATCCACGAGTAGTATGCCTATTTACCAGTGTTCGTTCACTGCCAAAGAAAGTTATTCGGGCTTGGATAAGATACTGAACGACGAGGTCATTCCACAGTTGAACCAAATTGACGGAATCGGTAACGTGTCTTTTTCAGGTTCCCCAAAACGGTATGTTTATGTGGATATTGACCAAGAAAAATTAGACGCCTACGGACTCACCTTGGAGCAAGTCGGAAACATCGTTACTGCCAATAACCTCAACCTCTCCAGCGGTACGGTGAAGATGGAAAAAGAGCAGTATCAGATGCAGGTGCGTTCGGAGTACTTGGATTCCAAAGAGATAGAATCGCTTTTGCTCACCACAACGCTCACGGGACAACAGGTCTTTGTGCGTGATATTGCTACGGTGCGTGATACGATTAAGGACTTGACGTTGGATGAAAAGACGGACGGACGAGAGGCTGTGCGGTTGGTGGTGGCAAAACAAACGGGTGCCAATGCGGTGCAAGTGTGCCACAAAGTGAAAAGAGAGTTGGCTAAAATCCAAAAGACCTTACCGACTGATATTGAGATTCGCGAAATCTGGGACTCGTCTTCGAATATCCAAAACTCCATCAACTCGTTGGAAGAATCGGTGTTGTACGCACTGTTATTCGTGATTTTGGTGGTGCTGTTCTTCTTGGGAAGATGGCGTGCAACGTTCATCATTGGTATCACGATTCCTATCGCCCTCATCGTTTCGTTTATTTACTTGAAATTGGTTGATTCGTCGCTGAACATCATCTCGCTTTGTTCGTTGACGATTGCGATTGGTATGGTGGTGGACGATGCGATTGTGGTGTTGGAAAACATTACGCACCATGTGGAGCGTGGCGAGAACCCGCGTGAGGCTGCTATCTACGGAACGAACGAGGTGTGGGTGTCGGTTATTGCGACGACCTTGGTGTTGGTTGCCGTATTCGTGCCCTTGACGATGCTTACGGGTATGGCAGGTATCTTGTTCAAAGAATTAGGTTGGATTGTAACGATAGTTTGTTGTACTTCAACCTTGGTGGCTATCTCGCTTACGCCGATGCTTTGCTCCAAACTATTGAAGGCAAGAAAAGTGTACGTCAACGAATTTGGCGACTTGGTAGAGGATAAAGACCACCAAACATGGTACGACAAGACGGTCGTTAAAATGTTGGATAAAATCGATAACGCTTACGCTCAGGCTTTGGGTTGGTGCTTGCAACATAAAGCGGCAACATTTGGAACCCTTTTCTTGGTGTTTGCTTTGTCGTTGTTGCCTGTGGTTTTTGGCAAGGTGGGAACGGACTTTATGCAAGCCCAAGATAACGCCCGCTTGTCTATTTCGCTCAAAGTGCAACGTGGTACTCGACTGGAACAAACCTTAAAAACGGCTCGCAAATTGGAAGCACGTATCGTTGAATTGGTGCCTGAAACAGAACTGATTAACACCTCTGCAGGTTCCAACGAAGATGCCTCTATTTCGGCTTTGTTCTCCTCCACGATGAACAATACAATCTCCATGCGAGTTCGCGTCAACAAGAAATGGGAGCGTGAACGCACTATTTGGGATATTGCCGAAGTGGTGCGACAGGAGATTGCCAAGTACCCCGAAGTAATTGAATACCAAGTATCGACCGGCTCAGGTGGTGGTATGGGTGGTGCAAGTACGCTCGGCATCGAGATTTATGGCTATGATTTTGATAAAACCTCGGCTTTAGCAGACCAACTAAGTCGACTCTCGATGGAGTTGCCGGGTGCCCGTGATGCACAAATATCGCGTGATGACGATGTCCCCGAAATCAAAATCACCATTGATAAAGAAAAAGCGACTCGTTTGGGCTTAACCTCGGCAGCCGTTTCAACCTATTTGCGAAACCGTGTGTACGGTATGTCCAGTGGCTACCTCAAAGAAGACGGTTCGGAATACGACATCTTGGTGCGTTTGAAAGAGGAAAATCGTAATTCTATCTCCGACATTCTGGATTTGACCCTTCCCACAGCAACGGGCAAAAAAGTCAAACTCTCCGAGATATGTTCTATCGGCGAATACTGGGCTCCTCCAACCATTGAGCGTAAGTCTCGCCAACGTATCGTAACGGTGAATATCACGCCGTACAAGACCTCGTTGGGTGAGTTGGCAACACAAGTGCAAGAGCAAGTCATTCCGAAGTTGGACGTGCCTTCGGGGTATGTCATCCGTTTTGGTGGCGACTACGAAGACCAACAAAACACGTTCCGCAACATCGCTATGCTGGGTGCCTTGATTATTTTCTTGGTGTACGTGGTGATGGCATCGCAGTTTGAGTCCTTCGGTAAGCCAGGTATCATTATGTTCTCAGTGCCGTTTGCTTTGTCGGGTGTGATTTTGGCACTCTGGATTTCGGGCAAATCGTTGGATATGATTGGTGCGTTGGGACTCGTGCTTCTGGTGGGTATTGTGGTGAAGAACGGTATCGTGTTGGTGGATTATATCAACCTGATGCGTGAACGTGGCTTGGAACTCAACGAAGCCATTCAGGTGTCGGGACGAAGCCGTTTGCGTCCTGTGCTTATGACGGCATTTACAACCGTTTTGGGTATGATTCCTATGGCTGTAAGTTCGGGTGAGGGTGCCGAGATGTGGCAACCGTTGGGTATCGTGGTGATTGGTGGTTTGACCGTTTCGACGTTCTTAACGCTGTTTATCGTGCCTATTTTCTACGGTGCAACCTCTAAACATGGCGACCGCGACAAGAAAGCCGAAGTACAGAAGAGCTTTATTTTCTTACAAATCAAAACCCCAAAAAATAAATCAGAGGAGGAAAAAGTATGAAAAGTGTAATGATTGTTTTTAATCAAGCCAACACTGAGCGTGTTGAATACTTGCTTGAATCGTTATCGATAAAAGGTTTTACGTTTTTTGAAGAAGTGCAAGGTAGTGGTACGCATACGGGCGTGCCACACCGAGGCACTCATGCGTGGCCTGAACTCAATTCGTGCATCATCACAGTTGTGGAAGACGACCAAGTGGAACAACTCTTGGATTACGTCAAAAAATTGGATATGCGTAACGAAGAAGTGGGTGTACGAGCATTTACGTGGAACATTGAAATGACGGTATAAGATGTTAGAAAATAAGTTTGCTCATCATATTGACAAAGAGACCATTCAAACTTTACCATTGACGGCGTTCAGTGGTAAAGTTTTTGTTATTGAAAAAGAGGAACAAGTCCAATCTGCGTATGATTATTTAATCAATCAGCCCGTTATCGGTGTGGATACGGAGGCACGACCGTCCTTCGAAAAAGATGTGCATTACGAGACCTCGCTGATTCAGATGGCGACGTTGGACACGTGTTTTTTGTTTCGTCTCAACAAGATTGGTTTGCACCCGCTCATTATTGCGATTTTTAATACTCCGAATGTGAAAAAAGTGGGTTTGGCGTTCAAAAATGACTTTATCGGTTTGCGGCGAGGGTATAAGCCGACTGTCGCTTTGACTCCCAAGGCGTGCGTTGACATTCAGAGTATGGTGAATGATTACGGTATTTTGGATTTGAGTTTGCAAAAAATTACAGCCATTATGTTTGGCGAAAAAATCTCCAAAGCCCAGCAGTTGAGTAATTGGGAGGACAAAACGCTCACCGAAGCCCAAATCTCGTACGCTGCCACAGACGCTTGGATTACGTTGCGGATTTACAATCGTTTGCTCGAAACCGAACCCCTCTATCCCGACGAAGTCGCAAAACTGAAAGCAGAGAAAGGGTAAATAATGGATTTTATTCTAATTATTTGCTAAATGTAAAAATTGTACTATTTTTGCGGTGATATTTGGGAGTATTGTGTACAAACAAAAGAAAACAATTATGCAAACCAAGCAATTTAAAGACTACGACATTTCTGACTTCACCGTCAAAGGAAATTTGCCGCAACAAGAACCGACAAAGCGAGTTCGTGCCTCGTTCTATCGCACTAAAAAGGGCTGCTACACACCACCTGAATATGTTGTTGACCGTGTAAAACTTTCAGAGGTTCTTTAATGGCGTATATCAAGCAATATGATGGTTTTATCAATGCTATCTTGACGGAAGCTTATGTCTTTAAGGGTGAAGAAATCATGCAGAGCGAGATCCCTGTTAAGCGTTTCTTTACTCAAAATGCTGCGTGGGATACAGGAGCAGAAGTAACTATTATCTCGCCTCATGTGGTACAGATGCTTGACCTCCAACCTTTTGAGAAAACACGCCTTATGGGTATTGGTGGAGATGAAGAAGTGGGTGTTTATCGTATCCATCTTGGTCTTCCCAACGGCTATTTATATAAGAATCTTATTGTCTATTGTAGCGATATTGACGACTACGATGTCTTGATAGGAATGAACTTAATTTCTAAATCCGATTTCTTCTTGACGTCTATTGATGGAAAGAATCGTTTTTCGTTTGATATTCCTGCAACTGGCAAAGTGCAATAATAATTGATAATATAAACAGATAAAAATTTTTTGCCTATGAAGCATAATAATTAAAAAGGCAACATACATAAAATAGCGTTTTAGCTTTATACTTGGGTTCTTGAAAAACCAGACATTTTACAAGAATTACATTTCCGAGAACAAAGCAAATTGCTTACGCACGAGCGTGAGTTTTGTTCGTAAATGTAGGAAATGTAAGGTAGTCTGGTAAATCCTCAAGAATCCGACAGAAGCGAGAAAATTTGCGCTTTTTATGTTTTAAATTTTGAAAAATAATAATCTCTAAAATTATACGAATATGAAAAAGATTTTTTTAATGTTGCTCACAGGACTTTTATTGGTGGGCTGTGATTCGAATGAACCTACAAATTCGGATGATTCTACGGTATTAGATGAGAATTTTGATATTTGTTCGGTGATGGAAGATTTGGATTTTAAGGAGTATTGCCTTAAAAACTTTGACACAGACGGTAATGGCAAATTATCGCTTACAGAGGGGAAAAGTGTTACAAGAATAGATGTAAGTGGGACTGTGGAAAACAATATGAAAACAGGCACGATCAAATCGCTGAAGGGTATTGAATATTTTCCGAATTTGAATATGTTGAAGTGTAACTATAATCAAATTAGAACGCTTGATGTTAGTGCAAATATCTTATTAGATACGTTGTGGTGCCATTACAATCAGTTGACTTCTTTGAACGTGAGTAAAAATCTAGCATTGACACAATTGTATTGTTATGAAAATAAATTGTCTTCTTTGGACGTGAGCAATAATACGGCGTTGAAGAAATTGTGGTGTAGTGCCAATCAGTTGACCTCTTTAGAAGTGAGTAAAAATACTACATTGACATATTTGAATTGTCGTTCTAATCAATTGACTTCTTTAGACGTGAGTAATAATACGGCGTTGGATACATTGTGGTGCTATTCCAATCAGTTGACTTCTTTGAATGTAAGTGGTTGTACGGCATTGAGGCATTTGAATTGCTATTCCAATAAGTTGTCTATTTTGGATTTGAGTAAGAATACGGCATTGATGGTATTATTTTGTCCTAGTAATCAGTTAACTTTTTTGGACGTGAGTAGTAATGTAGCATTGATGGGTTTGTGTTGTTTGAGTAATCAGTTAACTTCTTTGGACGTGAGTAATAATATGGCGTTGACATATTTAGATTGCACTGAAAATCCTTTAGCAACGCTCTATATGAAAACAGAGCAAACAATAGAAAACCTCTCTACCCCAAATGAAACAAATATTGTGTATAAATAGTCAACAATAATATACTCCAATTAGAAATGCAGAACGATTTGTTTTGCATTTCTTTTTTGCAACTATGCCTTTTTTCCCTTTATCTCTGCATTACGATTTTTAAACATTAAAAAATAAAATCATTTCTATTTTTTCATTTTTGTAATAAAAAACCTATATTCGCAAAAAAAATATAAACGTATGACAAAGAAATTTATTTGTCCTATTTGTGGATATATCCACGAAGGGACCGAAGCCCCAGAAAGATGCCCACAGTGTAAACAAGTCGTTGAGTGGAAAGTGATGGACGATTCCAAACTCTCTTTCGCTTGCGAACACGTGATTGGCGTTGCAAAAGATGCTGACGAAGAGATGCGTCAAGATTTGCACGGACACTTTATGGGGGAGGCAACCGAAGTGGGAATGTACTTGGCAATGTCGCGTCAAGCCGACCGCGAAGGATACCCCGAGATTGCCGAAGCCTTCAAACGTTACGCTTTTGAAGAGGCTGAACACTGTGCAAAGTTTGCTGAATTGTTAGGCGATGTAGTGTGGGATACCAAAACCAACCTTGAAAAACGTATGCTCGCTGAGGCAGGTGCTTGCGAAGGGAAATTGAAGATAGCGATGCGTGCAAAACAACAAAACTGGGACGCAATCCATGACACCGTACACGAGATGGCAAAAGACGAAGCACGTCACGGTTGCGGCTTTGAAGGGTTGTATAACCGCTATTTTAAAAAGTAATCGTTCATCTGAAATCATGCCGATAATGCACACGTTGCACTATCGGTGTGTTTTTATTTTTTGATTATGACTGTACAAGACGTTTTTGAACTACGGAAGCAGGGCAAGATTCAAGAAGCGTATGAAGCCATCGTGCCAATGTATCACGAACATCACGGCAAATACACGACGCTGGCTATGTTTTTGGTAGGAATCGACAAACTACGTCTTAATTTAGACCAAATCGACACCAACAATCCTCATTGGCAGGTTTTGTTGGAAGAAAGCGACTTGATTTACAAGAGTTTGGTGCGGCTCTATCAGAATGTGCAAGACGAAGACGAGACGCTCAAAAAGATGCTAAACAAGTGGGGAAAGGTCTTAGATACTTGTAAAAAGTTACAGGAATGAAGAATTTTGCATTGGTTGGAGTGGCAGGGTACATCGCCCCGAGACATATCAAAGCGATTGCACAAACGGGGAATAATCTGTTGGTTGCTCACGATAAACACGACTCGGTGGGCTCTTTGGATGCCACGTTTCCACAATGCGTTTTTTTTAAACATTTTGAGCTATTTGACGATTTTTGTTTTCAGCAAAATAAGTCTCCAAATCCCATTGATTACCTCACCATTTGTACGCCAAACTACACGCACGAGAGTTTGATTCGGTACGGTTTGCGGATGGGTTGGGATGTGATTTGTGAAAAACCGCTGATACTCAATCCCGCTCATTTGGACGACCTCAAGCAAGAAGAAAAGCGAAGTGGCAAGCGAGTGAACGTCATCTCGCAACTGCGTCTGCACGACAAAATCAAGGAGGTAAAAAGCAAACTTGCTGCGGCTCCGAACAAAACATACGATGTTGATTTGACCTATATCACGGCTCGTGGCAGTTGGTACGATACAAGTTGGAAGGGCAACGAGGCGAAGTCGGGTGGGTTGGCAGTGAATATCGGTATCCATTTTTACGACTTGTTGCAGTGGCTTTTTGGAGCCGTGAAACAGAATGTGCTTCATCTCAAAACTGCGGATAGCGTGGCAGGATTTTTGGAGTTGGAGCAGGCGAGAGTGCGGTATTTTTTGAGTATTAATGCAAAATTGTTGCCTACAAATGCTTCGCACACTTTTTATCGTTCGATGACTATTGACGGGCAAGAGATTGAGTTCTCAAACGGCTTTACCGACCTGCACACCGAGAGTTACAAACAAATCCTCGCAGGGCAAGGGTGGGGTATTGACGATGCACGGGCAGGTATTGAGGTAACCCACGCGATTTGCCAGCAACAACCTGTCGGCTTAGTGGGGGACTTCCATCCGTTGGCAACAAAAGTATGACCGAACATGAGGGCTAAAAAATACATAGTATGGGTTTTGTTGGGAGGTTGGTTGCTCCTCTTTCAGAGTTGCGTTACGTCCAGAAAAGTGAACTTATTACAGGCGTCTTCGGGCTCTATCCCTACCTATAACGACACCCTCAACCACACTGCCTACCAAATCAAGCCCAACGACCGTTTGGATATTTTCGTGCATTCGCTCAACGAGGACATCAACAACTACTTCAACCCCTCTTTTGTTAATCGTGCCGAGTTGGAGACGAGCAACACGAGCAATGCCGATTTGGCGACTTATCTGGTGGATGAACAGGGCGAGATTACCTTCCCGATGCTGGGGAAGATAGCGATTGGTGGACTTACGACACGGGGCGTGAAAGAGAAATTAGAAGCCGATTTGCCACAGTTGTTCAGCACGAATGCCACGCCCATCTCGGTCGATGTGCGAGTGGTGAGGCGATATTTCAGTGTTATTAGTGCGGTGAATAGCGGACGGTATCCGATGAATGCGGACAAAATCAACATCTACGATGCCCTCGCGATGTTTGGGAACTTGGACGATTTTAGCGACCGAAGCAAAGTGACGTTGGTGCGGACGATGTCAAATGGGCAGACGGTTTTGAAAACGTTTGACTTACGGTCGGAAGATATTATCCATTCCGAGTTTTTTTACATTGAACCCGACGACGTGATTTATATCCCCAAGATGAAAGGCTACTCGTTTGGGCTTTCTTCGGTTACGAATACGATTGCCATCACGGCTTCGACTATTTCGTTTGCGGGACTGATTTATGCGGTGATTATGCGGATTGTAAATTAAAAAAAATCATGAAAAGCGTCCATTGTTACATAATCGTTTTGCTCTTTTTGCTCACCAGTTGCTACGGGCATCGGCAGGTGGGTCTGCTGCAAACTCGCACCAACTTACCGCAGTACGATTCGGTCGTGTATCAACCCTATCGGTTGCAGGTGAACGATGAAATCGCCTATCGGATTATGTCCATGGACAAAACCATCACGCCAACCCTCAACAAAAACGCCGTTACGCGTATCTACGAGGACGGAACGATTGATATACCTTTTGTGTCGCCCGTGAAGATAGTGGGTTTGACTGAAGCGGAGGCGACGGATACCTTGCGGTCACATTTGCGGAACTTCATTCCCGATGCAGAAATCAAAATCGCCTTGCACAACAAACAGTTTACCGTTTTGGGCGATGTCGTTTCGGGGAAGTATCCTATTTACAAGGAGCGTTTGACCATCTACCAAGCGTTGGCAATGACGGGCGACGTGATGACTTCCGCCGACAAACGCCATATTCGCATCGTTCGCAATATCGGCAGCCAACAGCCCCAGATTTTAGAATTTGATTTACGAACCAATACAGTTATCAATTCCGAGTATTATTACGTCTATCCGAACGACTTGATTTACGTCAGTCGCGACAAAGGAAGTTTCTACAAAGTGCCTTCGTATGCGAGTTTTATCGCCTTGGTCAGTTCTTCCGTTTCATTACTCGTAGTTGTACTTAATTATTCAGGCTTATGAATCCAAAACAGACTATGCCTTTTCAAGATGAACCCTCCAACTTCCATTTGGGTGAGTGGATAGAAAAAAGTAAAAGATATTGGTATCTTTTTGTGGTTGCGGGCATCATCGCCGTAGGTTTTATTGTTTTTACGAACCTACAATGGACACCGACTTACAAAGTGGCAGGTCGGCTTATGGTGAACCACAACCAACAAAAAAACACCTTGCCCAACAGCAACACCAACCCGTTTGATTACAATGGCGTTGCGGCTCAGCGAGAAATCAATAATCAGCTGATTTTGATGACGAGTTACGATTTTTTGTCGCGAGTAGTGGATTCGTTGCCCGACTTGTTGGTGGAGTATAGCGAGCAAAAGAAGTTGAAAAATTACGACCTCTACAAGCGTTCGCCTATCCAAGTGGTTGATTTTCAAATTATCAATAAAGCGGCTTATAATCAAGTTTTTTCGTGTGTGGCATTGACGGAAAATCAAATTCAAATTGAAAACGAAGATAAATCGTTCCAGCAAGTGGTTGAGTTGGATAAACCTTTCGAAACGCCTTATTTCAAAGCCACCATTGCCCAAAAGGCTCCGTTTGAAAAGGTTTCGTTCCATTTTAACAACAAAGAAATTCTCATCCAAACCCTCACCAAACGCCTCAAAATGAATGCCGTAATGAATAATAGTGCGGCGATAGATGTCTTCCTGACCACCAACTCGTTGCAAAAAGGATACGATATTATCAACACGATTTTGCGTCTGGTGCAAATAACGAACATCGAACGCAAAAACAAGATGGCGAACAGTAGCATTGATTTTATCAATTCGCAACTGCAACTCCTCTCGCACGACCTGCAACAAAGCGAGAATAGCCTGACCAACTTCCATTCGCAAAACAAAATTTTAGACCCCACGAACTACGGCAGTACCTTGACGCAACGTTTGGCACAATACGAGCAGGACTTGGCACTTTCGCAACTCAAAGAAAACTACCTCAACTATTTGTCGGACTACTTGCAACAGTCCATCGCCACCGAGAGCGTTGCCTCGCCTTCTGCCTTGGGGCTTACAGATGGGGCTTTGACCAGTTACGTCCAGCAACTCAACACGCTCCAACTCCAACGAGCCGAGCTTAGCGAACAGAACATCTACTATGCGAAATATACGACCGACATTGAAAACGTCAAAAAAACGATTGCGGAGGTCATTAAGTCAATGCGAAGCACGTTGGGCATCGAAAAACAAAACCTGCAAAACAACATCACGCAGTTAGAAAAACAAATCAAAGACTTACCGCAAAAAGAGATGCGAATCTCGTCTATTCAGCGGGACTATCGGGTAAGCGACACGTACTACACGTTTTTCCTGCAAAAGCGGGCAGAAGCGGAGATTCAGCGGGCGAGCAACACGTCTGACCACGAGATTTTGGAGTACGCACATGTGCTTTCCGTAACGAACAAATACCGCAAAACGAATACGCTTATTCTGTGCCTTTTGTTGGCGTTACTGGTGCCGTTCGGTCTGGTGGTTTTGTCGGAAAAAACGAACAATCGTTTCCGAGACGAAAAAGACGTGAAGAGTGTTGTGGACTATCCTTTGCTGTCTTTTTTATCGCATCTTCGCAGTAATAACCCGACTATTGCTTTGTCTAAACCTCGTTCCGCATACGCCGAACAATTGCGGGTGATTCGTAACAAAGTCGAGTTTATTTTGAAGCGAAAAACGGATATGCTCATTGCTATCACTTCCACCCAATCAGGCGATGGGAAGACGTTTTTCTCTACCAATTTGGCAACGATTTATGCGATGAGTGGGAAAAAGACGTTGCTGGTGGATATGGATATTCGCAAGCCGAGTATTCACGGCGTTTTGCAAATCCCCAAGCAAAAGGGTTTGAGCAACTACCTCATTCACGATTGTGGTTTGGACGAAATCATCATCAAAGACGACCGTTATCCGTTTGATTTTATCCAAGCGGGAGCGATTCCACCCAATCCGGGCGAGATGATTCGTTCCGATGAGATGGAGGCTTTCTTGCAGTCGGTGCGTAAGATGTACGATTTTGTGATTGTGGATACGTCGCCGATTGGTATGGTGCCAGATGCAAGTTTTGTGGTAGGTAATACGGACATTACGTTGTACGTCATTCGTCAGATGAAAACCGACAAGAAGTTCTGCTTAAACGTGTTGGAGCAACTGCACGAGCATTACAAAGACAAGATTTACCTGATTTTGTCGGACGTGGACAAGAAAAACCAGCAAGAATACACCTACGGCATGGGTGTCAAGCCAACGTGGTGGCAACGACTCAAAGCCAAAATAACCCACCAAGAATTCGCCAATCCGTATTATACGGAGGAAGAGTAGGGTTGGAGGTGAAAAAAAATGCTGCTTTTGTTGGGTGAAATGTTAGAATAATAACTTTTAAAAATAATTGTATGAAACAAAAGAATTTAAAAATTGTTGCAGTGATTGCATTGAATTGCGTGTTTGCTTTGTCGGCAGTGGCTAAAAACGTCTCGGCGGTGTATGAACGATTCAAAGAGCCCGAAGTGATAACCAAGTATGTGGATTTGAGTAAGGATACTTCCAAAATCGTGATTGAAAACACCGAAAAGGACAACCCAGCCGACCAATTAGTTTTTGATGGTTATTATAAGATGGTTTTCACAGGCAAAGAATACGCTTTTTCAGCCGACACAACCGTCCAAAATGGCAAATTGAACGTAATAGGTTATTGGGGTGTATATTCGGATTTGAAAAAGAAAACGACACTTCGCACAGACACCTTGAAAAACCTGCTTCGCGAATGTGCTTACAGCAAAAAAGAGTGGACTATCTTGTCCGAGACGCAAACGATTTGCGGAAAGGTATGCAAAAAAGCAATCATCAAAACCGACCCTATTGAGTTGGAAGACTTGAAAAAAGCACCCGAAGTGGGCGATAAGTTCTCAACCCAAACGATTGCGTGGTTCTGCGAAGAGTTGCCCTATAGCGTGGGTCCAAACGGCTTTGACGGCTTGCCAGGTTTGATTATGAAATTAGAGACTAAAACTCCACTCGGTTACGTCGATCGCTACGAACTCACATCGTATTCGTTCCCCGACAAAATCGCTATTGTGCAACCGCAAGGCAAAAAGTGCAATGCAACTTCCTGCTCTTACCATGTAACCCCAAAATAGTTAAGATATGAAACCCACATTGTTTATATTAGCCGCTGGAATGGGTAGTCGTTATGGTGGTTTGAAGCAGTTAGACGGCGTTGGTCCGAACGGCGAAACGATTATGGATTATTCCGTTTTTGATGCGTTGCGGGCAGGATTTGGGAAAGTCGTGTTTGTTATTCGCAACGATTTTGAAGATGATTTCCGTAAGGTTGTACTCGCGAAATACCAACATAATGTACCTTGTGAGGTGTGCTTTCAGTCGATTGACAAGGTCCCTGCTGGTTTTAGGGTTCCTGCTGAACGCACCAAGCCTTGGGGGACTAACCATGCCGTTTTAATGGGAAAAGAGGTGATTAACGAACCTTTCCTGGTTATCAATGCGGACGATTTCTACGGCAAAGAATCCTTTGAGATCTTAGCCCAGTTCTTAACCAACGTAGCAGGGAAGCAAGGACAGTACTGCATGGCAGGCTATCGTATTGGCAATACCCTTTCGGAAAACGGAAGCGTCAATCGTGGGATTTGCCAAACGGATGCCGAGGGCTTTTTGACGGATGTGGTGGAGCGGACGAACATTGAAGAGATTGATGGTAAGATAACCTTCAAAGACGAGCAAGGTCATGCCGTAACCGTGCCGTTTAACACGCCTGTCAGTATGAATATGTGGGGCTTTACACCAGAGTACTTTGACTTCTCGCAAACGGCTTTTGAACAGTTCCTAAAAGTCCACGGCAACGAACCCAAGTCGGAAATGTACATCCCGACAGTTGTCAACGACCTTATCAAAGCGGGCAAGGTTACCTGTAAGGTCTTGGATACGCCTGCCCACTGGTTCGGGGTAACCTACGCAAACGACCGTCCAGCCGTGGTGGCAAAGTTAAAAGAGTTGTCTGAACAAGGGGTTTATCCCGCAAAATTATTTTAGGTATGAAACGAGTTTTAGTAACAGGAGGGACGGGTTATATCGGGTCCCACACGGTAGTCGAGTTGCTCCATGCAGGCTTTGAGGTGGCTATCGTGGATAACCTAAGCAATTCCAACCAAGATGTGCTACAAGGCATCGCCGAGATAACGGGTCAGACCGTTCCGTTTGAGCAAGTAGATTGCACCGACAAAGAGGCTATGGATGCAGTCTTTGGTAAGTATCCCGACATCGTGGCAGTGATTCATTTTGCGGCGAGCAAGGCTGTGGGCGAGTCGGTGGCAAACCCACTTCTGTACTATCGCAATAATATAGGGTCGTTAATCACCCTATTGGAGTTAATGCGGGAGCATAAGGTTCCAAACATTGTCTTTTCTTCTTCCTGTACGGTGTATGGGCAACCCGATGCCAACCACTTGCCTGTGGACGAAACGGCACCGATTCAACCCGCTCTCTCGCCATACGGTAATACGAAGCAAATCAACGAAGAAATCATTCGCGACACGGCTCACAGCGATGCCAACTTACACGCTATCTTGTTGCGATACTTCAATCCGATTGGGGCTCATCCTTCCGCAAAAATTGGCGAGTTGCCCAATGGTGTCCCGCAAAACTTAGTACCTTTTATTACGCAAACGGCAGCGGGAATACGCAAGGAATTGAGCGTCTTTGGCAATGACTACAACACTCCAGACGGTTCGTGTATTCGCGATTATATCAATGTGGTTGACCTCGCCAAAGCCCACGTGGTAGCCGTTAATCGTATGCTGGAAAAGAAAGCCTCCGAGCAGGTTGAGGTCTTTAATCTGGGTACTGGACGAGGCTTGTCGGTGCTGGAACTACTCAATACGTTTATTCGGGTTACGGGCGTTGATGTCCCTTATAAAATCGTGGGTCGCCGTGAGGGAGACATCGAGCAGGTGTGGGCTAACCCCCAACGAGCCAATACGGTGTTAGGTTGGAAAGCCACGGCAACGGTGGAGGATACGCTACTTTCGGCGTGGCATTGGCAAGAGCACCTTGCTCACAAAAAATAAGCAACGGATATGTTGTGCAAACATTTTGTTGTTTGTCTATTTGAAAAAAATACTGTACCTTCGTGTCAGATGTTTAATTAAAAATAAAGATTATGAAAAAAGATTTATTAGTTATTTTATTGTTGTGTTTTTTAGGTTTAACGTTTGCATCATGTGATGATTCGAGTGAGCCCGAAAATGGTGGTGAAGTGGAACAAACCGCTCCAGATTGGACAATAGGAACTTGGGAAACAACGGCTGATGTGGTAGAAGAAACCTACCAAAGAGAATTTAAAATCACAGAGAATTCTTTTCAATGGGTAGGTAAATATGCATTGGACGAGTATGTTTTTGACAAAGAGATGACGTATGAAAATCAGCTTACAGGAGATAAGTATACAACTAAATGGTCAGTTGCTAAAAAAACAAATACCGAATTTGTTTTAGATTCGTATGTAGATGGCAAGAATTTATGTCCCCATTTTGGTTTGGAAAAAAGTGGCGATAAGGTTTATTACAGAATGTGGAATGGCGATTGGGGACTTACAAAAGATCGTTGGGAGGTTGTGAAAAAACAATAATCCGTACGATTCCCGATAGTTTATCCTTTGTTGGCAGAGAGTAGCGATATTTTCTGCCAACTTTTTTTATAAAAAATGAGATAGTGCCACAGGTTGGCATTTTATTGTTTTACTTTTGCAACGAAAATCGAAGATAATATAAAAAATTTTTGGGGAGATTTTTTGAATTTATAATTGGTTTTTATTACCTTCGAAAAGCGTATAATTTACTAATTTCAATTACATAAAACTATGACTTTCACACATTTACATGTTCACTCGCATTACTCCATGTTAGATGGTATGAGTAAAATTCCTGACTTGGTAAACAAGTGCCTCAAAACGGGTATGAACGCTATCGCCTTGACCGACCACGGGAATATGTTCGGCATCAAAGAGTTTTTGGATTACTGCAAAAAAATCAACAAAAAGAACCAAGACCAAGAGGGTTTTGTCCCCTTCAAACCCATCGTGGGTGTGGAAGCCTATTGTGCAAGACGAAGCCGCAAAAACAAGGACAAAAATTTTAAGGAAGTCCGCAACGGCAAAGAGATTATCGTGGATTATAGCGGTTGGCATTTGATATTACTCGCCAAAAACAAAGTCGGCTATCGGAACCTCTGTAAGTTGGTCAGTGCAAGTTATATGGAGGATAGTTTTTACGGCAAACCACGTATTGACAAAGACCTTTTGGAGCAGTATCAAGAAGGCATCATTTGTTCGTCGGCGTGCTTGGCAGGCGAGGTGCCACAGAAGATTTTGCACAAAAAACTGACCGAAGCCGAAGAAAGTATTAAGTGGTTCAAAAACCTGTTTGGAGACGATTACTATTTGGAGTTGCAACGGCACCACACGACCAAAGAGAATGCCGATACCGAAGTATATGAAAAGCAAAAAATAGTCGTGCCGATGTTGGTGGAGTTAGGGCAAAAATTGGGGGTGAAAGTGATAGCAACGAACGACGTGCATTTTGTGGAAGAAGAACACGCCGAAGCCCACGACCGACTGATTTGTTTGAGTACAGGACGCGTGATGGGTGACTCTAACCGCATGCACTACACCAAGCAAGAATGGCTCAAAACGCCCGAAGAGATGGCGGAAATCTTTGCGGATATACCCCAAGCCCTCGCCAACACCCAAGAAATCGCCGACAAAGTGGAGATTTACGATATTGATTCGGTACCTTTGATGCCTGTCTTCCCTATTCCGCAAGACTTTGGAACGGAAGAAGAGTATCGCAAAAAGTTCACCGAGCAGGATTTGTTCAACGAGTTTACGCGTAACGAACACGGCGAAGTGGTTTTGTCCGAAGAGGAAGCCAACAAAAAAATCACTACCTTGGGCGGTTACGACCGATTGTATCGTATTAAATTGGAGGCGGATTACTTGGAACATCTGACGATGGAGGGTGCCAAAAAACGCTACGGCGACAACCTTACACCCGAAGTGCTGGAGCGAATCAAGTTCGAGTTGCATGTGATGAAGACGATGGGTTTCCCGAGTTACTTCCTCATCGTTGCGGATTATATTCGGGCTGCTCGGGAGGAGTTGGACGTGAGCGTCGGACCTGGGCGAGGTAGTGCAGCGGGAAGTGTGGTGGCGTATTGCTTGCGGATTACCGACTTAGACCCGTTGGAGTATAACCTACTGTTTGAGCGTTTCTTGAACCCTGACCGTATCTCCTTGCCCGATATTGATACCGACTTCGACGATTACGGCCGCGAAAAAGTGTTGGATTGGGTTACGAAAAAATACGGCGTAGACCACGTGGCACATATCATCACCTACGGAACCATGGCAGCCAAGTCGGCTATCGCAGACGTGGGACGCGTGCAACAAATCCCCCTGACCGAAGTGAACCGCATTAAAAAGTTGGTGCCATACAAACTCTCGCTCGCAGAGTGTTACGAAAAAATAAATGAGTTTAAGGAAATCATCCAATCGGGTCCCGAAGACATCAAAACCATGCTCCACTATGCTGCCGAATTGGAGGGAACGAACCGACAGGTGGGCATACATGCCTGCGGGGTTATCATTGGACCTGACGACCTGACCAACTTTGCACCTTTGGCTACGGTGGAGGATAAGGAAACGGGCAAGCGGGTTGTCGTAACCGAATACGATGGGCACGTCATTGAGTCGGTGGGGTTGATAAAGATGGATTTCTTGGGTTTGACAACCCTCACGATTATCAAAGATTGCTTGGCATTGGTGCAGAAGACGCGAGGTATCAAAGTGGACATTGACGCTATCCCGCACGATGACCAGAAGGCTTTCCAACTCTTCCGCGATGGCTTGACGCAAGGCATATTCCAGTTTGAATCGGACGGAATGCGGCATTACCTCAAAAGTTTGCAACCTACCTCCATTGACGACTTGATTGCGATGAACGCTTTGTATCGCCCCGGACCGATGGATTATATTCCTTCCTACATCAAACGTAAACACGGACAGGAGAAAATCGCCTACGACATTCCGATTATGGAGCAGTACCTCAAAGACACGTACGGCATCACGGTTTACCAAGAGCAGGTAATGCAACTCTCGCAACTCTTGGCAGGCTTCACGCGTGGTCAAGCCGACACGCTTCGTAAAGCGATGGGTAAGAAAATCGCGTCTATGTTGGAGGATTTGAAGCCGAAGTTTTTGGAAGGTGGTAAGAAAAACGGGCATGCCGAAGATAAGTTGAATAAAATCTGGGCAGATTGGGAGAAGTTCGCCGAGTATGCGTTCAACAAGAGTCATGCGGCGTGCTATGCGTGGATTGCCTACCAAACAGCCTACCTCAAGGCTCACTACACGGCTGAGTTCCTCGCTGCCAATCTCACCAACTCCAAAAATAATCGTGACGCGATGGCAGTGCTTCTGACGGATTGTAAGACGTTTGAAATACCTGTGTTGCCTCCCGACATCAACGAATCCGAAGTGGATTTCACGGTGAACGAGCAAGGTGCCATCCGTTTTGGGTTGAGTGGCGTCAAAGGCGTGGGCGAAAAAGTGGTGGATATTATTTTGGCTGAACGAAACAAAGGGGGCAAATACAAAGATATTTACGATTTTGTGGAACGTGCCACCAACGCTTGCAACAAAGGTACGATGGAGTCGTTGACGTATGCAGGGGCGTTTGATAGTTTGGGTTGCAAACGCGAGCAACTTGTCGCAACCAACGAACAGGGCGAATATATGATTGATGTGCTGACCCGCTACGGTTCCCAACATAGTAAATCCAAAGAAAAGATGGAAGGTTCGCTGTTTGGCGACATGGGCATGCAAGACACCGTCAAAAAACCTACTTTGCCGACCGTCAAGCCGATGCCCATCATCGAAAAACTCAACAAAGAAAAGGAGATGATTGAGGTTTATTTGAGTGCTCACCCGTTGGACGATTACATCTTTGAAATCCAAAATAAATGCGACATTACCACGCAAGATTTGCAATACTTTGATACGTGGCGTGCCAAAGAAGACCGAATTAGTGAAGAGAAAAACAACGAAATTTTCCTCTCGCCACAAGATTGGATTAAAAAATACGAGAATAAAACCCTTCATATCGGTGGCTTAATCATTTCTGCCGAAAAGCTGACCTCCAAAAAAGGTGCACTATATGGCAAATACACCTTAGCCGACTATTCGAGCAACTGGACGTTCAATCTCTTCGGCGACAATTTCAAAAATTTCAACCATTTGCTCGCCGAAAACACGTTCGTTTACATCACGGGAATCGTGCAGCAACGCAATAAAGATAAACCATGGTTCAAAGAAAATAAATTTGAGGAAGCCGATTACGAATTTGCCATCAAAAGTATGGAAAAATTGGAGGACGTTCTGCCCAAATATGTCAATACGATTGTGCTGCGGCTCAAAAACGAAATCATCACGGACGAGTGGATGGAAGAGTTTGAAAAGATGTATCAATCCATCATGTACAACCCCCAAGCGAAGTATGACCGAAAAGTCGCACCCGTAAAAGTGCAGTTCCAAGTGAAAGACCAGACGGGCAAAAACACCGTGCAGATGCAATCTACCTTAGAACCGATTGTGCTGAATTACGCCTTTTACACGTGGCTCAAACAGCAAGACAAAAAGAATAGCGTCAAGTATAAATTGCAGTTTATTGATCCTGAAAAAGAATAGACGGTTTTGGGAAGTTTGATACTTTTTTTGTAAAGTTTTGATAAAAAAATTATCTTCGCAAAAAAACGATAATAATGGCAGAGATTATCAAACACGAAGGAGTGGTTACTGCAATTGTTAGTAGAGATAAAGAGCAAGATTTTTTTGGCATAGCGGATGTGCAGATTCTGCAGCAAGCAGGTTGTGAAGGGTGTAGTATAAAGTCAAATTGCTCGGTATCTAGTGGGAAGATAAAGCATATTGAAGCCAAAATGGTGGACGCTTTTCAGGTAGGCGATAAAGTGGAGGTGGTTATTACGCAAGGATTAGCGTGGAAAGCACTTTTATTGGCTTATATCTTGCCGTTTTTGGTGCTCATTTTGGCTATTGTGGGTGTGGATTTTTTGATGAGCAATGAAACGATTGTGGGGTTGGTTGGGATTTGTGCGATTGCGGTTTATTTTATTGTTTTACATTTTTTTAAGGATAAGTTACAAACAAGTTTTAGTATAGTGGCACATAAAATTTAGCATTGTGAAAAAGTTGATTTTGATTTCCTTAGGCTTTGTTTTTGGTTTGAGCGTTGCTGCGAAGCAAATCTCGTATGATGATGCACTTGCTGATGCTTGTTCGTTTTTTGCTCCACCATCTTCTTCTCGCAAGACCATCAAAGGAATTGCAAAATCGCTTACATTAGCTTATACCGTTAATCAACCTCAAAAAGATGTGCCTGCTTTGTATGTTTTCAATCGTGGAAAGAATGAAGGCTTCGTTTTGGTTGCGGCTGACGACCAATCCAAAAAGATTTTGGGTTACTCGTATACGGGTTCGTTTGATGCAACCGATATGCCCGAACAGGTGCAGTTTTGGTTGGAGCGGTATGCCGAACAGATTCGTGTTTTGAGCGAAAATGGGGCTTTGTTTACCACCAATGCAAAAAAATACACGCCTGTTGAATCTTTGTTCGGAGGCGATAAAACGGGGATATTGTGGCGTCAGAGAGATCCATGGAATAGGTTATGTCCTGCGTTTGACAAGGATGGGGTGTCAACGCGTACTTTGACAGGGTGTGTTTCTACCGCTGTTTCACAAATTATGTTGTATTACAGATGGCCAGAAAAAGGAAAGGGTGAAATAAATTATACCTTTAAAGCACCTGATAAAACAGATTATACCATTACAAAAGATTTGTCGGAAAGCACGTATGAGTATGACAAAATGCTGAATATTTATAAAAGTGATGAATATACAAACGAACAGGGTAATGCAGTTGCTCTTTTATGTTACGATGTTGGTATCGCAAGTGAGATGTCTTATGGATTTTCGTTAAGTAGTACGTCGAATACCAAAGCGGCTTCGGCATTAGTGAAAAATTTTGATTATGATAAGAGTATCTGTGTCTATTACTTAGATTACGATAACGAAGAACATTTTTTGAGCATTATCCAAGAAGACCTTTTGGCAGGAAGGCCTATATTAGTGGGTGGAAAAACGGAAAAAGGTGCGGGGCATTCTTTTATTTGTGATGGAATAGACGAAGATGGCTTATTGCATATCAATTGGGGTTGGGCAGGAGCGAACAACGGTTATTTTGAGATAACTAATTTAACACCACGAGGCGTACAAGGTGATGGAGGTAGTACATCGGGTTATACAGAATGGGTGCATATTGTCGCAGGTATTCAAAAACAACAAGGGTCAACTATTACGCAATACTGTGTAACGACGTCAACGATTTCGCATGATTTATTAACCCAACAAGGTTATCTAATTGAGGAAAATGAAAACATTTTTCCAAAAATAGGGAGTCCTGCGAGCAGAGGACACACTGGTTTTTCGACTAATTTTGGTAGTATGACTTTTGAAAATGGAGCAAAAGAGTATACAAGTGCTAAAAATATAAATCTTGCTGCAAACACAACAGAATATATTTTTACCATTCCAGTGCAAGAAATTGCAGAAAATTTGCCTATCGGTTGTCATGAATATGCCATAGTAATTCGGAATTCAGCCAGTACAAGTTATCAACCGCTTTGGGTCAAAGGGATTGGTCTTGCAAGAAATAAAGTGATTATCACGGGCGATTCGTTGTATTATTACCCCATTAGTATGGATTGGAAGACAGCTAACCTGCCCAAAAACCTTACATCAACGGTTAATCACGCAGATGAGCAAGTGCAACTATCGTGGACGGGTAACGAGGGTACCTTCCGCGTTTTTGTATGGAATGAGAACAAGTTAAAGACCTACCTTGCGGAGGGGAACCAACTCACCATCCCTATGTGTGAGGACGGGACAAGATGGGCAGTTTTTCAAAGTGATGAGGTTTCCAAAACGGATGTCGCTCTGGCTTTGTCGGACTTGGCTTTTGGGGATGCGATAGTGATTCAAAATACTGCAACCTCTGTAGATGATGTGCCTGTTTCAAAGGCAGGGGTGAGCGTAAATGGCTCGCAAATCAACATCACAACCGAAGAGACAGAAAGCATTGCCTTTTACGATAGTTTAGGGCATCTCTTGTATCAAACCAAAGCAACGTATGCGTCTTTCCAAGCACCTTCTGCGGGCGTGTACATTGTCAAGATTGGTGCAAAAAAACATAAAATTTGGGTGAAGTAAAAAATTTAGTTAAACATAAACATTGATGGAATTAATTTTAATATCGTTAGGTGTTTTAGGTATAACGGGTTTGCTCGCAGCCATCGTGCTTTTCTTCGTTTCGAAGAAGTTCAACGTGGTGGAAGATGAGCGAATCGATGTTGTACAGGAAATGCTTCCGGGAGCCAACTGTGGTGGTTGCGGCTTCGCAGGCTGTCGTGCGTTTGCAACAGCGTGCGTGGGGGCTTCAACCTTAGAAGGGCTGGCGTGTCCGGTAGGTGGAAGTGAAACGATGCAAAAAGTCGGGAGTTTCCTCGGTTTAGCGGCTGTGGAGAGCGACCCGATGGTGGCAGTCGTGCGGTGTAATGGAACGTGTGAGGCACGACCCAAAACAAGTGAGTACAATGGAACAAAGACCTGTCAGATTATGCACACGGTGTATGCTGGCGACACGGCTTGTCCGTTTGGTTGTTTAGGTTGTGGCGATTGCGTGAAGGCATGTGCTTTTGGTGCTTTATCTATGGACGCAACGACAGGGTTGCCCGTTGTAGATGAAGAAAAATGTACAAGTTGTGGAAAGTGTGTCAAGGCGTGTCCGCGTGGCATCATTGAATTGCGTAAAAAAGGACCGAAGAGTCGGCGAGTATTCGTTTCGTGCGTCAATAAAGACAAAGGAGCGGTTGCTCGTAAGGCGTGCAAAAATGCGTGTATCGGTTGCGGAAAATGCGAAAAAGAGTGCCAATTTGGAGCGATTAAGGTGGAAAATAATCTCTCCTACATTGACTTCAACGTATGCCGCTTGTGCCGTAAGTGTGTGGCTGCTTGCCCTACCAATGCGATATGGGAAGTTAACTTTCCACCCCGAAAAACTGATGTAGAACCTCAAAATCCTGCTTGATTATGCAAAATACGTTTTCTATAGGTGGTGTACACCCCAATGACTATAAGCAGTATTCTGCTCATAAGGCAATTATCGAAGTACCTCTCCCCAAGACGGCGATTATCCCTATCGTGCAACATATCGGAGCCCCTGCGGAAGTGGTGGTGGAAAAAGGACAGAAGGTCAAAGTGGGCGACTTGTTAGCCAAAGCCAACGGCTTCGTTAGTGCCAATGTGCACTCGTCTGTGAGCGGTACGGTGGCAAAAATTGATACGATATTGGACGCTTGGGGACTTAAAATGCCTGCTATCTTCATCGATGTGGAAGGCGACGAGTGGAACGAAAGCATTGACCGAAGTGCCACGGTTATTTCGGAATGCAACTTAGACAGCAAACAAATCATCGACAAAATCACCCAAGCGGGTATTGTGGGTTTGGGTGGTGCTTGCTTCCCGACGCATGTGAAGTTGATGCCTCCACCCGACAAAAAAGCCGAAGTGTTGGTGGTTAATGGCGTGGAGTGCGAGCCGTATCTCACTTGCGACCATCAGTTGATGTTGGAGCATGGCGAGGAGATCATGGTGGGAATCAAGATTTTGATGAAAGCCTTGAATATCAACAAAGCCATTATCGGTATCGAAAAAAATAAACCTGACGCAATCGCCAAGATGCAAGAGTTGGCTCAGAAGGTAGATGGCGTGGAGGTTCGGGCTTTGAAATTGAAGTATCCGCAAGGTGGCGAAAAACAACTCATTGATGCTTGTATCGGTCGGCAAGTGCCCTCGGGTGCGTTGCCCATTGAGGTAGGTGCAGTGGTGGATAACGTGGCTACTATTTTTGCGGTTTATGAAGCCGTACAAAAAAATAAACCCCTCATCTCGCGTGTGGTAACCATCACGGGTAAGTCGGTGCAGAAGCCAGGCAACTATCATGTTCGCTTCGGTACTCCACTGAACGAGTTGATAGAACTTGCAGGTGGCGTTCCTGCTGATACGGGCAAGATTATTGGTGGCGGTCCGATGATGGGTCGTGCGATGAGTAACATCAATATGCCTTCGAACAAACGTGTGAGTGGCTTACTCTTCTTGCAAGAGAGTGAAAGTCGCCGCATTGCACCGCAAGAGTGTATCCGTTGTGCAAAGTGCTTAGACGCTTGTCCGATGGGCTTGGAGCCGTATTTGCTCGCTAAATTCAGCGAGAGCCAGATGTGGGATAAGATGGAACAACATGACATCATGGATTGTATTGAGTGCGGTTGTTGCCAATTTACGTGTCCAAGTTATCGTCCTTTGTTGGACTATGTTCGATTTGGAAAATTCAAAGTAGGCGGTATTATCCGTGCAAGACAAACAAAAAAATAGAGAAAAGATATGGAACAATTGATAGTATCTCCTGCACCTCATCTTCATGCCAATGATAGTGTGCGTAAAAATATGCTTTTGGTCATCATTGCTCTGTTGCCTGCGTGGCTCGTGAGTATTGTGGCATTCGGTTGGGGAGCATTGATAACAACGATTTTGAGTGTCGTTGCGTGTGTCGGTTTTGAGTGGGCAATCGCAAAGTTTTTGCTCAAACAAGAACCCACTATCTGCGATTTGTCGGCGGTTTTGACGGGCTTCTTGTTGGCGTTGAACTTGCCGAGCAACCTGCCTTGGTGGATAGTGATTATAGGTGCGTTGGTTGCCATCGGTGTGGCGAAGATGTCGTTCGGTGGCTTAGGACAAAACTTCTTAAACCCTGCCTTGGTGGGTCGGGTGTTTTTGCTCATCAGTTTCCCCGTTCAGATGACCACTTGGCCGCTTCCACAGGGCTTTGCCACTTCGTATGTAGATGCCACTACGGGTGCTACTCCGTTGGCGTTGCTGAAACAGATTGTGAAAAACGGCGATGGTAGTGTGGTGAGCAAGTTACCCGATGTGTGGGATATGTTCACGGGCTTCATCGGTGGTTCGTTTGGCGAAGTGAGTGCTTGTGCCTTGATTATTGGTGGAGTCTTTTTAATCCTGACGAGGGTTATTACGTGGCATATACCCGTAAGTATCTTGGCAACGGTGGCTTTGTTTGCAGCCTGCACAGGTTGGTTCGGTGGCTTGCCTGCTGAGTTACCTACCTGCACGTATGTCTTGACAACCTTGCTGACAGGTGGTATGATGTTGGGTACCTTCTTTATGGCTACCGACTACGTTACGAGCCCTATGGCAAGTAGTGCAAAACTGATTTATGGCGTTGGCATCGGCGTTTTGGTGATGGTTATTCGTACTTGGGGAGCGTATCCCGAAGGTATGTCGTTCGCTATTTTGCTGATGAATTCGTGTGTTCCTTTGTTAAATCAAATCCGTCCAAAGCGTTTTGGCGAAAAGAAAAAATAAAAAACTATGGCAAAGTTAGCAAGTAATTTTAAAAATATGGTGCTATCGCTTACGCTCGTAACGGTAGTGGTGGCAGTCGCTTTGGCTTCGGTGTATGGTGCAACCAAAGATACCATCGAAGAGGCAAAAGCACGCGAAAAACAACAGGCATTGGCACAGGTCTTGCCCGCTTACGAATCGTTGAACGAACGGCAGTTGGGCGACTATCCATGCTATGATGCGTTGGATAAGGACGGTAATGTGTTGGCTTCGGCAGTAGAAACAACCACAGACGGCTTTGGTGGCGTCGTGCGAGTGTTGGTGGGTTTTGATAAGGAAGACAAAATCACGAATTACGTTGTCTTGGAACAAACCGAGACCCCAGGCTTGGGAACGCACATGGTGGAATGGTTCAAGAATGCCGATAAACCCAACCAAAATATCGTGGGACGGGTGGCAAATGGTCAGTTGACGGTGTCGAAAGATGGTGGCGAGATTGACGCTATCACGGCAGCAACGATTTCCAGTCGGGCGTTCTTAGAAGCCGTAAATAAAGCATATATTGCCTTGAAAGGGCAAGATGCAAATGTAGAATCTTCAAATGAAAAAGGCGATGAGTAAAATATCAAAAACTTTTCTGAATGGCATACTGAAAGAAAACCCAATCTTCGTGTTGGTGTTGGGTATGTGTCCCACGTTGGCTACAACCACGAGTGCCATCAATGGTATGTCGATGGGTTTAGCGACCACCTTCGTGCTGGTTTGCTCCAATGTGGTGGTGTCGTTGATAAAAAATCTGACTCCCGATAAGGTGCGTATCCCCGTTTTTATCGTGGTGATTGCGACCTTCGTAACGATTGTGCAGTTGGTGATGCAAGCCTATCTGCCAGGCATTTATGCCGTGTTGGGTCTGTTTATCCCGCTCATCGTGGTGAACTGTATCGTGTTGGGACGTGCCGAAGCGTTTGCAGCAAAGAATAGCGTAGGCTTGAGTTTTATGGACGGTTTAGGCATCGGACTTGGCTTCACGGGGGCTTTGACCATCATCGGTATGGTGCGTGAGTTCTTGGGAACGGGTGCCGTGTTTGGCTTGCAACTGTATGATAGTCAATACGGTACGCTTATCTTTGTGTTGGCACCTGGTGCGTTTATTTGTTTGGGCTACTTGATGGCAATTTTTCAAAAACTTATTAAAAGTAAATAGTTATGGTATATATACTTATTTTCATCTCGGCGATATTTGTTAACAACATCGTATTGAGTCAATTCTTGGGCATCTGTCCGTTTTTGGGCGTAAGTAAAAAGATTGACACGGCGTTGGGTATGGGTGCTGCGGTTACGTTTGTGCTGACCTTGGCGACTGTGGTTACGTATCTTTTGCAGAAGTTGCTCACGCTCTGGCATATTGAGTTTTTGCAGACGATTCTGTTCATTTTGGTCATTGCGACTTTGGTGCAGATGATTGAGATTATCCTCAAAAAGATTTCTCCCAGTTTGTACCAAGCGTTGGGCGTTTTCTTGCCGTTGATTACGACAAACTGCTGTATCTTAGGTGTGGCAATTTTGGTGGCTAACGGTACGAATAAACTGCCTATGGGAATTGAGCATAACCTCTTGTCAGGTGTACTTTTTGCGTTTGCAACGGCGATCGGTTTTTCGTTGGCACTCGTGCTTTTTGCGGGTATTCGTGAGCAGTTGGAGATGAGCAAGATTCCCGAAACGATGAAAGGCACCCCGATTGCACTCCTTACGGCTGGTCTGTTGGCAATGGCATTTATGGGCTTTAGTGGCGTTGTATAATGTACAACCAGTACGCTTCGGAAGTATTAAATAACGCTGTGGCTTCCTTCGCCTCCTTGCCTGGCATTGGGCAAAAGACGGCGTTGCGAATGGTGCTAAATATGTTGAGACGTGAACCGCAAGAGGTCGAACGGTTCGCCAATTCGCTCATCGATTTAGTCCAAAAAATTCACTATTGCCACGTGTGCCATAATGTGTCCGAAGACGATATTTGCCCGATTTGTCGCTCCGAGTTGCGAGACCATCAGCAGGTCTGTGTTGTGGAGAACATCCAAGACGTGTTAGCCATTGAGCAAACCAAGCAGTATAATGGAGTGTATCACGTGTTGGGTGGGGTTATTTCGCCCACGTCAGGCATCGGACCCGAAGAGTTGGAGATTGAATCGTTGCTGACCCGTATCCAGACGGAAGACATCCAAGAACTCATCTTGGCGATTCCGGCTACGATGGATGGCGACGTAACTAATTTCTACATCTACCGCAAGTTGCAAAGCATCAATATGGCAGATAAAATCAAGGTAACTCAACTCGCACGTGGCGTCGCGGTTGGGAACGAATTAGAATATACAGACGGTGTAACGTTGGGGCGTTCTATCATCAACCGAACGCCCTACGTTGAAAATCAATAAAGTATGGAATATCTCAAAGAACAAGCATTGAAAAAACTCAATTATTACTATTACGGTTGCATGTTTTTGGCAATCGTTCTCGTGTCGGTGATGTTTTACGTGTCGCGGGGCGAAAATCCCATTTTACCGCATTTGGATAGGGCATCGTCGCTTGGGTATGCGTTGCAAACGGTGGTTATCTTGTCGGCTGTGCTGGGAATCCCATCAGGTTTGGGATTATTTCAAAAGAAGTGTAAAATCCTCAAAACGCTGGAAGATAGCGGTGCGAAGTATCGTGAATATATTAAATGGGGTACCATTCGCATTATTTTGGTAGGCAGTCCGTTGATTTTGGGAATCGTTGCGTTTTATTGGCTGGGAGCGTATAGGTCGATGATTTGGGTGGCTGGAATGGGAGCGATTTTTTTGTATAGTTGCAAGCCCTTAAAACAGAAAATTGAAAGCGACCTCAAAAACGACGATACAGAAGCGGGAAATGCTTAAGCAATAAAACATATATCTTTTAAAAAATCGTGCAAATTTATGCGTATTGCGGTTGATTTTGACGGAACGATTGTGAGCAACGACTACCCGCGTATTGGCAAGCCGATGCCTTTTGCGTTTGAGGCCCTCAAAAAGTTGCAGCAAGAGGGGCATCAGATTATCTTGTGGACGTGTCGTTGGGGCGAAGAGTTGGAGGAAGCGGTGCAGTTTTGTGCCTCCTACGGGCTCGAATTTTATGCCATCAATGCCAACTACCCCGAAGAAAACACGATGCTTTCCAACCCGCGATTCGCTGCACAAAATCCCGTTTCTCGCAAAATTGTGGCAGACGTGTACATCGACGACCGCAACATCAATGGTCTGCCCGACTGGGGCGAGATATATGGGATGATACAGCAACTTGCTTGATTACTTATTCCCTTTCGCCCGATTGTGGGTTTTGCAGAGCATTTGGCAGTTGTTCCACCTTTTGCATGTATGCCCATTGGGTATAAAACTCGTCATTTTTCGCACTTTTGGCTTGACTGAGATTGCTGTTTTTTGCCATGCTTGATAGTATTTTGCATACTATCAATCACAAACGGGGATAAAAAAAGGTGTGAACCTCTATTTCGCGTTCACGGAGGAGCCTACGAAGAACCGCCGTCAATATCTCTTAGAGTTCACACTTGGTGCGATCTATTGAGATATTGTTTGGAAGTCCTAAAATTTAGGCGTTTCCGTGAAGCATTATCCGTTTCGTTAAAGAATCAGTTTCGTAGGCTTTTTCTTTTCGAACGCGAAAAATAGTAATGCTGTTAATATGTATTTTTTTCACTCCGACCCTTCGGACGTGAATTGTGTTGCAAAGATAAATTTTTTTGGGTTATTTGTTTGTATAAATTTTTGCAAAATTAAAGATTTGTGAAAAGGATATGCCCATTTTCGACTGTTGGGTTCTCGTCGCTACTGGTGTTGATAACCATTGTTCGTTTGGTTTCATTGGGAAAAAGCGAACGAAAATAAGTTAGGTTTTTGAAGAAATCCGTGTGAATGGTTGACGAAAGTTTTACCTCATACGCGTATAGATTTACGCCGTCTTCTTGCACAATATCCACTTCGTGCTGTCCTTTGTCGCGATAAAAGAAAAGGTTATTGTCTTTTCCTTCGTTATATACTTTTTTAATTAAATCACACAGCACCATATTTTCAAAAATCTGCCCGCGTAACGGATGTGTTTCTACTTGTTGTGCATTATGTATGCCCAAAAGATAGCAAACCAATCCCACATCATAAAAATATATTTTTGGTGTTTTTACAAGCCGCTTACCGATATTCCTATAAAACGGTGGCAAACGAAAAGCAATATACGATGCTTCCAACACATTCATCCACTCCTGCACCGTCGGTATTGAAACGCCCAACTCCGAACACATACTTTGTGCGTTGAACTCTGTGCCGATACGCGAAGCACACATCATAACAAATCTGCGGAACTCTGAAATGTGACGTATATGCATTACTTGCTGTATATCTCGCTGTATATAGGTGTTAAAATACTGCCTATACATATCTTCCACAGGTATCTTTTTAGCCCATACGGCAGGGTAAAATCCTTTGTACATCAGTTCATAAGGCGACAAGTGCGATTCGGCTTCTGTGAGTTCTTTTAACGAAAGCGGTAGCAATGTGAGGAGTGCAGTCCGACCGGCAAGCGATTGCGTAATCTTTTGCATTAGAAGAAAATTATTACTCCCTGTGAGCACAAAACGGGCTTCTTTATGCTCATCTACCACGACTTGAATCGCCGAAAGTATCTCGGGCATATTCTGCACCTCGTCTATTAACAAGCCATCCATGTG
>JAEELX010000103.1 GCA_016282955.1 Paludibacteraceae bacterium | reverse complement strand
TTTGGTGCTACAAAAGCGTCTATTCCTTGGCATGAAGGCACATTTGTTCCTGAAGGTATCAATGAGGCAACAGGTGAGGTTTGGACAAAAGAAGTTAGCAAACAAGACTACTACATGGCTTACAATGACATTACAGAAGCTGGTATTTTTGATGCAAGTTATTTGAAGTTCCGTGATATTTCATTGAACTATCAGTTGCCTAAACTTGGAGGACTTGATATAAACTTGTTTGTCTTTGCACGTAACATATTGCTTTGGGCTAAAATCCCTGACATTGATCCCGAAAACTCGCAAGGTAATGGTAACATGAGTGGTTACTTTGAACGTTTCTCTGTACCTAACACATCAAGTTTCGGTGGTGGTTTGAAACTTACTTTCTAAGTTTGCGATGAAAGATTTTTTAAGAATTAATTAAAAAAGAAATAACATGAAAATTAAATATTTATTTGGATTAGCACTGGCTGTAACACTGCTTGCATCCTGCACCGAAGATGTTCTCGACAGAATCAATGAGGATGAGACCAGTAAGACAGCCGATAAAGTAGCAGCCAAGTTCCAACTCACCGATGCTGAGGTCGCTACGGCATACTCAACGGTCAATGGTAGTTATGCTTGGTATGTTTCTTCCTATACGGAGCAACTCTTCGGAACAGGTAATAACCAGCTGAAAAATGCTGAGTTGCGTAACCTTAATGAGATAGCGGCTTCTACTACGTTTAACAACGAATGGAACAGCACGTATTCTAACCTCTATAACATCAGTGAAATGATTAAGAAATGTTCTGAAGGTGGTATCAATAGTGACCAAAAGGACATTTTGGGTATGGCACAAATTCTTTATGCACTTAACTGGGGTATTTTAACAGACCTCCATGGAGATATTCCCTTCTCGGAGTGCTTCACTGGTGTTGCTGCTAAGGTAGATAAGCAAGAGGACATTTATAAAGCCATCTTCAAGTTGCTTGACGATGCACAAGTTAACCTTGCTGCTGCACAAGGTAATGCAGGGAAACAAGACCTCGTTTATGAAGGTAAGACAGAAAAATGGGCTGCTTTTGGACATGCTGTCAAGGCTCGTTATTTACTACATAGTGCAGGTCGCGACAATTCGGTACTTGCCGAAGTAGTAAAGGAGGCACAAGCGGCTGTTGATGGGAAATTTGAAGGTTTTGCCGTTAAAGCTTTCAATGGTGTAACAGCGGATAATTCATGGGCTGCATACCATTGGAGTCGTTACTATATCGCTTCATCAAAAACTGTTGCTGATCTTATGACTACACGCAACGACCCACGATTGCAAATCTATATCCAAGATGACGCAACAGGTGTTTGTGCCCCTGGTGATCAAGATAAAGCGATATTAACAGGATCTTCTAAAGGTACGCCTTTTTCCTACCCTGCATGGCTTGAAAATGGTGCTGCACCACTGAATATCTTCAGCAAAGCTGAGTTGTATTTTATCTTGGCTGAAGCTAAGGCTCGTCTCTCGCAAGATGCTACAGCAGAATTTGAGGAGGCAGTAAAGGCTTCAATGGCGTGGTATAATACCATAAATGATAATGTCCTTGCTGGGGTAAAAGATAAGGCTGGCAACATAGTTCTTGACATCAAAAATATCGAAGATGCTGATGTTACGAATTATCTGACTTCCGTTGCTACGCTCTTTGCTGCCAATCCTTTACAGGAGATTCTGATTGAGAAGTATTTGGCACAAACAGCAACAGAACAGTTGGAAACCTACAATGATATTCGTCGTGTACGTTATATGGATGGTGCTGACAAATATCCTGTGACTTTGACTAACCCAAAGAACACAACGGCTTCGGCTAATCGTTGGCCATTGCGTTTGCCTTACGGTGAAAGCGATGTGGTATCAAATCCCAACGTAAAAGCCGCTTTTGGTTCGGGTAACGATGCTGGTGTGTATATTTTCACGGAAAATGTATGGTGGGCTGGCGGTAGTCGCTAAACATTAGCTTCTCTATAAAATTCGTCGGGATACTCCTTATCGTGGGTGTCCCGATGATTTTTTGGGTAACTTAATTTTTTGCATTATCTTTGCGATATAAATCCTTCACAATATGGAGCAGAACGATGTTATCAACAAAATCAGAAATGTAGCCATGCAGATTCTTCCTCCTCAGAGTACAGTGTTGTTGTATGGTTCAAGAGCACGTGGTGAGTCTCATGCTGAGTCTGATTGGGATTTACTGATTTTATTAGATAAACAATCTTTAGAAGCCGTTGATTATGGCATCGCTTACCCTTTCCGCGAACTCGGTTGGGAGATTGGTGAAGATGTGAACCCGACTCTTTACACCAAAAAACAATGGGAGTCATGGACTTATCTGCCCTTTTATAAGAATGTTGAACGCGATAAAATCGTTATTGTATGAGTTTAACTGACGAAGAACGCGATATTATTGTAACACTTGAATTAGAGAAGGCTGTCAGTACAATAGCACAGATTCCCAAATTACAACAATTAGGATATTGGGACAACATTGCTAATAGGCTTTATTATGCGGTATTTCATGCTGTGAATGCGTTACTGATAAATGATGGACATCTTGTAAACACTCATCGCGGACTAATCTCGCTTTTTGGTAATTATTATATCCGTACGGGCATTTTTTCCTCGGAGGACGGGAAATTATATTCTAATTTGCAAACTATTAGAAATAATAGTGACTACAATTGTTCTTACAATGCTACTCAACAAGAAATAGAGCCAATGATAGCACCCGCACAAAAACTGATAACGACAATCTCAGAATACATAAAAGAGAAAAAATAAGCAGGAGGGACAAAATAGGGTTCGAACCCGATTTTTTTTGCTACAAACACGCTGATTGGAAAGGATTTTTGTTCTATTGTTAATCTGATTTTTGTGCCTTGAAATTGAATCTGCAAGTTTGGAAAAACAAAAAAATATTATCTTCGCAAGTCGAAATCAGAATTTAGTTAGCACATGACAGCCACACAAACCATAGGAACTATCGCAATCGGGCTACTTATTCCATTGTTAGGCACGATGCTCGGGTCGGCATTCGTCTTCCTGATGAAAAACGAGATACCCGAACGCTTGCAAAAAGCACTGTTAGGCTTCGCGTCAGGAGTGATGGTGGCTGCGTCCGTGTGGTCGTTGCTTATCCCTGCGATAGAAGCACAAGCCCACAAAGGCACATGGTCGGTCGTACCCGCAGCAGTTGGTTTCTTGCTCGGTATGGGTTTCTTGCTACTCATCGACGAACTCACTCCCCACTTGCACCCTGGCACATCCCAACCCGAAGGACTTCGGAGCCATCTCTCACGCACCACCATGCTCTCGTTGGCGGTAACCATCCACAACCTACCCGAAGGGATGGCTGTAGGTGTGGTGTTGGCAGGTGCAGCACAAGGTACGGCAGGCCTGTCGTTGGCTTCAGCGGTGGCTGTGTCGCTCGGTATTGCCATACAAAATATCCCCGAAGGTGCGATTATCTCCATGCCTATGCGGGCAGAGGGTAACGGTCGGGGTAAGGCGTTTCTTATCGGCAGTTTGAGTGGCGTGGTGGAACCTATCGGTGGGTTGGCAGTGGTTTTGTTAGCGGCTTGGCTCACCCCTATCCTACCTTATATGCTGGCTTTTGCAGCGGGTGCAATGCTGTACGTGGTGGTGGAAGAACTCATCCCCGAAGCCTCGCAGGGTACCCATAGCAACTTCGCTACCATCGGCTTCGCGTTGGGGTTTGTGTTGATGATGGTGCTGGACGTGGTGCTGGGTTGATTTTTGACGAACAACATGACTTTGGAACAATACATAGAGCAACATATCCTGCCACAATACGATGCTTTTGACGGCGGACACAAACGCGACCATGCCCAGATGGTTATCAACGAGAGCCGCAAACTCGCACGCGAACAGGGCGTTGACGAGCGAATGGCGTACACGATTGCGGCATACCATGATTTGGGCTTGCGATATGACCGCGAGAAGCACCATATCCATTCGGGCGAGATACTGATGGCTGACGAGACGCTACGGCAGTGGTTTACACAAGAGCAGTTACAGGTTATGCGGGAAGCGGTGGAAGACCATCGGGCAAGTGGCAAGAACCCTCCACGCACGATTTACGGTGCTATTGTGGCGGAAGCCGACCGTCAGATTGACCCCATGTTGGTGGTGTATCGCACGATGGCATACAGCGAAAAGATGTTCCCTGATGGTGATTTTGAGACGCTTTACCAACGAAGCAAAGAGCATTTGTTGGAAAAATATGCAGAAGGTGGATATATGCACTTATGGCTCAACAGCAAACGCAACGTGCAGAACTTGGAGGAACTGCGTGCCATCATACGAGACGAGCCTCGCCTGCGTGCCTTGTGCCAAGAGTGGTACGAAAAACACAAGTGATATTCAACCCACCCAATCAACCGCAACCGCTTGGCAGAAGGGGAAAATGGTACAACAAGCACAAGGGAATCTGTTTGCTCATTCACTGCCAAGCGGTTACGTGATACGGTGAGTTATGGCTCGTTGGAAGGCTCGGAAGGGTTGTTTGGTTGCTTCTTCAGATACATTTCGGCAAAAAACGAACAAAGCAATCCAACCCCAATACCAAAGGCAATCAACAACCAAAAATAAAGATCTTCTGTATCCACACCGCACAGCCAATTGATGAGTGTCCCCAAACCAACACCCAGCAACACACACGCACCTCGCAAGTTTTGGAAGCGATCATCCAGTTTTTTCTTTGGCTCGTCAATGAGTACTTTGGCGATTTCGGGCTCCGTCTTATTTTCAATAATCAGTTGACGGATTACTTTCTGTTGCTTGTCCTTTTTCATCTTCGTGATAAACACCATCACAACGGCGATAATTTGCATACCGAAAATCAGAATAACGGCTACTAAACCAGTCAAAGACTCCAAATCCAAAAAATCCATAATTGTATTATTTTAATTGTTTATATTCTTGTTTTGGGCAATTCGTCTGCCCTTCGTTTATAAGATACGTAATTTGCAAAAAGGTTACATATCCGATGGCGAAAAATCGTGCAATATGATGCCGAAAATCGCCAAAATAGTGCCGATAGGTAACGCATAACAAATGATACTGATCGGTGTCGGCATCGTGGGCATATAGTTGCAAATCATATAAATATACAGTATAACTAACATCGGCAAACCGAAGCAAACGCCCAGCAAACGCATCCATTTACGCACTTTTTTCAGCCGCATGTCGCGTTGCACGGTTTGCATCACTTGACGATTGATTTGCTCCACCGCTTTTGTGTGGCTTGCAGACTGCTGTAAAAGCAGGTCAAGTTCGTTGTCATCAAAGTTTTTCATCGTACTCATTTTTTATTGTTTTTAATTGGACGGGCTTTCCGCCAACTTCTTTTTCAGTTTCTTACGAATGCGAAAAAGCCGCACCTTGATATTGTTTTCCGTTTGACCTAATTGGTGTGCGATAGTAGCAAGCGGAACGCCATTGTAGTAGTGCTGTTGAATGATTTGTCGCTCGTCGTCTGGCAGTTGTGCGATGGCTTGTTCCAAGGTTTGCAGACGTTGTTCTTGTTGCTCATCATAAGTCTCGTCCAGCTGGTCGGTGTTCTCGTTAAGAGGCTCTGTGGGCAAGCGTTTCTCCTTCTCCAATATACGCAATGCAAGGTGCGTGGCAATCGTTGTAACCCATGCTCCGAAGTTCTCTCCTCGCCACGTTTGCAGTTGTCGATAGGCTTGGATGAAAGCCAGTTGCACCACTTCCGTAGCCTTGTCTTCATCATGCATCAGTCGCAACGCCGCACCATACACCCGTGACGAATACCGTTGCATCAGTGCCGAAAAAGCACGGGAATCGTCCTCGTGGAGCACTCGCCGCATCAATTCTATGTCGCTCGTTTTATCACTCATCTATTTATAAGATACGAAAATTCATGAAAGGTTACAAAATAACGCATTTTTTTGCAAAAAGTGATTGAGAGCCAAGAATAATGTTGATAATCAACAAGAAAGCAAATCCAATCAGCGACATAACCACATGCAGTTGCGACAACAATAAGAGCCAAAGTACATAAGGCGAAAATTAGAAGAAATGAGCGGAATCACGTCATCGTGTCTGGACTCATCTACTCCAACACAAAACTCCGTGGATAAAAGTCGCTATAGAAGCGCCCATCGGTAGCAGTGAACTTCAACACGCAATAGTTAGGGTCGGTAACGCCACCAGCGTAGTATTGCGTATCGCCTTCTCGCCACACCATCTCCTTGCTCTTGGCATCGGTCAAAACTTCCATCGTGCCACGCAACATTATACCCTTAAAACCTTGTGAATCACAGAAATAAATGCTCGCCTTAGGGTTGGTTTTGTATTGTGCCACACGCAACGAAAACGTGTTGGTCGTGAAATAAAACACCTTGATGCCCTCACGGATACGCGGTGCAAGCATCGCTTTTGTCCACGGAAAGCCCTCGTAGTCCACCGACGAGATATAGGCTATCGGCAACGTGTCTGCCATCTCTTCAATCAACGCTTTGACGTTAGCGAGGCTCGGATTGGGCGTCTTTTCGGCGTTTGCCGGGATGGTGATGGACTGACGCCACCGTTTCAGTTGCGGGAAATAGGTCTTCATCCTGCCGATTGCTTCCTCCTTCGAACCCTCCATAAACTGTGCACAATGCTCAATCATCTCGTCCATCGTGCATTCTTGCAGGAACTTACCCTCCGCAAAACAATACTTGCAAAACTCCTCGTTTTTGCTGCCGTCGGCATTCGTGCCTAAAACCTCTTCGGTGAGTGGCATACCGCAACTCTGACAAAATTTCATTTCTTTTTCCATAATCTGATGATTTAGTACAGTGCAAAATTAACGTTTTTTCGGCATTTACAAGCCCGAGAAACAAACTTTTTGGATATTTTATAGCAAACTACTAATGCTCCTATTTTATTTCCCAGTGCCCTTCTTTGCGTCCACCAATACGGCGAAGGATACCCAAGTGTTGCAGTTGCTGTAAATCACGTTTGATGGTTCGTAGCCATCTTTCGTGACATTTCGGGAATCGTAGCAGTAGCATTTTGGGTCAGTAACTCGATTATAAATTGTTGTCTTTCAGTAAGTTGCAGCGTAATTTCTTTCGTGACATTTTGTTCGCTTAACGATGTCCTGAAAGCATTTATTTATAGTATAAAGACCGCATTGAATGACGATTTTTCGCCCGCAAAATTACTGTTTTTTTTGAGATATACAAGATTTCCACGCTATTTTGCTGCTACAAAAAAGCACCCCTCTATGGTGAGGAGTGCTTCGTTTTTTGGTGGTTATTTCCCGCTATCCAACAGCCATTTGCCATCCACCTTCACCACGTCAATCTTTTCGGTTTCCTCCGTTCCGTCACCATAACGAACCGTGTACTCCACAAGTGCCGAATTGCCATCTTCTGCCATCGTAACCTCACCCACCTCATACGAAGCAATACCTTGCTTTTTCTCGATGTCTTTGGTTATTTTTTCGTCCAACAACTGTTCATACGACTCCTTATCTTCTGCACTCACTTCCTTTGAGAAATGGAACAATTCCACCACTTTCTTCGAATCCTTCTTTTGAGAAGCACTCAGATAGGTTTCAACTACCTTTTTCGGAGCGTCTTCCGAAGAACTACAAGCCGAAAAAGCAAACGCCACGAGGGCAACCGTCAATAAACTAATTAATTTTTTCATCATCGTTTTATATTAAAGGGTTTAACAAAAAGAGTTGTTTCACTGTTTTCTATGTTAGCGGGGAGAATACACTCTCCTTCCTTGCAAAACACGGTCGGCACATCGTATCGTTTGCCACCGCTGATGTCGATGCCTTGATGCAGATACGCCTGCCAAACCAACTCGCAGCAGTACAGTTGGGTCGTGTCGGCAAGGAGATATTTGTTGTCAAAAACCACCTTTTCATCAGCTTTCATTCGGCAATAACATGCGGCTTGTCGTGCCACCTCATCGGAACAATCCACTCGCATCCACGCTCCACGCAACGCACGTTCTGGTGCATAAAAATCGGTCAACGGCTCCACTTTTACGTAGTCTTTTTCGCCCACAGGACTCTCGCCTGGCACCGCATGAATCACCAACCACTCGGCATTCAGTGAGTCGTACTGCAACATGCCGATATGCGAATAACTCGACTGACTATGCCGCACCACCGCGTGACTCTCGGCACCTCCTCCGCACCGCAACACCATATCGCCATCCCGAAAACAATCCATATCCGTCAGTTGCACCCGCTCGCGAGGACGATGGCAAGCCGTCGTGAGCACCATACCCACCAGCAACAAGCCAACTTTTTTCGCCAAAAATACGTTACGTTTCATTCTCTGTAGGCGAAGGTACGAAAAAATATCTAAAGTATCTTGTAAA
>JAEELX010000102.1 GCA_016282955.1 Paludibacteraceae bacterium | reverse complement strand
GCAGATTGCACACCCGTTACGCACCCGTGCGCCGGTCGCCGACAAAGAAAGCAAGCTTTCCTCTCGCTGCCCCTCGACTTGCATGTGTTAGGCCTGTCGCTAGCGTTCATCCTGAGCCAGGATCAAACTCTTCGTTGTAAAATATAAATAATCAAAAATAAATTCCAATTACCACATTCGTAACACCACATCATGCAGCGTTACTTTTATAAAAATCGAGTGTCCTATAACCCAGAACGCAAATCTATCAAGTGTAAAAAATTAACAGGGAAAAATCATTCTCTTTCCTCTTGTACTACATCTTGTTGATAATAAGTCAAATATCACGCACGATTAGCCGTGCACACTATATCATATAACAATCTTCTCAAACTTTTTTTGAACGCCTCTTACTCCGTAGGTTTTTTAATATCGCCTCAACGTCCTCTCTCACATAGCGTCCAAAAGATAACACCTGCAATCTTTTTCAAAAATCAGGTGAAACGCATCAACAACCCAATAAAAACTTCTAAAATAACAACCTAATCAACTCCCCTTCCTTCAAAACCGAGTGCGAAGATAATACCAAAAAATTAAAAAACAAAAATAAATTTAAAAAATCGTGCTTTATTTTTATTTCTCATCTTGTAGGTGGCTTAGTAGATGGGCAATCGTTTCTTTTAAGCGTCATCGTCCACGATTTGCGTGTTTTTTCGGGCTTCTTCAAAGAGAGTGGTCATCGTGGGATTGTTTTGCGTTAATTTCTTGATGGTTAAGGCTTCGGCTTTGTCGTTCGCCAAACGTAGGTTGTTTTCGGTGCCGATAAGGTTCTCTTTGATTTTTTGCAAGTGGGCGATGGACTTGTCGATTTCTTCGATGGCCGTTTGGAATTTCTCGCTGGCAAGACGGTAATTGCGGCCAAACTTATCGCGAAAATCCAACAGTTGGTTCTCGAAGTTGGTCACATCGATGCTTTGATTTCGGGCAATTTGCAACTGTTGCTTGTATTCGAGGCTCTTTTTTGAGGTCTGCACAAGCAACGAGATAATCGGCAGGAAGAACTGCGGACGAATGACGTACATCTTGTCGTAGCGGTGCGACACGTCCACGATACCCCCGTTATACAACTCACTGTCGGGCTCCAGGAGCGAGACTAACACAGCAAACTCGCATTTCTTTGCCTTACGGTCGGCATCGAGTTTCTTGAAAAAATCCTCATTCTTGTGCTTGGAGGTGGTCTCGTCCCTCTCGTTCTTCATCTCAAACATGATAGAGATGTATTCCGTGCCGTCCGTGCCGAAGTCGCGAAAAATAAAGTCCCCTTTGGAGCCTCCCGAAGCGTCATTGTCCTTTTCGAAGTAGGCATTCGGGAAGAGTGGTCGCATACGGTTGAACTCGGTGCTACAATGGATTTCCAGCGTCTCCCCCACCATCTTCGTGGACATCTTGGCTTTCAGGTCTTTGTAGTAAGTCACCATGTCCTGTGCGTTTTTCAACTCCCCTTCGTATTTCTCGCGTAGCACAGCCATTTTCGACTCTGCCTCCAATTGTTGTGTCTTTACCTCAGCCTGTAGTTGGGCGATTTCCTGCTCCTTCTGGGTTAAATAATCCTTCGCTTTTTGTCGCACTTCCATCACGGCAATCTGCTGTTGCTGACCACTTTGTGCCAGTTGGGCACGCAGTTCGTCGATGGCTTTATCTTTGGTGGCCATAGCCAAATCCAACTCCGAACGTTTCTGCTGCTCAATGGCTTGCAAGCGGCCTCGCAGTTGGCTGATTTCCAATTCTTTTTGGCTTATTTCCTGTTGCTTCTTGCCTATCTCCACTTGGTGTTCTTTCTCCAACTTAGCCTCTGCTGACTGTTGCTCGGCGAGGTGTTGCTGGTGCAGTTCGGCAAGTCGACGGTTCACTTCCGCACTAAACTCGGCGTTTTTCACCTGACTGACGATGGACGCATAATCCGCCTCATCGACGGTGAACACACTTCCGCATTTCGGGCATTTTAATTCTTTCATGGTTTGTAATTCAGCAAGTTATATTCTGTTAGGTTTGATGTATCTCCCATCAACACTTGGATAAGTTCAAGTTGGGTACAAAGTTACGATAAAAACGGATATACACAAATTTAAGCCACATTTTTTGTGGTTGATGCTGTGTTATGTTTGATTTTCCGACACTTCGGAAGAGATTTTTGCTCTACAAAGCTATTTTAGCTGGTTTTTTGCCACTTCTTTTCTGCAAAACTCAATCTTAATTCGTCACTTCTTTGAGGTTTTTCTTAAGGCCTTTTTTCTCCAACCATTTCTTTTCTTTTTCGGTGCGTTTATTAGCATTGTGGGCTTGCATCTTGGAGGGTTTGGTGCCATCTTTTACCACAACAGCGTAACAGTAGGTTTTGGTGTCGTCTTCACGGATGACATATCCGTCTTCGGTAGTGCAAAAATGGCTTCGCTCGTCACCAAAAAGCCTTATGGTTAGCGTGTCTCCATTCGGTTGCACGTAGGGTCTGGCATCCCGTCTGGCAGGAACGCCTCGTTTGGGCTGGTGGTTTTGAGCACATAAAAACACTACGCAAAGCGTCGTACATAACACAGTAAAAAGGATTCGTTTCATCTATAATCGTTTTTTATTGATTTGTGGCTTTCACTTTTTTGAACAAATTACTTGCAAACACGAAGTCATCTAAGTCCTCGTTATCGGCATGAAATATCTCTTTGTTACTTCCTTGCCATTTTTTTTCGCCATTTTTGAGGAAAATGATGTTGTCGCCAATCTCCATAATGGAGTTCATGTCGTGGCTATTGACGATGGTACAAATCTGATACTCTTCCGTGATTTCGTGGATTAGTTGGTCAATGACCAAACTCGTTTTAGGGTCTAAGCCCGAGTTGGGTTCGTCGCAAAAGAGGTACTTGGGTTGCAAGACAATCGCCCGTGCAATCGCCACCCGTTTTTGCATACCACCACTAATCTTCGCAGGCATCAACGACAGGGCATGTTCGGGCATATTGACACGCCGCAAGCAAAACATAGCCCGTTCTGTGCGTTCTTCTTTGGACATCTGGGAGAACATCTCCAAGGGGAAGAGCACATTTTCCAACACGGTCATACTATCAAACAACGCCGAGCCTTGAAAGAGCATTCCCACCTCGCGATGAAGCATCTGTATCTCGTTTTCGTTCATGTCGTTTACGTCTTTGCGAGTAGGATGCGGATAGGTTAGGTCGTAGATAATCTTGCCTTCTTCGAAGGTGTGCAAACCAATCATCGTCTTCATCAAAACCGTCTTACCACTACCACTATGACCAATAATCATATTGACTTTCCCATCGTGAAAATCGGCAGAGACATGTCTTAAAACTACCGTTTGGTCAAACTTTTTTACAAGGTCAATAACTTGAATCATAGGAGTATTTTGGTTAGAATTAAGTCAAACAAAAGAATCGTCACGCTGGAATTGACTACGGCAGTCGTACTTGCTTTTCCCACTTCCAACGCCCCACCACGCACATGATAGCCGTAAAAACTACTCATCGAGGTGATAATGAAGGCAAAAACCACCGACTTGACGATTCCAAACGTCACATAATACGGGTTAAAAGCGTACTGAATGCCGTACAGATAATCCTCTTTGGTGATAATATCCGTCAAGACCGCCACGCCATAGCCACCTAACAAGCCAATGGCATCGGAAATAATCACGATAAAAGGCATCATCAAAACCAAGGCAAGAATCTTCGGCAAAATAAGATAATTGGCACTATTTACACCCATGATTTCCATCGCGTCAATCTGTTCGGTGATACGCATCGTGCCTATTTCGGAGGCGATATTACTGCCCACTTTTCCCGCTAAAATCAAGCAAAGTATCGTGGAGGAGAACTCCAAGAGTAGCGTCTCCCGCGTCAGCAAACCCGTTGTGTAAGCCGGTAGAAGTGGATTCTCGGTATTCGTTTTACCTTGAATGGTAATGATGGCACCGATAAAAATGGAGATGATAAACACAATCGGCAAACTCTGCAAGGCTTGTTTATCCAACTCGGCAATGAACTGCCGCATAAACATCCGCCAACGATCAGGCCACCGAAATACCCTTTTGAGCAGATACAAATACTGCCCAACACCACTTGCCAATTTTATTATCATAGTAACGATATAATTTCCACGAAGGTATGTTTTTATTTCTGAATGGCAAAAACAAAATAGTTGTTTTCTTATTTGGTACTTTTTTTGTGCTCATTTTAGGGATTTTTATCACGGTTTTATGGAAAAGAAAAAAGTAATTGTTATTGGAGGTGGTGTCTCAGGTTTAACCGCCAGCATTTATCTTTTGGATAATGGATTTGACGTTGATGTGTACGAAAAACATACCATCGCAGGTGGACAATGCACCGGTTGGAGCCGAAAAGGGCAATACATTGACGGTTGTGCACACTGGATTTGCGGAACGAACCCCAAAGACGAACTATTCCCGCTGTGGAAGCATATCGGGGCTTTTGACGAAAACAGCAAAATCTACGATACGGATTACCTGATGGCGTATGATTACAAAGGCAAGATGTACTACTTACACGCTGATTTACGCCGACTTAAAGAGGAACTGCTTGCCATTTCGCCCGAAGACTGGAAACCTATCAACCACCTCATCCACCATATTTACCTCCATCAACATACGGTACTGCCCGTCAAGAAGCCTGTGGACATGATGAACCTCTTCACGCTGACCAAATACGGGCTTGCACTGTGGCCAATTGCTTATTCCTATTTCAAATACTCCAAAATCTCCATCGAAGAATATGCGAAGCGTTTTAAGAGCGATGTGATTCGCTATATGATTTGCAATTTTATGAACAAAACCTCCAAGATGTCGGCGTTTTTTTACGTCTTGCAAGAGGCGAGTTTGCGGAATTGTGGCGTTGTGGAAGGAGGCTCCATACTGATGGTGAATCGGATTGTGGATCGATTCAAGGCTCTTGGTGGACATCTGTACACGGGCAACGAGGTCAAAAAAATCATCTTCGAGGACGGAATGGCGAAAGGCATTATGCTCAGCAATGGTGAAGTGAAAGAGGCGGATTATGTGATTGCGGCGTGCGACATTCACCACATTTTTTATAATTTGTTGGAGAATAAGTTTACGCCCCCAATTTTTGCCGAACGCTTTTCTAACCCCGCTTCGCACCCACTCAACACGGCTTCGCTGTTCTGTTTTGATGTCAAAAAAGATATTTCGGATAAGCCCAAGATGCTCTGCTTTGAAACGGGTGATTTGACTATTTTTAACGAAAAACTGCCGAGCATTCAGATGAGGAACTACGCTTTTGACCGCACTTTGTCCACCAACGGCAACACGCTGGTTTCGGTGTTGGTGCACTGCTCGGGCGATGTGTACAATGCGTTGATTAAACTCCCCAAAGACGAATATAAGCAGTATAAGATAGCAGAAGGCAACAAAATGCGTGTGCTTTTGCGGGACGAATTAGGTTTGCAAGATGACGAAATCGAACTCTTGGATGTTTGTACGCCGCTGACCTACGAACGCTACACGAACGCCTACGAAGGCTCGTTCATGGCGTTTATTTCCAACGTCAAAACGCAAGGGCTGGTTATCGCAGGCATCCTCAAGCAGTTGAAGAATTTCTGTATCGCTTCGCAGTGGTTGATGGCACCTGGTGGTTTACCGCCCGCTCTGATGTTGGGTAAACACGCTGCTATTCGCACTTGTCATTACTTCCGCAAGCCGTTTGTTAACAAAGAGGGACAAGAGAATTGATTTTGCATTGTTACTATTTTTTTGTACTTTCGTGCGTGCAATCGTTTCATATTTATGAGAAAGGGTTTAATTTACTGTTTTTCTGTTTTTTGTTTACTTATTTTTTTTCAAGAGGCTTCGGCTCAAGGTTCTTGCGACCATGAGTATCAGGCGGCGATTCGTTTTATTGTTCATGCACCTTCTGACCATCCATTTACGGTGAATGCCGACGGTGACCAAGTGATTTTTTCGCATGGTAATTTGCAGTACTGTCCTGCCCGCGATGAGTGGCGATTTGCTTTGCGACAGTTTGACCGTTGCGGGAATGGCAAGCAAGCCGTGATGCCCGAAGGGAACGAACAGTTTGCAACGCCCGAATATGGTATCACCACGGTCTTTTGGGATAGTGCCGAGTACAAAGTAACCTGCAATAACCTGCTGGTTTCCAAGAAGTATGGTGGTTGGATTGACCTGTTTGCTTGGGGAACGAGTGGACATGGTCGGCGTGCCCATGACATGTATGCCACGTTTTTCTACCCCTACCAATTGAACGACCAGCCATTTGACGAAGCCTACAACACCTACGGTTACGGTCCTTCGTTCAATAGCGAACGTGATGCGGGGGCTTTGGGCAACGACTTCGATACGCTGTCGGGTACCAATCGTTACTTTGACTGGGGCTTTAAGAATCCTATCCGCGAGTACTTTGGTTGCAAATACTCTGCCAAAGGGGCTTTTTTAGGTGCCCAAGATAGCACGATGTATCGTCCAGGCGTTTGGCGAACACCTACCCTCTCGGAGTGGGCTTACTTGTTGAGTGTCCGTAAGGTGGCTGGACAAGAGCCTTTCTCGTTAGTTTGCTTGCAATATGGCGAGAACCCAACGGACACGGTGACGGGGGTGATTATCTACCCTGACGACTTTTTGTGGAATGACGTGGACATGGGTGCCATCGAGATGGGTGCGGGTCACTTTACCAAGATAGATGCCACGATGTGGAGCACCTTAGAGCAAGCGGGGTGTGTATTCTTGCCTGGGGCTAATGAGCGGCTACTCTCGTCTGGGGTGCCCGCGATCAACGAGGCCAACTTTGGTGCCTATAGCAAGTACTGGACGGCAAATGCACACGATGCGAGTGATGCCTCTTCCGTTGCCTTTTTGTTCCAAGACCGTAATTACAGCGTTGAAGGTTCTCACACACACCGCTATAGTGGCTTGCCCGTGCGACTTGTGCAAGACTACCAACCGCAACCCACTTCACAAAGGACTGTTACGCCTCCTCCTGCACCCAAGCAGGGACTCTTTTCAATCAGTGAGACACAAAAAGTGAACATTTCGCGAGGCAACTTGCAGTATCAAGCCTCCACCAAGAAATGGCGGTTTGCTCAGCGACAGTTTGACCGTTGCGGGAATGGAGGGGACGAATCAACTGTGTATTGGTATAACAATGGGGTCAAAACCAAATGTGATAATAGCCAGATTTCGGAGACCTACGGAGGTTGGATAGACCTCTTTGGTTGGGGAACGAGTGGCGTGGGGGATGCCAATCCACCGTATTTTAATGAAACAACAATAATACCAAACAATCCGTATTTTTGGAGTGAATGGGGACAGAATGCGATAGGCACCTATGCTCCTAACAAATGGCGGACACTGAAAATAGATGAGTGGAAGTATTTGATAGAAACACGTAAGGTTGATGGTAATGCGGGTTATTCGTTTGTTCACTTGAAGTTTGGTGGTAACTCAACGGATACGGTGTCGGGCGTAATCATTTACCCCGATGATTTTACGTGGAGTGATGTGGACATCAGTGCTATTGGTGTAGGTAAGGAAAAGTTTACCGAGATAGATGCCACTATTTGGAATGCCTTAGAGCAAGTGGGGTGTGTGTTCTTGCCTTTAAGTAG
>JAEELX010000101.1 GCA_016282955.1 Paludibacteraceae bacterium | reverse complement strand
TTGCCGTTGCAGGGCTTTAAGCTCACGCAAACGTTTCCTGATGCGTTGCTCTGCATTGTCGCGGATGGCACAAGTGTTAATCAATATAAAATCGGCCTCGTTTATGTCGCTGACAATGCCATAGCCATCTTTTGTCAGTATTGCACCCACAATTTCGCTGTCAGCAAAGTTCATCTGACAGCCATAGGTTTCTATATATACTTTGTTTTTCAATGTGTTGGTGTTTCTTGTGCAGATTATTATAAAAATGCAAAAATACAAAAATCAGCCAATTCGTCAAACTTTTTTTCCTCTTGCAAAAAAAGCTTAAGTTCAATATTTGAATGTAACAAGACATTGCAAATATAAAAAATGTTCATTTGTGTTTGCTTAGATGCCTTTTTTTTCACCTCAATGATGATTATTTCTTTTATATGAATAATTTTGTGTATCTTTGCAGCGTGAAATATAGGTAATACTATGGCAATAAAACCATATAAAACAAAAGAACAGCCAATGCCTACAGCGTCTGAACCAGAGGTCGTTTATGGACGCACATCTGTTGCGAATAAAAACTTTTCGATAGGTGACAAACGTGAACGTCTGTCTGTGGACGAGTATTTCGATGAATTGTGGTCTATGTATCTGACAAAACGTGAGAACCTACAGAATTGAGATTGAGGCATCGGCCAGAGCCGATCTTGGCGAGTTGTCCGATTTCTTGGCGGAGAATATGTCCGAAGAGGGTGCTTGGCGCTACAAAGAGGCAATGCGGCAGGAGATTCTCTCGCTTACCATCTTCGCCGACTTCTATCGTGTCAGCCGTTATGCTGATGTCCGTCGCATACATCCTCAAGCGCGACATATGGTGTCGCACAACAAACGGTGGGTATATATCTTCCATATTGAGCATGACACAGTGGTGATTGATAGAATAAAAGCGGTAAAAATGATAAAAAGATAATGTGTATCTTTGCAGCGTGAAAAATGATAAAATGATGATGACATAAAACGTAGAAATATAACAAAGACAATATAATAGAATAACGCAGCTCATTCTCTGTCTATAGATCTGGAAAATCAAATGTTAGGAAGAAAAACTGCGAATGTTCACGCTTGGGCGTGAATTATTCATTGTTTATCACCTAACAAGGCATTCCAGAGCCCATAGACATGATGAACAATAAAATGAATAATTCAACGCCTTTTTTTTGGATTCAGTTGTAATCCAAAAGAAAATACAAATATGCAAAACAAGTATCGAAATAATTTATTTGCCTGTGCCTGCCGCATATTTGCGGCGGGGCGGGATGGTTGTATAATTAAACTATGTTCAAAATGAAAAAGGCAATATTTTTTTTAGCCCTAACTCTGATTGTTGGAGAATCTATTGCACAAAACCTGTCGCAATATGAGCAGAAACGCTATGATTTGGCTGCACAAACGGCCACCGAAATAGTAATGGAAGTTCCAGAACTCGCCATAACATTGGGTATGTCAGTAAAGAAAACAGATTTCACAAACAAATATGAGGAGATGGATTTCTTTGAGGGATTAATTCAGAGTGTTGGTGTTTTCGCTGTCTATAACAGTAATGCTGATTATCAAAGTTACAAGGTTAAGGAGATTTATAAGACTTGGATAGAAAAGCGCCGTGTGATTGACAAAACAAAGACGAAAGCCGATGAACAACGTGAGAACGAAAGGAAAAAGAAAACAGAAGAAACGCTTCCGGAACGGGGAACCAAAGCACTGCTGCTATATTCTGTAAAAAAGGATTTTGAGAAATGGGCTGTTAAAGGCGAGTTTGAAAAGACCGATGAATTGATGGAGCGTATGAGAATATTGGGCCCTCATATTTTCGATAGCATATGTTTACTATACACTTGTGGGAAGTGGAGCGTGGCATTATCGACCGAGGCAGTGGATTACAATTTAAAGTATGACGCAGATGAAGAAGTATACAGAATGGAGTTTACCTATGGTGGTAGAGATAATCCCCAAACTATTATAGGCAAAGCATCTGTACCTATCGTGTATGCGCGTGATGGAAGAACCAGACGCCCTGCAGTATCTTCATTGCGTATTGTAAACAATCAAATAATACCAAAAGAGTTTCAGATTAATTACTATATGCCAGAGGCACTGGATGAAGAATACCCAGCAAAGTTTCATTTTGACAGCATTCCTGGCGAAAAACCTCTTATTGTATGCTTTTCAGAATTGGGATTCACTGGAAACGTTCCCATTGAGTTGCTTTCACATTGTATGAATCCTAACGAGTATTTGAAAGCCGAAGAACGAGAGACATTTGTAAAAGACAGCATCGCCAAACGGGAGCGTTTTGTGAGAGATAGCATTAAGAAGAGAGAGCTTTTTGTAAAGGATAGTATCGAGAGGAGAGAACGTTTTGTCAGGGACAGTATTGCCAAAAGAGAGCGTTTTGTAAGAGATAGTATAAACCAAAGAAATGAGGAAATAAGGAAATCGAACAATCGGTATTATGACTGGTTGACATCATTCGAAAAACATATTGAAAGATATTTCTCGTATAGAGGACTCGCCCATCGTTTAATCAATATGGATGGTAAAATAAAAAAATGCTCATTCGAAGAAAAAGTTCTTATACTAAAATGTGGCAAAAAAAAATATAGTGGAATATTTGCTGCGAATAATGTCAAAAACGACATAGGACTTATTTACCAACCAACAAATGGAAGAGGTGTAATTAGAAATATTGTTGCAAATGAAGATGGTTCCCTTGTGATATATCAGTACATTGATTCCCGCGAAGGATGCATTTTTGTTTTTCTAATAGACAAAAACACGTCTGAAATATATGAAATAAATGATTCTGTGCAAAAGAAACTAAAAGAAGCAGGTTTAATTAAATAAACAACCCTGTTGTGGCGGATTGCAAATCGGTTTGTCGCTGTAGTAGTTGATGTGGTTGACCAACTTTTATTTGAAGTTGTCCTTGCTGTCAAAGTTGTTGACATAAAGCAGTTCGGTCTGAATCAGTCTAAAAAGTCAGTTGGGGTTCCTAATATAGAAAAAGCACTGATATTTCAGTGCTTTCTTGTTGTCCTACCTGGATTCGAACCAAGACAAGCTGATCCAGAGTCAGATGTGCTACCGTTACACCATAGGACAATGTCGATTGTGAACGTGGAAAAAACTCTTTTTCTCTCTCAACATCGGGTGCAAAAGTACAAAGTTTTTCAATACCTGCAAAATATTTTTGCAACTTTTTTGTACTTCGTTGTTTGAGTGATAGTTGC
>JAEELX010000100.1 GCA_016282955.1 Paludibacteraceae bacterium | reverse complement strand
TCAGCCGTTGCTTCAATATGAACGGGTTTACCCACGAGCACTTGATATTCGCTCACACCTGCTTCGTTGGTCAACTGAACAATTTGCCGACCTAACTTCACTTGCACGGTGTATTCGCCCGTCTCGCTATTGTACGTTACGCCTTCGCTGCCAAAGCCCGAGTAGGTAGCCTCATTCGTGCCAATGGTTGGATAAGCCACCTTAACGCTCTTCACGTTAGTCGGCTTGAAGGTATAAGCATACGAGGTTTCGGTGTCGGGGAAATAAAGTACATCGAAGTCGGCATCGTAAGCTGCCCCTACCATTTTGCACTTTAGTCCACTTACTATTAACTCTTCATTGATTTCGTTAATAGTCATACCCAAATCTATTCCGCTTGGGGCATCACCTACGGTAACCACAAAAACGCCCGTGTTTTCAGGCCAGATAGCCGACCAATACTCACCACCAACCATACCTTTGAGGCGAATAGCATCGTAGGTAACTGTTACGATAGCCGTACCATTGCCCACTGCGTGAAGCGTGCCGTCCGCATCAATCGTAACAACCTTATTATTTGCCTTACCATTAAGGTCAGTAACCGTGAAATTATAGTCGGGTTCAATGAAATAATTGGCAGTAATCGTGTTTACAACCTCCCAATTACGCGACGTAATGAGGTCGTATTTGTCGCCTTTGTTGAGTTTTAGATGCTCTTGGGCGTTGATATTTAAGAAGATGTCTGCCACGTTGTAGCCACCATTGGATTTCACATCACGGTCAATCCATTTGGGACTTTTTGCTTTGAAGTCGGCTTCCGTAAACGTTAAATCCGTATTATTAGCCGTGAAAATACCCGCTTGTGTCAAACCACCTGCTTTGGAAACACGGTAGTTGTACTCACCACCTTTTGCGAGTCTGTACGTGCGAGTTGTACCCTCTACGCTTACGGGCGTTTCTTCAATAAAGGAAACAAAGTGAGCGGTTTTACGACCAACAAATACCGTAGCATCTTTGGGAGCTATAATCTTAACTGCTTGTGCTTCAGGAATAGCACCATTAGCATTGACGTTGAATGTTACCGTACCCGTTTTGTTCAGAGCAACAAAACCTTCGCGTATAGCTGTTGGAATCAAATCGCAGAAATACGTGTTTCCGTTGAGTGCAAGGAAGGTCTTGCGACCAGCGGTTTTAGAATCGCCGAGCGTTGTTACCAACTGTTCGCCTTCACGCGTGATAACCGAATGTTCAATCGTGTAATCTGTGCCATACACCCAGCCAGAATTGGTTGCGTATGCGGTAATGGTGAAAATGGTGAAATTGTTGTTCGTTTCCGAGATATTAAGTTCCATTGTACCGTTGACCGTTGAGCCGTCTGTATCGTAACCCGTCAGCACATACGTGCCTTCTTCAACCGAAAAAGTGTACTTGTTAGACGTGGGCGTGCCGACATTCACCGTTGCACCCGTTGCTTTGTTTACCAAAGTCATCGTTTTGCTAACATTGTTCATCGTGACGGTTGCTTCCGTGGTCTTTGCTGGTTTTGGGAAACGCACCGCCATATCATCCCATGCAAAATAGGCTGGCTGACTCAATCCATAGTTGTTGTCCATTCCTGTGCCTTCGCCATACATATTGAACTCCAACTTCTCGATAGCCCCAAGTCCACTCAAATCCCATTTTGTCCATTCTTTCAAGATGCCATTTTTATCTGCTATACAAAAGTCTATCACTTTTGTGGGCTTTTCGTCATCTGCTTTTGCAAACCCGCGAGCCTGAATGTACATCTTACTATCATCTCCCATAGCGTCGCTCAAACCATTTCCGTTTAGTAGCACATAATACAAATAGGTTGTGAGGCAAACATACACATGGTCTATCACGCGAGCCACACCATCGTTGAACTTGACAGCAGGAACTTCTTGAACTCCAAAACCTGCTTTATCGGAAATATATCCGTAGTGAATGCAGAAATTATCCGAGCCGTTGTGTCCACCACCCGAAATACTTATTTCATCGCTACCATTTGGGCGATAAACGGTGAGTTGATAGTCAGCATTGCCATACTCCGCGTAGTTTTTACTGGCATAATGGCTAACGGCTTCACCACCACCGTAAAAAGCATACGTCCCATATGGGTTAATCAACTCCGAAAACAAAAACGTGTTGCCACCATCGTACCATGAGTAGATTTGTTCTGTTCCACCCATATTGTTTTCTCCATAAAGCATTTCACCCATCTGTTGTACGGGGTCAATTATGTCTGACCATTTAGAGGCACCTTCCACAATCGACTCAAATCCCTCTTTCACATCTCCATCCTCAAACGTGAGAACACGCAGTTCGTATGACTGAGCCGTCACACACATTGCACTTATCAGTAGTGCAAACAAACATTTAAATCTCCTCATAGTATTATTTTTTGTTATTTATTTACAATCAATCCCGTTACGGTATATATTTTTGTACCCTGAATAATGTACAACTGCCCGTTGATAAAGCGTTTGACGGGTAGGGAAGGCATCGTTACGTTCTCCACAGCGGTATGGAATGCGGGGTCAAGGTCTTCCGCTCCCATAATCTCGGTGGACGTCTCGCCCAACCAACCACACTGCTGATTAACGCCCGTGTAAACCTTCACAAAATGGATTCCAGGCAAGTTGGCAGGCGTTCCATCGGCTTTAACTGCCCAGTCAATATCAATTTGTGCCTTTTCGTTATTGTTCGGGTGGTTATCAGCATAGCCATAGTCGTAAGCATACAGCACGTAGTAAGTGCCGTTTCCCGACTCGTCCGCATAGTTGTCGGGGAGTCGTGTGCCCTTAAATGTTACGGTATTATCGTCTATCCACAGCGGATAGTAGGGTTGCTTATGGTACACCAACTGATACATATAACCTTTGTTTTCTTGGTTATCTTCCCACGCAATATGGGTTGTATCGATGAAGGTTTTGGGATTCACTAATGATGGGGTTGCGACATGGTCTTCCGATGGGCGATAGTAGGTTAGTTCGTAGTTATGAATCGTTTGCGGATTAGTGTATTCCGACCCTGCAATCTCGTACCATTCATCGTCTGGTTGCCCGTTCCCGTTGGCGTCATAACTGACCATCACGATGCCCGGCTCACACGAACCACCTGTTTTTGCGGTTTGTTGGTTGGAATAAAAAGCGTTGCCTAAAACGACGAAATCCTTTGCTTCGGGTCTATTAACGATCAAATGGTCAAATCCAAAAACGACATAGCCACCCCAACCACCGAGCGTTATCATGCCTTTGTTGTTGTTCGCAATGGCTTCTTCGGCTTTACGACACATCGCCTCGACATCGTCTCCTTCTTCGTACTCTGGCAATATATTTACAAACTGTCCTGGAGCGGGTTTATACTCCCAAACACGCGAGATGTAGGGCGATTGTGCCATCAGCAACGTGGCAAAAAATAATTGAGCGGTTAAAACAAGATATTTCATTTTTTTATCATTTTTCTAAAAATACAATGTGAGCGGGAATGTCGCCTGTCTGTACCTCCCACAGTTTTTTTCCTTCGGGCGAAAAGCAGTACAGAGTGCCTGGATCTACATACGTTTTGGCATCGGTAACGTAGATTTCGCGTGTTTCAGGGTTTACTTTGATGCCATACGGCTTTGTGATTTTTTGTTCGGTTCCATCGGTAATAAAATTGCTACTGACAATTTCGTGCGTTTGGGTATTGACTATCCCGTAAATCAGATTCCATTGACTCTCAATATAACTCCATTCGGTCGCACACGCGTACAGCGAGTCGCCCACAATATCCATGTTTGAAACGGCGATTGCAACGGAATCCACCACTTCGTCCGTTTGCGTGTCAATGCAGTAAAGTTTAGAGGGAACTTCGTAATAATCGCCCCGCGAAGCGACCCATAATTGTCCGTGATTGTCCATTCGCACGCGATGCAAGTTCACAGCAACCTCAATGCGTTTTTGTTCTTTAAATGTGTTCAAATCAATCACGCTGACCGTGTTATCGTAGTTCGGCACGCGGTATCCGCCCGAGTTGGCAACATAAATTTTGTCGTTTGCGATGACTAACTCGTCGGGCTGGTAACCCACCAAACATCTATCAACTATTTCCAACGTAGCCGTATCAAACTTAGCAACATAGCCGATTTGTTCGTAATTGGGATTGATTTCAACGGGTCCCGCATACGAGGTTACGTAGGCATATTGTTTATCAAAACGGATATATCGGCAGTTGGGAATGTCAACTTGTCCGATTTTTTTGCAGGTTTTAGCGTCCATCACCTCAATTTTATTGGAACAATTGATCACCGCATAGAGTCGCGAGCCGTAGATTTGTATGTCGTTGCCCACATCGCCCAACTCTTTTGGCACGGTAGGGTTGGCTTCGGCAAAGATGTTGCGACTATACATTGCGGTGGAATAGTCATAAAAATCCAGCGTGGACTTGTTCATACCCATATTGCCCTCGTTGAGCAAGTAAAAACCTGCATATTTTGTGTTTTGTGCATGGCCACGTTGCTCTTTTTCGGGCGAAAAAATCATAACGTCTTCGCGACACGAAGTAAGCAAAACAACGAACAAAACGAATATAATTTTCTTTTTCATAATATCACTTTTACGATTCCTTTGCCATTGATGCCGGGCATTGGATAGTTCAGTATAACATCATATTGCTGGTTGAACATATTATTTAATTCGCCCCCAAAATGCAGTCGTACATTGCCTTTGAGAGCCAATTCATACGAAACGCTCATGTCGTGTGTGTACCACGGTTGCTCGTAGTTGGCAGGTATGTTTGCCGAGTTGTGATACCGTTCCCCCACGTACACAAACGCATAATTGATGTTCAACCCTCGCCACTGCAAGTTGGCTGTAACCGAGCCACTATGCCAAGGAATGTAGGCGATTTGACCTTTGTAGGTTATCTCTGTGGGGTCGGTGAAGTCTTGGGCTTTTTGGTAGGTGTAGGCGAGGGAAGCGTTGAAAAAAACGTCCCGTCCAAAATAGAACGTAGCAGAACCATTGACATCACAACCGCGTATGTGTACAGTTCCCAAATTCATCATTTGCCAACGGTACTGCCCGTTCCCTTTCGGAATAGCCACGATTTTATTTTTTACTTTATTAAAATAGCAGTCAATCTTTGCTCCAACCGTTCGCACAAAGCCATTTTTCCACGTTTTGTTATACTCCATGCCACCGTCGTATTGCGTGGTATATTCGGGCAAAAGAGCGATGTTGCCGACATCTGTATAGTACAAATCGTTGAAGGTTGGCATACGGAAAATCCGTTTATAGAAGCCACGCACGTACCATTCTTCGTGCAAAATGGGCTGATAAGTCAAGAATGCAGCGGGCGTAAATTGCGGCTTTTGTTTGCTTGCCGTGCGATATTTTACTTTGTCGTCCACAAAGGTACTCAACAGCGAGGCTTGGGCTTTGAGGTTTTTCCATTCTATTTGGGTTGCCAAAGCGACCAACGCCGTATTGCGTTTTGGGAAAACAAAGTTCGCCAAATTCCCCTCCAAATAGTTCCATTGCCAATCTGCCGAAAGAGCCATATCCCAGTTGATTTCCGCATCTCGCAACGCCTCGCCAATAGCATTTGCGCCCACAAGACTCACACGATTCGCAACGCTCAAATAAACCTCCTGCTGCGTGAACGTGTTATCAATGTACATCAGAGTCGTGTCGGGATTGAGGTAACGCATCTTATCGTTGGAATACTTGGCATTAACTTGCAAATCGTAGCCCGTGAGGAACGTTTTGGTGAAGTTGGATTGCACAAAAGCGTTTCTATCCCATTGCCGTTGCGAATTTTTCCACACATTATTCACGATTGCACCGGGGATACCTTTTTCGCTATCATAAAAATACCCTTTAATATGCCATTTACTGTCAGACAAATACCCAAATAGCCCTATTTCTGCTCGCCACGCTTGCACATCGCCATTGTTGCGGATGGCGGTTGTGTCCCATGCTACGTCGCCGTTAGGTAACACTTTTTTATAACGAAAAGGGTAACGCCCGTGTGCCTTCGTATATTCTGCATTAGCAGAGATGTGTATATGATCATTTATTTTTTGTTCGTACAAAATAGATGGATTGAACAGCCCAAAACTACCACCTTTCATCGTCATATTTATATTGTATCGTTTGTTGGGAGCAAATCGCGGACGGCGAGTTTTGATGTAAAGGGTACCTGCTGAACCATAATCTTTTGCAGGTTGAAAAATTTCCGTTTTCTGTCCGTTGAAAAGTGCCAATTCATCTATATTTTCCATCGAAAACTTACCCAAATCCACCGTTCCATTTTGGGCATTCCCGATTTCAATTCCGTCATAAAAAACACCCAAATGATGCGTTCCCATAGACCGTACATCCACCGTTTTGAGTCCACCAATACCGCCATAATCTTTAATCTGCAC
>JAEELX010000010.1 GCA_016282955.1 Paludibacteraceae bacterium | reverse complement strand
CGGTTGAACGCCCGTTATTTGAGGCAACATCGTACTGTTACAGAGGGCATGGTCTAAGTAACCAGCCTCGCCACGATAGGTGTAACTATAACTGCTATCTGCGTGAAAATAGCGGTGCAAATCGGTCATTCCGTTGTTAATCAAGTGCCGAATGGGGTCTTCTTTAGCGTAAGCGTTCAAATCGCCCATAATCAAAATATCAGGGTCCTTGAAAGTCGTGTTTTTGTTTGAGTTGTATTGCGAAAGCACCGATATAGCTTCTTTAACTCGGGTTGCATTATAAACCCCTTGCCCATCGTTTTGGTCGGCATTATCTCCCGAAGCTTTTTTTTGCTGGTCCGATTTGGACTTAAAATGGTTCAACGAAAAAATAAAAGCCTCACCCGAAGATTTTTCTTCAAACACCTGCATTTTTTTGCGGTAATAAGAGTTGCCAGCGTTGTTATTTAATAACGACCCTCTGGGCGATAAAACGTCTGTACAGTAGACGTAACCCGCTTTTGTGTAGGTGCCATCAACGCTTCCACCGTCATTGATGTAGGTGTAAGGTCGCCCCGTCAATTCGCTCAAATCGTTGGCTATCTCCGCCAAAGCCCCTTGCCCTTGCTGGATTTCCACAAAACCATACAAATCAGCGTTGATTTTAGCAAGTGCTTTTTTAATTTTTGTGCGTTGTTTTTGATGGGCTGCTTCGTTTGCGGGACCGAAATTGTTTGTTGGGTCAAAACTTTCAAAAATATAATATTCCAAATTCATCGCACAAACCAACAACGAATGCTCGCCTTTCATATTCACATTGGGCACATTAGCCAACAAATCGTTGCGTGTGTTGCCCACAAAAGTACACGAAACCAACTTCCAAGTATTTGCAGAGGTAACTTCAACCACTAAATCCACCAATCTTTCGCCCATACGATGATATTCTGAAATGCCGGTGAGCGTAACCGAACCTTTGCTATTGGCTGTTTTTAACGCACTATAATCCGAACTGCCAGGCAAAACTTGGTTGGTTGGCCAAAATAGCCGTCGTGGCGAAATTGTCAATGAAGATTTGGAAAAATTGTAATAATTATTGCAAACAAAAAACGGAGTCGTAAAACGCACGGTTTGTCCAACATTCGAGGACATCTCGCTTGTTTTCCACGTTTCAGGATTATTTATCGTTACGTTTGTTTGTTGTGCAAAAAGGATTGTTGCAAAGCACAAAAAAATCAAAACAAAATAGGCTTTATTTTTCATAATTTCAACATTAAATTTCTTTTATTTCGGCTTTTTCTAACGCATCTTTGCTCGCCTCACGATACGCCACCATCAGTCCGCCCGTACCCAACAACGTCCCACCAAAATAGCGAACAACGACCACCAAAACATAATTCAACCCTTTGGCATTGATAGTCCGCAGAATGGGCATTCCAGCCGTTCCATGCGGTTCACCATCATCCTTCGCACGCCACAGATTATCGTCTAATTTGTAGGCATAGCAGACGTGGCGAGCATCGTGGTATTTTTTGCGATAAAAAACAATTCGGGCTTTGGCTTGCTCTTCGGATTCAATCGGCTCAGCAAAACTCAAAAATTTGCTCCCTTTGTCTTTGTATATGCCACTCGTTTCGGCTACAATTGTGTTCATCAGTGCCCCGATGCTTATTTTTTCTGCAAAGCAATGCGTTTTTGGAGTTCCGCAAGGTAGATATTGCAGTCTGCCAATTGTTGTTGTGCTTTGTTCTTTTTCGCCTTTGCTAATTCCTTCAAAGCAGCATTGGTGTATTCAACTGCCTTGTCCAAATTGTCCATAATTTCATAGCAAAAAGCCGCATTCATCATCGCATAAGCTCGCACAATCGGGTCTTTTTGACTTGTTGCCAACCACGCATCAGCTGCCTCTTGCCATTGTTTTTTGGTGAAGAAATCCATCCCTTTTTGTATATTTTCGTCTTTCTCAACGTAAACATAACGGTCTGCCACTTGCCAATAAGGCGTGATAGAAACGCTCGTTTTTTCGCCCACTTGCTTCGCTAACTCCAACAAAGCCTCTTGACGATGGGGCAACATATCCAAAGCCTCTTGTGCAGAGGTGCCAGAGGTCTCCCAATAAGCCGTATCTACCACTTGGAAGTCCTTGATTTGACCATTTGTATTGTCGTAAACGCTCCACGAAGTTGTTACAAAAGCCTCTAAATACGCCACCGAATTACCATCTTGTGCCAAAACAACTTCTTCTACGTCCGTTATTTCTATCTTATTGAGAATCAACAAAATATCCGAACTATATTCTTCGCACAGTTGCTTTTTTTGTTCTTGTGAAATGGGTGTAAACACAATGTTCGTACTATCTTCCGTACTATAAAAAGGCGTTTCATAGACGCTCACACTCAGATGTTCTCCCATTTCAAACGAGGTGTGCATCAAGCAAAAAAACGGAGCCTCGCTCAAATCCATCTCGTCCGTGCTTTTTTCCTCACCCAGCACGATGGTTTTATGCCCCTGATTGGCTGGCTGAATAGGACAGTTATTGACCAACAAAATGTTGCTATTTTTCGCATTGGCAGGCAAAACATTTTGAGCAGGCGGACACAAAAACTCAATGGTTGTGTGCCACGATTCTGCCATTAAAAACAAGGCACTAAAAACGCCTAAAAAACAAAATAAAAATCTTTTCATATCTTTATAAATTACGTATTCTCCATTCTTTTGGGTAAAGGTTGTTTATCCTATCACCGATATTTTTACAAAATCCCAACGGCACTTGTTTGTACGTGAGCAAGAGCATTCCGACTAGCAATTGGTCGGTTAGCGGGATAAACGTGTTGTCCAAATGCAAGTATTGCAGGGCTTGTTCTTTCGTCAGTTCGATGGACGGCATAACATCTTTTTTGAAATCTTTCAGCATCGAAACGGCGTGTTGGGGCTGCATAGTCGAGCCACGCAACTCACCAGCACCGATTCCCACCGTCAAACATGTCAAGTTGGCACAAATGTTCTCAATTTCCTTCTCCCAAGCCGACGGATACATCTTCATAAACCGCTCATTCCCACTAAAAGCCCACGAATCGGGGTGCAAAAGCCATTTTTTCATCTCGGCAACTGCCATCTTGGAGCATTTATAGTTTTTCAAAACCTTCCGCACCCGTTTGGGTGTTTGGTTGGCTTTCGAAGCCGTTTTTTGCAAAATACAAAAGTACAAACCTTCGCCTTTCATCTTGTGTGGGAAGCAGTGATAGCCCACTTTCCCTTCGGCAAGTCCCCACGACTTATCGTACTGAAATGGCAAAACGGTGGCACCTAAATGTTCAACTATCCATTGGATATTTTGCTCGTTTTCAAGTTCGTTGAAGGTGCAGGTGGAGTAAATCAAAGTCCCCCCTTCCTTCAAACTATCCCACGCATCTTCCACTATATTTCGTTGTCTTTCAGCACATAACAGCACATTTGCCATCGACCATTCCTCAATCGCCATCAAATCTTTGCGAAACATTCCCTCGCCCGAACACGGTGCATCTACCACGATACAATCAAAGAAATTTTTGAGCCTATCGCCAAAGTCTTGGGCTTTGTTGTGGGTTACAACCACGTTGCCATTGCCCCACTTTTGTATGTTTTCCGACAGGATAAACGCCCGTTGCCGAATGACCTCATTACTCACCAAAAGCCCGCATTTCAAGCCGTCCTGCAACCACTGGCTAATCAGCGTCGATTTCCCACCTGGAGCCGCACACAAATCCAACACGATAGTGTTTTTAGGCACATATTGCTCCAAAATGGCTTGCAAAATCATGCTACTCGCCTCTTGAACATAATACGCACCCGCGTGCCACAGTGGGTCTAAGGTGAACGAAACCCGCTGGGAGAGGTAGCGACCGTCCTTGTTCCACGCCACCTCCGAAACGGCAACATCACCAAAATCAATCGCCGAACCCTTGTCATTCAAACGAACGCTCGTAATCGGTTCTTGTTGCAGGGCATTCAACAGCATATTGGCTTCTGTAGACCCTAATTGCTTGGTTATGTTGTCTATAAAATCTTCCGGAAACATACGCATTTTGTAAATCGCACACAGATAGTAAAAAAACAGTATGGTACAAAAGCTCTGAGTTGAAAGTGGGAATAAAAAAAGTGAAGAACCTATGTCTCCACTTTTTCATTGCTCATACGTCCCCAAATGATTTACCACTTTGGAGCAGGTGGAAGAGGCTTTCCGGTAAGTCGTTCGGCTTTTTCTTTGGCTTTCTTTGCCTTTTCTTGTGCCTGTTGAGCTTTATCTTGGGCTTTCTGAACGTTTTCTTGAGCTATTT
>JAEELX010000099.1 GCA_016282955.1 Paludibacteraceae bacterium | reverse complement strand
CTTTCTGATTTTACACCACCGCGTGCCGCATACTCCCACTGTGCCTCAGTCGGCAAGGTATATTTCCTACCCGTTTGACGACTCAACTTACGACAAAAAGCCATCGCTTCATCCCAACTAATATAATACATCGGATAATCAGGACCTACACCATACGTATAACTATTCCCTGATTTAGTTTTTTGCTGCGAGAGGGTTGTCCCCATCACCTTTTCCCATTGCGACTGCGTAACTTCCAACATACCGATATAAAAGCCATCCAATGTTACGCGATGCACGTTCTTTTCATCCTCATCGCAATCCTCCCCTTGCTCGCTCGTGCAACCCATCATAAAACTACCACCTTCCACCCAAATCATCTGCATATTGGTTTCAAAAGCAGACTCTACGAAGTTGTGGCGAGGGGCCAAGTGCATATAAGCAGGCATTGAACCCGTACTCGAACCACTATTATTGGAGCAAACAACCATATATACAAATTTCTTAGCCAAGTTGATTTTTTGCGTCAAAGGCTGTCCTCGCATCATCGTTCCTTGTGGAAAAATAGAAGTCGATAATTCTTTTTCGACCAAATTATATAGATAACTTGCTTTGATAGCATCATTCAAATCTTGGGAATTCTCGTAACTACCACTTGAAGAAATAATCCCCGTTATATTGCCATCTCCATCGAATAAAGGACCTCCACCGTTGCCTAATTGAAGGGGAATCGATATTTGGTATAAACGTAGTTCGCCATTAAACCCATTATGCGAATATACGTTTCCATCTGTAAATTTAATTTCATTGCCCTTAGCCTCTGTTAGAGGGTACCCTAAGGTCCAAACGTACGCTCCTAAATCGGGCATAAACTTGGTAACCGTATAAGGAATAGTTCCAACACCTTGGAATCGTTGGTCAGTGATTTTGATAATGGCGATGTCATTGATTTTATCGGTAGCCACCACTTTGGCTTTATATCCAATTTGAAAATTGCCCTGTACGCCTTTAACAAGAATGGTGGAAGCACCTTCTACGATGCGGTAATTCGTTACAACATAACCTGCTTTTAAGGCAAAACCAGTACCCGACCATTCTTCTGCTCGTAGTTGGTTTATCGTCAGCGAAAAGACTGAAAATAAGATAATATGTACTAGACAAAATATTCTTTTCATCTTTTTTGGCTTATGCAACAGGATACAATCAGCCACCGAGTGCAAAGATACAAACAATTATCAAATTGGCAAAATAAATAATATGGAAGTTTATGTTAAAATCTTTATTAACAATAATTTACACGGCTAACATGCTCTACAATCCAAGTTTTTTCAATAAAAATTACAAAAAAAGTCGCCATCTTGTAGCGACTATTCAAAGTGTGGTGCCAACGGGAATCGAACCAGTGACACAAGGATTTTCAGTCCTTTGCTCTACCAACTGAGCTATGGCACCATTTAATGTTAGCAATCAAAAAGCGTTGCGAAGGTAATATTTTTTTATAATTCCAAAAAATATATTTTACAATTACGCAAAATAATCAGGATAATGATACGTATCATTTTGATATATACCAAATTAGGTTAGTCTAAAATGGCAAAATAAATCCGTTTTTAATCTTTATCCTAAAATTTTGTGTTCATTCAATTACCTAACCGAAACAGTTTTTTTGCATTGAGGTCGGTTTGGGCGATGATGTGTTCGGGCGAGCAAGCATACACTTCTGCCAATTTTTCAACCACATAACACATCCAAATGCTCTCGTTCAGTTTGCCACGATTCGGAACGGGTGCCATATACGGTGCATCGGTCTCTAAAACGATAAAATCCAACGGAATACCTTTTGCCAACCCTTCGGCCAACTTGCAGTTTTTGAACGTAATCACGCCACCAATGCCCAAAAACCAACCCATATCGGTGATTTGTTTTGCGACCTCGTAACTGCCACTAAAACAATGGAAAACGCCCTGCAGCGTGTGGTTTGTATCCACCTCACGAATGCACGACAGCGTATCCTCCACCGCATCGCGACTATGCACAATCACGGGCAAATCGTACTGCAAAGCCCACTTTAAATGCTGTTTAAACACCGTTTTTTGTTCTTCCTTAAAGGTGATGTCCTCGTGGTAATCCAACCCTGTTTCGCCCAAAGCAATGTAGTTTTTAGGCAGTTCGTTGGCGATTTGTTGCATCTGTTCCTGCCAATCTTCCTTCACTTCGGTTGGGTGCAAACCAATACCTGCCAGCAAATAATCGGGATATTTTTGGCACACCGCCTTGATGGTTTGGATGGATTCGGCACTCACCCCTGGCACAATAATTTTACTCACGCCACCCGCTTTTTGACGGGCGATGAACGTATCAAAATCCTCTTGATACTGCGGATAATCAATATGACAATGCGTATCTATCATAGTTTAAGCCAATTCAAAAATTCGTTCGGGTCGGTAATAAAAGCACACGGTTCGGCTATTTTTTCGCCTTTGGCATTGAGTTGCACCAAAAAAGGCTGGGCATTGGAGCCAAATTGCTCGCGTTGGAGTTTGGAATTATAGTCGCCGATGGTGAAATCAGCGTCTTTGTAAGCATGTTTATCGTCAACGTAAAGCGTAATCAAAACATAATTTTCCAAGCGTTTTTTTACCGAATCATCACTCAGTACCCACGCTTCCATTTTACGGCAATTCACGCAACCGTAGCCCGTAAAATCAAGCAAAATGGGCTTATTTTCTTGTTTTGCAAACTGCAACCCTTCTTCGTAATCGTAAAAAACGGCTTTACTTTCAATCGGCATGGGTGGTGCAAAAGCCGCTATCAATCGCACTTGTGCCCCAAAAACGCCAAACCACAAATACCCCGCAAAATACAACGAACAAATCGCCAAAATACCGCGTAAAAAGTGATGTACAGTCCATTCTTGTACCTTCGTTGTCCAATGGAACGTAGCGTCATCGGGTAACAACTTACGCAACCAACCCAATAAATAGATGCCTAACAAAGCAAAAATAATAGTCCAAAGCAGGATAAACAGCCAGCGTGGCAAAATACCCCAACCATACGCTAAATCAGCAACAGACAAGAATTTGAGGGCAAAAGCCAACTCAATAAACGCCAACGAAACCTTCAAAACATTCATCCAACCACCCGAACGAGGCATTTTTTTGAGCCAATTTGGGAAAAGTGAGAACAGCGTAAAAGGTATCGCAAGGGCAACCGAAAAACCCAACATTCCCACTGTGGGAGCGAGTAACGAACGACTTGCTGCTTCTACCAAAAGGGTTCCGATGATGGGTCCCGTGCAAGAAAACGACACGATAACCAACGTGAAAGCCATCAGCAAGATGGACAACAAACCTGAGGTAGCGTGCGAATGCTGGTCTAACTTATTCGCCCACGAGGACGGCAACGTGAT
>JAEELX010000098.1 GCA_016282955.1 Paludibacteraceae bacterium | reverse complement strand
TTCTGCCGTCAAACTCGCCACAATCAAACCTGCAAAAATCCACTGCAAATACTCTTCACAAAAAGCGTGATTATAGACATTCAAAAAGGCATATAATGGCACAAAACAAGCCGTCAAACACGCTTCAAACGTCAAAATTTTGGAAGAATGCATCAATTTATGAAATTCGCGAACGCCCAAAATGGCAATAATGCCTATCACCAAACCAAAATAAAGAGGGTCTAATAGCACAGATGCTATAATAACCCCCGCATAAATTGTAGCAAAAACCGTCCTGATTGCTAATTCTCTCATTTTTTCCTATAACTTGCTGGAATATCCTGCACCAACCTCACAGCACATCCTCTACTGCGTGGCACTTGCGTAGTGGTAACAATACCTGCCGTAGAAAAATTAGTCGTGTAGCCATTGGCATGGTCAGCACTAACTGCCGACCAATAAAAAGCCGCTGTACCCGTATTAGAAAGCGTCTCACCTTCACGATAACCTGCACAAGGCAAGAAAACGCAACCTGCCGAATCCATCTTACTCCAAACAGAATAATTGATGTCATTGGTCGTAAAAGAATTGTTGATTCCGTAGGTAAAAGGTGGTGTGGTTGTTTCCAAATGGAGTGAATCCACAAAAAAACTATCAGGGAACAGGATCAAACCTGGACAACTACGGCCCGTATTATTAGCATCATAATGGATGGTTGCATAGGTATACGATTCCTCTGTTCCTTCTTCAACATAGCGTCTGTTGGTTATTACGTAATTCCATTCATCATGCGTAAGCGTACGCCACACTTGACGTGCATACATCGTGGAATCTAATTTTCTGTTGTAAAAATCGTAGGAAAATTCGCGAATAAAATTATAATTTCCCCAATCATAACGAGCTCGAACCCCAGAATTTGTATCTATACTCACCTGTTGATCCTGCGCTGCACCCGTAGGACCATACCCATAATAATTATTTTGGCTTATGTCAGTTTTTCTTGTTGTATCATAAGGGTGAAAATACTTATTCGCTTTATCTGCATTATCATGGAAACCACTCGTTCCCCAACCAAACAAATCAATCCAACCATCATACGTTGCAGCCGCTTGTGTGTTGGAAGATTTTTGACCAGAACTCGATAAAATGGCATTGTCAGCATCATCTACATACTCCCATTGATTTGCAGCAAAACGGAACAATTTCAAGGAAGGATTATATTGTAAATTACCGCCAGCAAAAGCCACTTTCCCACCATCATCATTCACAGAAAACCAATAATAATAACGTTTCCAAATATGAAAGCGGACAAATATCTGATAAGGATCCTCGCAAGTTTCATCGCTATTATAAGCCCATTGCCCAAAAGCAAAATCATTCGCTAAAAACAATGCAAACAATAAAAATAATAAATGCTTTTTCATAATCCTAAATTATTATTTTATAACATCTTGTACTAATCGAACAGGATACCGATAACACCTGTAGCCATTACCTTCCACAGCCACACCATTGAATAAATATGCTACAGAAGCACTATATGCCGTACAACTCCAATATTTACAAGTTTCATTCACCGACTCGATGTGATTATTTTGGGTATCATAATATCCTGCTGCTGGCAGAAATACACAGCCTACTGAATCTAATTTGTGCCACACATCATATCGTAACGGGAAGGCACTCTCTTCTCCATATCTAATATCGTCATCGGTTAAACCTAAATCTGAACCATTAAAATCATCGGGCATCAGGATTACGCCAAAACGTGTCTTTGCCACATCCGACTCGTCATAACACAAATTGACACGACACCAAGCCGCCTTACCACCATCCACTTTTCTTGTTTGCGACACATACGCCCACTCTGCTTGCGTTAAGGTACGCCACACATTCGGCGAATAATAAGTAGAATCATAAGCGATTGAGGTGGTATATACGGGTTCATTGGTCGCACCCTCGTGATGTATGCGTGTCTCATTCAAATAATAAGGATAAACACAATAAATACCATTTATACCCCAATCATATTTCGAACTATTAGAGCCGATGGAAAAATGAGGATAAATTCCATCAAGATTAAACGAAGGACCAAATCCATAGGTGTTATGTTCCTCTGACATAGTGCCAGTATATCCGTCATAAGGTTGAGTATAACGAGCATATTTATCGGCTTTCTTATCTACTTTACACCCACTTGTTCCCCAAGCAAATAAATCAATCCAACCTTGATAGTTTTTGGAAACCAACGAATTATTACAGCGTACTGTATGGCTGTTCCCGTCCACATCAATGCTATCATAATAAACATCACTTACCGTTCCATGTCCCCCCACTATCATCCATTGACGGCGTGCAAAACGCCATGACTTCGTTGAAGGTTGATATTGCAAGTTCCCAGGGGCAAAAAATATCTGGTCTCCTTCGGCATTGATTGTATAAAGATGAGCACGCATAATGGGTTCTTGCGTAAAAGTAACCAACGAATAAAACACTTTGTCGCAGGGACCAAAAGTATCTCGTTTAACGTCCAAAGCCCCATCTGCAAGTGCCATCAAGCTAACGTTAATAAAAATTAAAAAGTACAAAAACTTCTTTTTCATAGCTATTTTTTTTTACAACGGCCTTGTATCTAACAAGCCATCGTGTACATAATTATTTCCTTTGCAACATCTTCTTTGGAGAGCAAATCAAAATGCTTGCTATCTCCATTTTTAGCAAAAATAGTAACTTTATTCGTATCGCCCCCAAAACCACTTCCCTTATCTTGCAAACTATTCAAGACAATGTAATCTAAATTCTTGTCTTTCAGTTTTTTAACCGCATTTTCTTCTTCATTTTCGGTCTCCAAAGCAAACCCGATCAACAACTGATTTTCGCGTTTTTGTTTGCCGAATTTGGAAGCAATATCGCGTGTTTTCACCAACTCCAACGACCAATTTTCGCCCGTTTTCTTAATTTTTTGTTCCTCTTTTTTCAACGGCATATAATCCGCCACTGCAGCACAAAAAATAACAACATCCATCTCGCTCCAACGCTTTTCCACCGCTTCGTACATCTCATCGGCAGACTTCACTTTTTGCAAATCAACACACGCAAGCGAACATAAACTGCACTGCGAAGGTCCCGAAACGAGCGTAACATCAGCCCCTTTCAATGCACAAACCTTTGCGAGTGCGTAGCCCATCTTGCCCGTAGAATGATTGGAAATATACCGCACAGGGTCAATTTCTTCTTGCGTTGCACCTGCCGTGATGAGGATTTTCTTGCCCTTCAAACTTTGGATTTCCAACGCTTTTTGAATCGCGAAATACAATTCTTCCACCTCTATCATTCGACCTTTCCCTTCGCTACCGCACGCCAATTCGCCCTCTGCACAAGGCAACATCGTTACATTTTCGAAACTCTCCAACCGCTTCATCGCCTCTTGTGTAGCGGGATGTGCAAGCATCTTGCTGTTCATTGCAGGAGCGATAAGCACGGGTTTGTCAAAAGCACAAAAAGTCGTTGTCAAGGCATCGTCGGCTATTCCGTATGCCATTTTTGCCAAAACGTCTGCTGTAGCGGGTGCAACAAGCATCATATCTGCCCAATCGGTGATGGAAATATGCTCCGTATTCCGATTGTTTTCGTGGGCAAAAACATCCGTATAAACCGCATTATTGCTCAATGTTTCCAACACAAGTGGCGTAACAAAATGTTGAGCATTCGGCGTAAGCACAACCTTTACTTCGGCACTACTTTTTCGCAACATACGCACCAACAGCGGAATTTTATAGGCTGCAATTCCACCACTGATACCCAATAATATCTTCTTGTCTTTCAACAAAATAAATCAAATTATTCGTCTTTCAACAAATCATCTTTTGAACTCGTGGTATAATTCAGTTCGTCCTCCAAAAACTCTTGTGTCGCAATCAAAGTCGGCTTGGGCATTTTCTCAAATTGCAACGAAATTTCGGCTTGTTCCTTGTTGTTAAACACTTCGTCAAAAGAATTATCCATCGGCGAAGAATAATCCGCCAAAATCTTGTCTAATTCCTTCTTTTCAGCCGCACTAACTTGGTTCGCACGTTTACTCAGAATCACCACCATTTCATAAACATTCCCAACTTTTGATGCCATTTCCACCACATCACGTGTAATCGTATTGTTGGGTGTTTGCGTACTAATTTTCATATTTCTATATCTTTTTCTTTTCTTGTTTTCTTTACTTCTTCCGCTTTCTCTTTATTGAGAATTTTGCGTATATCTTTTGCCATTCTTTCGGCAGAATTGATGCGTTTTGAGTCGGGGAACTGTGTAACGAAATTGTAATACTCATCTTCCGCATCGTGGGCACGATCTAACTTACTTTCCTCAAAAGAAACCATCATTTGCTGGTATTTTGAGGCAAAAATCAACCAGTTAAAATCCTCTTGATAGTCATTACTCGGATAGTTTTTCAACGCATTTTGTGCCACCATCTCACTACTCAAATAGTTATTGCCCAAATACGAACCCAAATTGTAGTATAATTTGGCATTCAAAAACTCTTTATAAGCCAATTTGTTCGTCATTTTGCCCATTTCCTCGTAAGCTTGATTGGTATATTGGCTATCTGGGTATAATTCAACAAATTCCGTAAAAAATTGAATCGATTTTTTGGTCTGGTCTTGGTCTAAACGGGCATCAGGCGAACACATAAAATACGCATGTCCAACCATAAAACGAGCCTCTATAATGTACCTTCCTTTGGGATAACTGCGAATATAGGTTTGATAAAATTCCGCTGCTGTTTCGTAATTTTTCTGCCCCATGCAACAGCGTGCTGTGTATGCTAAAACATCTTCCGAGCGTTCCGTTCCACGAAAATGAGCTGTAACATCTTCAAATAAAGTCTGTGCTTTGGCATACTTTTTCTCATCAAAATACTTCAAAGCACTACTATATTTGTATTCGTAGTCCTTTGATTTCAGTACTTTTTGATACTCCGAACAGCTGTTCAGCAAAACAAAAAGCAAGCAAAAAATGAAGTATGTATATCTTTTATTGCACATTTCCACAATTTTACACGCAAAGATAGTTATTTTTTCTTAAACAAACAAAAGTAATTTTGTATGTAGATGTAGGTTCAACGTTATGGAAAAAATTAACAAAAAACAAGAGTGGCTTCGTCAAACAAAACCACTCTCTTTGTAATACTACCCACTCTCCCAAGAGTTACTTTACTCTTCGCTCTTGGATGCGTGCTTTCTTACCTGTTAGACCACGCAGGTAGTATAATTTTGCTCTGCGAACCTTACCGTATTTGGTTACGGCAATTTTTTCAATAAAGGGACTATCCATCGGGAAAATCCTCTCCACGCCTACACTTCCAGACATCTTACGAACGGTAAAGCGTTTTTTCTCTTCGCTTCCGCTCACACGAATCACGTCGCCTTTAAAATCCTGAATACGCTCTTTGTTTCCCTCTTTAATACGATACGAAACCGTTACTGTATCGCCTGCCTTAAACGCAGGAAACTCTTTCTTTTCGCCCGCAAAACTTTGTTCTGCAATTTTAAGTAAATTCATCTATTTATTTTTTAGTTATTTTCACAGAGTATACACTACATTTCCTTCTAAAATAAGGTCTTTTATCGCGAGAGACTCTGTAAATTTGCGGAAGGAGGGGGATTCGAACCCCCGGTACGGTTACCCGTACGACAGTTTAGCAAACTGTTGGTTTCAGCCACTCACCCATCCTTCCCTGTTATCAAACGCAAAAACTCTGCGAATATAGTATTTTTTACTAAATCCAAAAAACTTTTTCGTTTTCTAACTTTCCAAAGGCTTTAACAGCACTTCTACATGCCATCAAGCTTGGGTACAAAATCTAAAAAGTCGTTAAAGCTTTATTCAGCCTTCTTTTCCTCAGACGCTTCTTCTGCGGCTTTTTCAGCCACAGGTTCGGCTTCTGCAGGTTCAGCAACGGCTTCTTCTGCCTTTGCTTCGGCTTTCTTTTCGGCTTTTGCTTCTACTTTTTCCTCTGCTGGAGCGTCTGCCGCAACCTCTTTCACCTCTTCCTTAACCTCTTCAACCTTCGCCTTGGCTTCTTTTTTTGCTTTTGGCTCGGTTTTAGGAGTAGCGGCTTCGGTTGCAGGAGCCTTTGTTTCCGCTACGGGAGCGGTTTCTTCGGCTGCAGTAGTAGTTGCCTTTTTGCCCGAACGACGAGTCGTTTTCTTAGCAGGTTTCTTAGCATCTTTGAGCATATTTTCGTTGTAATCTACCAACTCAATAATACACATTGAAGCCGCATCACCATGACGGAAACCCGTGTGCAAAATACGCGTATAACCTCCAGGGCGATTGGCGATTTTCTCACTCACATTCTGGAAAAGTTCCGTAATAATTGCCTTTTGTTTGAGGTAAGAAAATACCAAACGACGATTGGCAGTACTATCCGTTTTTGCTTTCGTCAAAAGGGGTTCTATATACATACGCAAAGCCTTTGCCTTAGCCAACGTTGTGCTGATACGTTTATGCTCAATGAGCGAACAAGCCATATTAGCCAGCATTGCTTTACGGTGCTCCGCTTTACGTCCTAAATGATTAAATTTTTTATTATGTCTCATTACTTATTCATTTTTAATGGTTATTACTTTAAGAGACTATTCTTCCTCTTGTTCGCGGTAGTATTTGGTCAAATCCATGCCAAAAGTCAGGTTATTACGTTCGAGTAATTCGTCCAACTCATTGAGCGATTTTTTACCAAAGTTACGGAATTTGAGCAAGTCATTTCGGTTATATTTAACCAACTGACCTAACGTCTCCACTTCTGCCACACGCAAGCAATTGAGTGCACGGATACTTAAATCCATATCTTGCAGGCGTGAATCCAACAACTGACGCATGTGGTGCATTTCTTCCTTACTATTATCTTCCACTTTCTTGATTTCTTCTTCGATAACGATACGTTCATCGGAGAACAACATAAAGTGATAGATAAGAATTTTTGCTGCTTCAACAAGTGTATCTTGCGGACTGATAGAGCCATCTGTCGTGATGTCAAGCACTAATTTCTCGTAGTCCGTACGTTGCTCTACACGGTAAGGTTCCACCGTATATTTCACATTGCGGATTGGCGTGTAGATAGAGTCAATCGGAATAAGTCCAATGGGTTCGTGTCCCGTGCGTTTTGCATCAGCAGGGATGTAGCCACGTCCTTTATTGATTTTCATTTCGATTTCAAAATCTGCACTTTCATCCATTTCGCACAGACGTAATTCGGGGTTCAACACCTCAAAATTAGTGAGTACAGTGTTTAATTCACCTGCAAATAGTTCCTTTTTCTTGGCTACGTGCAAGCGGATTGTTTCATTAGCAACATCATTGGCTGCAGTACGTTTGAATCGCACCTGCTTGAGGTTCAAGATGATATTTGTTACATCATCAATCACCCCAGGAATCGTTGCGAACTCGTGGTCAACCCCATTGATACGGATAGAAGTAACAGCATATCCTTCAAGTGAACTCAAAAGAACACGGCGGATGGCATTTCCAATCGTGATACCATATCCCGGTTCCAATGGACGGAATTCAAACACCCCTTTGGTAGCGTTTGATTCTAACATGATAACCTTATTCGGTTTAATAAAATCTAAAATTGCCATCGTCCTAATGATTATTTTGAGTACAACTCTACGATTAACTGTTCTTTTATTGTTTCTGGAATTTCCTCACGTGGAGGTACATTCAAAAACTTACCCGCTTTATCTTGGTCATTCCATTCTATCCATGAGTATTTACTATGGTTAAAACCTTCCAAGGAAGTAGCAATCACTTCCAATGACTTCGCTTTTTCGCGAACTCCAACCACCATACCTGGTTTTACTTGGAAAGAAGGGATGTTTACCACTTTTCCGTCCACCACAATATGTTTGTGGCTCACCATTTGGCGTGCAGCGGCACGAGTGGGAGCGATGCCCAAACGATATACCACATTATCCAAACGCGACTCCAAAAGTTGCAACAAAATCTCACCTGTAATACCTTTGATACGCAACGCCTTAGCAAAAAGCAGACGGAATTGTTTTTCCAAAACGCCATACGTATATTTGGCTTTTTGTTTTTCTGCTAATTGTAAACCATATTCTGAACTCTTTTTTCTACGATTTACGCCGTGTTGTCCAGGGGCATAATGACGTCTTTCCAACGCCTTATCGGGACCAAAGATTGGACTATCAAAACGGCGTGCAATACGTGATTTAGGACCTATATATCTTGCCATATTCTATTGTTTTTTAGGTTATACTTTTCTGCGTTTAGGTGGACGACAGCCGTTATGAGGCATCGGTGTAACGTCAACGATTTCGGTTACATTGATACCACAAGCCACACAAGCACGAATCGCAGATTCACGTCCTTGTCCGGGTCCTTTCACAAAAGCTTTCACTTTACGAACGCCTAAATCAAACGCCACTTTTCCACTATCTTGTGCTGCCATTTGAGCGGCATAAGGAGTGTTTTTCTTGGAGCCACGAAAGCCCATCTTACCAGCTGAAGACCACGAAATAACTTGCCCTTCACTATTCGTAAAAGTAACGATAACGTTGTTAAAGGACGACATTACGTGTAATTGTCCCATACTATCAACTTTTACTACTCGTTTTTTTGCTGAAACTGTTTTCTTTGCCATAATTCAACATACTAAAAGTTAATTACTTCGTTGCTTTCTTTTTGTTTGCAACGGTCTTCTTTCTACCTTTACGTGTTCGAGCATTATTTTTTGTGGATTGTCCGCGTACGGGCAAGCCAAGACGATGACGAATACCGCGATAGCAGCCAATATCCATCAAACGTTTAATGTTCAACTGTACCTCCGAACGCAAATCACCTTCTACTTTGTAGTTCGAAGAGATGATTTCACGTACTTTACTAGCCTGATCGTCCGTCCAATCTTGAATCTTGATGCTTGGGTCAACGCCTGCATCATTCAAAATTTTCTTTGCACTTGAACGACCTATTCCGTAGATATAGGTCAAACCGACCTCTCCACATTTGTTCTGTGGCAAATCTACACCAACAATTCTTATAGCCATATTGTTTTATTTAAGGATAAAAAATAATTTAATTACTATTTCCAACACGTAGCAGTTATCCTTGACGCTGCTTCATCTTGGGTTCTTTCTTGTTAATAACATACAAACGTCCTTTACGACGCACTATTTTGCAGTCCGCACTGCGTTTTTTAACGGATGCTCTAACTTTCATAATCTAAAATTTTATGTTATTTATAACGCAAACAAATGCGTCCTTTTGTTAAATCATACGGACTCATTTCTACCTTTACTCTATCACCAGGCAAAATTTTGATATAATGCATACGCATTTTACCCGATATATGAGCCAAAATAGTATGCCCACTCTCTAATTGCACGTGAAACATCGCATTACTCAATGCTTCCGTGATTATACCATCAACTTCTATCGAATCTTGTTTTGACATACACGTTTTTTATTAAATAAACCTTTCTTTTAGTACACTTTGAATGTAGTCGAAGGTAGATAAAATATCTGCTTCGCCATTTCGTACACAAACAGACAATTCGTAATGTGCTGCGGGCAATCTATCCACTGTGCGAGCCGTCCAACCGTCTTTTTCCACCATAACCTGTCGCTTCCCCAAACAAACCATCGGTTCAATCGCCAACACCATCCCTGATTGCAACTTTATGCCATACCCTTTTTTGCCGTAATTGGGTACTTCGGGCTCCTCGTGCATATCCCTTCCTATTCCATGCCCAACAAACTCCCGCACAACCGAGTAGCCATTTGCTTCACAATGTTGTTGTATCGAAGCACTCAAATCACCCAATCGATGCCCATTTATCGCATTCGAAACACCAATATACAACGATTCTTTTGTTACTTTCATCAGTCTCAACACCTTCTCGTCAACCTCTCCCACAGGGAACGTGTAAGCCGAGTCGGAATGAAAACCGTTCAACAAAATGCACGAATCTATTGATATTATGTCCCCGTCCTTCAAAACAACTTTTTCAGACGGAATGCCGTGTACGACTTGCTCATTGACCGAAGTACAGAGGGTTGCAGGAAAACCTTCATAACCTAAGCACGATGGAATGCCACCATTATCTTTGATAAATTCGTAAGCAATTTTATCCAAATATGCCGTTGTTATGCCAGGTTTGATTTCCTTCGCTAATTCCCCAAAAGTACGACCTAACAAATCATTGCTCTGACGCATTAGTTCTACTTCTTCATCGGTCTTGAGGTAAATCATTCGCTTTACTATCTACTTGCTTTAATAAACCACGTTACCCGTACGTCCCTTGATATGCATACCCGAATCCAGGAAGCCATCGTAATGACGCATCAATAGTTGGCTTTCTATCTGCTGGAGCGTATCCAAGACCACGCCGACCATAATCAAGAGTGATGTACCGCCATAAAATTGTGCAAAACTCATACTCACTCCAAAGAAGCGAGCAAAAGCGGGCAAAATAGCGATAATACTCAACAAAATAGCCCCTGGCAAAGTAATACGAGACATCACAGAATCGATATACTCCGCTGTTTTCTTGCCTGGTTTAACGCCTGGGATAAAGCCATTATTCATCTTCAAGTTCTCTGCCATCTGTTGTGGGTTGATAATAACGGCGGTATAAAAATAAGTAAAAGCAATAATCAAAAATGCAAATACAAGGTTGTACCAAAAGCCATTATTATCCATAAACGCACGAGCAAAAGCACTCGAACCATCGGTATTAAAGCCCACAATAGCGATAGGGATAAACATAATGGCTTGTGCAAAGATAATCGGCATCACGTTGGCAGCATTCACTTTCAACGGAATATACTGACGCACACCACCATATTGTTTATTTCCAATCACACGTTTAGCATACTGCACAGGGATTCGACGTGTTCCTTGCACCAACATAATAGCGAATGCAAACACCAAAATCAAAATAATAATTTCGGCAATAAACACAATCAATCCACCGCCTGCATCATTCAAACGGCTTGAAAACTCTTGTATCAACGCACCCGGGAGACGAGCAATAATACCAATCAAAATGATGAACGATATACCATTACCCACGCCTCTATCCGTGATACGCTCACCGAGCCACATAACGAACATCGAACCTGCCGTCAAAATGATGGTTGAGTAAATTGTAAACCAGTTAAAACCAATTGCCAAATGTTCGCCTGAGGCTTGTGCCACCTGTGCCGACAAGTTAATCAAATAACTTGGACATTGGAACAACAAGATTGCCACCGTCAAAACACGCGTAATTTGATTCATACGTTGTCTACCCGACTCGCCTTCTTTCTGCAATTTTTGGAAATACGGAATGGCGATAGACAATAATTGCACGATAATAGATGCCGAGATGTACGGCATGATACCGAGTGCAAAAATCGAAGCATTGGAAAACGCACCACCAGAGAACATATCCAAAAGTGCCATCAAACCACCAGCCGTTTGGGCGTGCAAGTTTGCGAGCGTATCTGGATCGACACCTGGCAAAATGACATAACTACCGAAGCGATAGACTAACACGAAAAGAAACGTGGTAATCAAACGACCTCGTAAGTCCTCTATTTTCCAAATGTTTTTTATTAAATTGATAAACTTCATACGACCAACAAATTACTTTGTTTCACCTGCTTTAATAACCACAGCACTTCCACCAGCGGCTTCAATAGCTGCCTGAGCGGTTTTGCTAAATGCGTGTGCCTCCACAGTGAGTTTATTTTTCAACGAACCATTGGCCAAAATCTTCACCAATACTTTTTTGTTGATAAAGCCAGCCGAGCGTAAGTCTTCCAAGCTTATTTTATCCAACTTTTTTGCGTCTGCCAAAGCTTGCAAAACGGACAAATTGATAGCTTTATACTCCACTCTGTTAATGTTCTTGAAACCAAATTTTGGCAAACGGCGTTGCATTGGCATCTGTCCACCTTCAAAACCTATCTTTTTCGAATAGCCTGAACGCGACTTTGCACCTTTGTGTCCGCGTGTTGACGTGCCACCTAAGCCCGAACCTGGACCACGACCGATACGTTTGGCTTCTTTCACCGAACCTTCTGCTGGTTTAAGATTATGTAATTCCATAATTATAACTCTTTTTTAATCAATAACTTTAACTAAATGCTTCACTTTTTCAATCATACCACGTATCGCAGCCGTATCTTCGTGTTCTACGATAGAATTAAGTTTATGAAAGCCAAGTGCTTGCATCGTTAATTTCTGTTTTTTAGGGGTCTTAATTGTACTACGAACCTGCTGAATTTTTATTTTTGCCATAATCTTTTCCAATTTTAACCATTAAACACTACCGATAAATTCACACCACGATTTTGAGCCACCATGTGTGCATCACGCATCTCGCTCAATGCCAATATGGTTGCTTTCACTAAGTTGTGTGGATTAGAAGAACCTTTGGCTTTTGCCAAAATATCCGTAACACCAGCCGATTCTAACACGGCACGCATAGCACCACCAGCCTTTACTCCAGTACCGTGCGATGCAGGTTGCAAATAAACGCGTGCACCACCGAATTTAGAGTATTGCTCATGTGGAATAGTACCTTTCAAGATGGGCACTTTGATGAGGTTTTTCTTGGCTGCTTCGGTACCTTTCGCAATCGCTGCGGTAACTTCGCCTGCTTTACCTAACCCCCAGCCCACGATGCCGTTACCATCACCTACAACAACAATAGCTGCAAATGTAAATGTACGACCACCTTTGGTTACTTTGGTAACTCGGTTCACCGCTACTAAACGGTCTTTCAGTTCCAAGTCAGTTGCTGTTTTAACTCTATTCATAACTATTCTTGTTGTTTAGAATTTCAGACCTGCCTCACGAGCAGCATCTGCTAATTGTTTTACTCTTCCGTGATAAAGGTAACCATTGCGGTCAAAAACGATGGTAGAAATACCCGCTTTTTGTGCATTTTGAGCAATCAATTTGCCCACTTGAGCCGCTTTTTCGGTCTTTGTCATCTTCTCTTTTATTCCCAACGAAGACGCACTCGCAAGCGTTTTACCCTGAGTATCATCAATCAATTGGACATATATCTGGCTATTACTACGAAAAACAGACATACGAGGACAAGTCGTTGTACCTGAAATTTTAGAGCGTATGCGTTGTTTTATCTTTAATCTTCTTGCTATTTTCTGTTCCATAATTCTAACTATTTACTTGCAGTTTTACCAGCCTTACGACGAATAACTTCACCTTGGAAACGAATACCTTTACCTTTGTAGGGTTCGGGCTTACGGAAAGAACGAATCTTTGCACATACTTGTCCAATCAGCTGTTTGTCCGCAGACTCTAAAATAACTAATGGATTTTGGTTACGCTCCGACTTCGTTTCGATTTTTATCTCCTTGGGGAGTTCCAAATAAATCGGGTGCGTATAACCCAACGAAAAATTCAACACTTGGGGTTTGAGCAACTCAACACGATAACCCACACCGACCAACTCTAACACTTTGGTATATCCTTCGCTAACACCATGAACCATATTGGCTATCAAAGCACGATACAAACCATGTTTTGCACGACTTTCTTTCTCGTTATTGGGACGAGTTACATGACAAACGCCGTCTTCTACGGTAACTGTGATGAGGGAATCAACGGCTTGCACCAATTCGCCCTTAGGACCTTTCACCGTAACTACGTTGTCGGCACTTACATTTACGCTTACTCCAGAAGGAATAGCAATAGGTAATTTTCCAATTCTTGACATAACTACTTCCTCCTAATAAACATAACATAAAACTTCGCCACCTAATTTTTGAGCGAGAGCCTCTTTATTCGTCATCACACCTTTGGAGGTGGAGAGAATAGCGATACCCAAGCCGTTCAATACACGGGGCATTTCACGATAACCAACATACTGTCTCAAACCTGGAGTTGAAACACGTTGCAAACTCTTGATAGCGTTAACTTTATTAACTCTATCGTACTTCAAGGCGATTTTGATTGTGCCTTGGGGACCATCATCTACGAACTTGTACGAGAGGATATAACCTTTCTCAAACAGAATTCGCGTGATTGCTTTTTTCAGATTCGAAGCTGGCACTTCAACTACTTCGTGCCGAGCCTTGATTGCATTTCTGACACGTGTCAGATAATCTGCGATAGGATCTGTCATACTGTTTAAATTAATCCCGCCTGTCGGGACAATATTTAATTTATAAAATTTAACTATGTGCTATCTGCACAAAAAACCTCGCAAAGTTATAGTATTTTTTTTATTAAAAAAAATTTTTTTAAGCTGGCAAAACACAATGCAATCGCTTTTTTAAACGTTTTTAAAAATCAAATTTCATCATTATAAAAAAAGAGCAAGATAAAATATCCTGCCCTCTAATTTATTGTAAATTAACAAAATACTTATTTTTGCTCTTGGAGGAAACGCTCAATGGAAACCACTGCTTGTTTTACATCATCCTCGCCTTTGAGCATCTTTTCGAGTGGACATTCACCGTGATTTTTGCTATCCATGATAACATCTACCACTTCGTCATATTCCACAACAATTTCGTATTGTGTCAACAAACGCAAAGCATCTTTACTGATCACATTCGTAGCAACAAAACGCACACCACCTTCAATCATCAAGAAAGCAGCAGCCGTACCGATAACTTTATCTGCTACAGCAGCACCATGGAGGATAGTCGTAGATTTCAAATCTAACAAATCTCTCACACCTTTTTGTGTGTAGGTCGTCTCTTTACCGTGCGAACGAACCACCAATGAATAGCCGTTTTCATTCAATTTTGCCAACATATCCTTGCCATCAATGCTTTGCAAGATGTATTCGCGGCTTCCGAGTCCTAACTGAGCAGCATACTCAATCGTGTGTACGCCGTGTTGCTTGTCAATGCGATTGAGCAAGTCGGTAGGATCATTCGTTGCGGTAACTTGTTGGCTGTTGATGATGTCAACGCACGCTTGGTCAAGAGCAACAGGGTCAAGTGAAGCCAGAATACCATAGTCTTCCAATTTCACGGGTGCAGGATGATCTACACAGTCGCAGTCAATGCTCATGTTGTTCATCACGCTGATGTAGATAATGCCTTTTTTCTTGGTGAAATAGTCCGTTACGGCTTGTGCAGCAGCTGCCATACTCTCAAGGAATCCGTCTTGGTCGCCGATGTATTCAGGTGTCCATAACTTCTCCATATCCAATTCTTCCATCTTGCCAGCGGAGTGGATATAAGCCTTTCCGTTTTTGCTTGCACAGCCAATAGAGAGGTTTTTCAACGCTCCACCATAGCCACCCATTGGATGTCCTTTGAAGTGGTTGAGGGCAATCATAAAGTCGTATTTTTCCATGTGGCTACCCACGAGGTCATATTTGATATGGGACTCATCTTGCACAGGGATTTTGATCTCGCCTTCCTCGTCCATAATGTCCACCTTGAAATACTTGGTGAAGCCGTGTTGTTCAATGACTTTCCAATGGTTTTCCGATGTGTTACGTTCGTCTTTTTCGTTGCCGGGACCACTTCCGTAGGCGGTATTGCATTCCACAATCGTACCGTTAACGCCCAGCACCAAGTCTTTGATAAGTTCGGGTTTCAAGTAGTTAGGATTGCTACCTTCGCCTGTGGAGATTTTCACAGCCACATTCCCGTCCGCTTTTACGCCCAGTGCTTCGTAAATTTTAACCAAACTTTCGGGAGTAATCTCTTGCGTAACATACACGACAGAAACCTTTTTATCAGCTTCTGCATTACTTTTTTGTTTTTGACAACTGACTATCATTGCGATAAAACAGGTTAAAAGAATTATTTTTTTCATACTCTTAAAATTTATTTTCTATTAAAATAGATCATAGTTAAAATCTTCTATCACATCCATAATCGCCTCTTCTTCTTTTTTCTTTGACGGCTTACTGCTGTTGTATGAGGGTTGTTGCACCACATCCTCTCGTTCTACCAATTGGAAAGGCATATCTTCAAGCAACAAATAGTAATAACGCAACTCATTACGACTATCAAAATAATAAGTCGGGTCTTCACGTAATAAAACGAGTTTATCGTAATCGTAATGTAATTGTTTGATAAACCTATCTACACGGATACGTGGCACCATATTAAAATCTTGCACTTCATCAATTTTTGCATTCGCCAAAACAGAATTCGACTTCACATTGGTTAATCCACTAATGCGAGCAAAAATATCGCCCAAACTCATCTCGTTATAGTTTTCAGTCGCTCCGATAAACGTTTCCGCTAAAAACGCCAATGCATCCCGTGTGTTATTGTAGATATTATCTTGCGAATAATCAATCATTTGTAAGGCCTTAGATAGCGACGAAATCAACAGATTCAACTCTTGTTGCGAAATAAACACCGAAGGGATAAGCACCTCTTTTTGTACCGAAAAATTAGAAGTATATCCTTTTACTTTGAGGGTAATATTCTGCTGTTTGAGCAAATGTATATCATCTGTCGTTAGTCCTCGAGAATTCAAGAAGGCAATAGCGGCTGTTGAGAAATCGGGGTCTTCGGATGGGTCTTCATTCAAGCCTTCCAAGACAGTTTGCATAATAACGAGGTTTTCATTTACCTGCCGCTTAAAATCGATAATCCTATCCTCAACCAACTCTTGCAAAATCTCAGGTTTTTCGTTACGGTCAATTTCGGCAAATCGGAAACAAGCCGAAACGATCTCATAAGCCTCACTACGATACGTATATAACTGATTTTTCAGCGAGAAATTAGACCTTGAAATGCGTTTATCGGTTATCGCACGCAACGTACTCAACATAATCCTTTGCACTTGCCACGTGAAGTTATGGTACTCTGGACGGTCGGGGTGGTTGGCTTGGAAAGCGATAAAATTCACTTTATACGCAGACATCTTCGCTATCAACTCGGCCGATGTAACCCGCTTATCCATTGGGTCGTTGGCTATATCTCCAACCAATACAATGAAATTGCAATTATCTTTGCTCCATTTCATCGTATCCAATGCGGTTTTCATACCCAGATACATCGCTCCATATTTCTTTTGTCCTACCGAACGGCATTCGCGTTTGGTAATCCACTGACTCGCTTTTTTATAGTCCTCAGTCAACGGCAACACTTCGATCATTCGGTCGTGTTTTTGGTCGGCATAGTCACGATAAATCACGGCACCGAAGGAAATATCCGAGCCTTGCATCTCTTTTTGTGCCATAGCGTGTGTGATAGAATTGGCCACCGGTTGGTAGTATTTACGCATACTTGGTGTTCCGTCCATCACAAACACGATGTTGATTTTGCTATATAATTTTTGCAATTCGTTTATTTTAGCACGTAAATTATCGATACGCCGTGCAAAATCTTCTTTATCTTTTGCCGAGATGTTATAGGTACTAACAACTGCCACTTGCGAGATGCCATCTTCTTCTTTTTCCAAGACTGGCAGACGCATTTTATCGGGTGCCCAACGGTAACGCGACACCTGATCGCTCCAAATACATTTAGAACCAAAGGCTGAATCTTGACGCGTAGCGGATTTTTGTTTAAAGCTTTTGGCATCAGGTATGTTCGTGTAAACATTCACGACTTGCTTATTCTCATCATCACCAAAGTTGGGCTCGTAGCAAAAACGATCATTCCAAACCGTGTATAAATCCTTGCTCATCCAACCCATTTTGGACGTATAAATACGGTTGTTAATTTTGCTATCAGGGAACAATAAAGCATTACCATTCACCACTTTATACACGAAATAGTGTTCAAGGTCTGTAACACGCCGCTTCGTTCCGATATGACGGATAGGTGATTTGCTAAATTCGGGCGATGTGTTCCAGAAGTTATGGTCTTCAATTACGTCCTTCGAATCCTTTAACACAAAGGCTTTCTTATACACTTGGTTGACTGTCCTTGGGCATGTTGACCAAAGCAACAACTCATCTAAGTGCACCCAACCTTGTGGGCGAGCGTGCGGCGAGATAACTAAACTGGCATGTTCGCGTTTTTCGGAATACAGTAAAGCAAAATCGCCCTCTATCCGAGCCACATAAAGCACATCTCTTTCATTCATAAAGGAGAAGACACATACTACTTCGGCACCCCTATTCGGTGCAGCATACGCCTTGACACTATCCCTATCAATATACACCTGCCACAGTTGATTGGACAACTCTTTTCCCCAGTCGCGTTGCTTTGCACGTACTTCCCATTGATACGAGATTTCTTCATTTTGGAAAAACACGGGTTTTCCCATAGCCATCTTCGGGAGCGTAATGGTATCTTGTGAAGTGATAGGAATAACAGACCAGGTCGTATCTATTTTTCCATACACTGCTTCGGGCAGGTACTCATGTTGTGCATTGACAACCATACAGCAGAACAGAAGCACCCCGAGGCTAACAAGTTTTATATGTTTATTTTTATCACGCATGTAATCCACTTTTTTCATTTATTATTTTTTACTCCACTTCATTTAAATCATACACAACGTCCATAATCTCACTCCCACTTTTGTTTTTTTTCTCTTCCAAAATATCGTCACTATCATCAAAAAAGTTATCTTCCATATCCATAGTATCCTCCTCTTCATCTTCCGACGCTTCCGTGATAACCGACGATGCGGGACTACTCAGATCGGGTTGATTCGTTTGAGCGGCTTGATACACTTCTTCGCGACTTTGTACAGCAAAACCATAGTCGATAAATTTCGCTGGTGGCATCGTTAAGATGAACCGTAATTGATTCGAAGCATCGTATGTTCGCACCGTAACTTTCATACGGTCAATCAACTCATTGAGGGAGATAAGTTCCAACACACTTTCCATATCCACCGAAAAGAGCATCTCTTGCGACACGATAAAATGGCACATCCAATCGGCATCTCGCCTACCTTTAATGTGCATATCGTCCGTCACATACTCATTAAATAGTTCGGCAAATAGGTTATTCAACATTCTCGCATCATTACGGGCATAAAATTCTGGTTTCGATTGCATCGTTAATAACTCGCCACGCAAATCCAACCATTCCAAGGGGGTACGAGCCAGCAGGGAGCGGTCATTGGTACTCAAAAAGACAACTATTTGCTTACGGCCACGCTCTTCTTGGAGTTTCTCCACCATCTCTACGATTGCTGCGGGATTACCAGCGGCTGGA
>JAEELX010000097.1 GCA_016282955.1 Paludibacteraceae bacterium | reverse complement strand
TAATAATTGAATAAATAATGACAAAAATCGGAATTCCAATAATCACCACCCCAAGAAAAGCCAACGACATAAATTGGAAAATCGGCAAATCTACCTCTGATAAGTTGGTGGCATACGGTGCTAAGTCCTCAAAATCGGTGATTACAATCCAAGGATAGCACGAAACGGCTCCCATCACAATCAGAAAGATGATTAACGCTGGGAAAAGCACAAACAAAATCGGTGCACTTAATAGAACGATTAGCACAATTTTGCCGATACGAGGCCACGGCGAAGGCGTTTTGAATTTCATCGCTTTGGCAAAAGGATGTTTTTCTTCGCCAAACTCTTCGGGCTTGCCCATTTGTTCGATGAAGTTGTTGACCATGTCCTTGTCGATGATTTCTTTGTGGTGAGCGAAGAAAATTTTCAGGAAAACCTCGCACGCCCGTGCCTCTAAGTCGTCTAAAACATCGTCCACTTGGTCTTTGGGCAACCGCGAACGAATATCCTCGACGTAGTTATAAAACAGTTGGTAGGCATCCTCATCGATAATAAACGGACGCCCTGCAATGTTGATTGATTTAGTTTCTTTCATATTTTTAATGTTTTTTTAATACTACTTACGGCATGGTCAATTTTTGCCCATTCTGCATCCAATGTATCCAATAACTCCACTCCCTGTTGGGTGAGCGAGAAGTACTTGCGTGGTGGTCCTTCGGTGGATTCTTGCCAACGATAGGACAGATAGCCCGCATTTTTGAGGCGTGAGAGTAGCGGATAAATCGTTCCCTCCACCACGATGAGATTGGCTTTTTTGAGGCTCTCCAAAATATCGGACGTGTACACCTCCCTTTGTGCAATGATGGACAAGACACAATACTCCAATACTCCTTTACGCATTTGTGCTTGAATGTTTTCTACCATATTCTCCCTTGTTTTGTTTATTTTCTCTGCGAAGATAGTATAATTTTAGTATTATGCAAAACAAATTACCGATAAAAAAAATCATATTAAAATTTGTTGATTTTTTACGATGTTGCGACCCGATTTTTAGATAAAATCTTAAAGAAAGTGCATTTTTTCAAAACAAATTTCATTTTTTGTACTGTATATCGTTGTACATTTGTAACCGTTTAGTTTAGGTTTTTGAAAAATATCGTATTATGAAAATCATACATAAAACAGTGCTTTTATTGGCAAGTTTGTTTACCTTGTCGTTATCTATTTTAGCACAACAAGTCCCTAATGCAGGTTTTGAAGATTGGAGCGGCGACAAATTTGATGGAAATGTACAGCCAGCATCGTGGTATGCAAGTAATGTGACGCAAGTTGGCTTCAAATTCAATTTTGCTCACCAAGAAGCAGGTCATACGGGGAAGTACTCTATGATGGTGCAAGACCAAACTGTGGGAGCCGCAGGTATCACTGAAACTTCTCCAGGTTATTTTTCTCTTGGACAGTCGTGGGTTTATTTGGAGAGTGTTTTGAAAATTAAAGAGGCTACCGCCGGAATTTGTGGTGGTATTCAATGGAAATATCGTCCTGACTCTGTTTCGGTGTGGATCAAACGTACGGGTAACGATGTGCTCAAAGAGAATTTCAACATTATATATTACGCTTGGCGAGGAACAGCACGAGGCGAGAAGTATAAAGGGAAAAATGGTGGTTGTACCTCCACGTCGCGTATAGACGAGGAAAGTGATGTGCGTCAGGCTTTGGACGCTAACGAGTGTGGTACAATCCAAAAAGCCGAGCAAATAGCCGAAGGATGGCTCTATCAAAAGAAAGAGTATAGTAATTGGACGAATGTGCGAATCCCCATTTATTATATGAACAATAATGTGCCAGAAAAGATGAATATCATTTTTTCGGCAAGTAATTATCCGAATTATCGTTCAAGTGCTGGACTTTATTCGGGCAATTCGTTGTATGTAGATGATGTGGAGTTGATTTATTCGTCCCAGATACAAACATTATACATTAACAATAAAGAGTGGATGGGTTTTGATCCCAACTCAACGGAAGAGCAGGTTTATTCGTTGGGGGAACAAGCAACGAGTATTCCACCGATTGAGGCAAGACGTGGTAAGGGAACCTTGACGGATAACCGTGGTGGGGTGGCAAAATTTCCTGGACGTGTGTTGCAAGGCAATGAGATAAAGATTATAGAACAAGGGGAGATTGATGGGGATCCGATGGTGATAGAGGTAACTTCGGAAGACGGAAAAAAGAAACATACTTACAAAATAAAGTTTATTCGAGAGGCATCTTCTAATTCGCGATTGGCTGGTATTGAAGTGAATGGCAAACCGATTGAGGACTTTAATCGGACGAATATCAATTATAATTTTGCGTTGCCTTACGGAACGACAGAGGCACCCGTTGTAACGGTTACCAAAGGCGAAGATGCACAAAAAGTGGAGATTACGCAACCGAATAGCGTTACAGGTACAGCAATAATCAAAGTGACGGCAGCCGATAAAAAAACGACTACGACTTATTCGATTCAATTTTCTGTGGCAGAACTTTCGGACAACACCTTGCAAGATATTTTGGTCAATGGTTCATCGCTTACGGGCTTTGACCCACAGAAAACGCTCTATCGAGTGTCGCTTCCGTTGGGTACGACCGAGATGCCTACTATTCAAGCGGTTTCTGCCTATCCCGAGGGCGAACAAACCATCCGATACAACGCACCTAACCAAATAGACGGTGGAATGTACACGGTTTCTGTTTCTACGCCAGGTAATAAGGTCGAAAAAGTGTATAAATTGAATTTGAAATTGGAGGCTTCTTCGTATTCGTTGCTCAAATCGTTGTCTATGGAAGGGGGTTATATCCAAGACTTTGAACCCGAAAACACGACTTACTACATCAACCTGCCTCTCGGAACGATGGCTTTGCCTAAAATAGACTATGTGGCAGGCGATTCATACCAAACCATTGAAGTGCAAGAAGGAGGCTTGGATGGAACGACGAGGGTTATTGTAAAAGCTGCAGATGGTTCAACGACAACCTACAAAATAGTGGTAACTACCGAAAAATCCACTCGCACCGACCTCCAAGATATTCTTATCGGTGGAGTCTCGTTGGCAGAGTTTGAGCCGAATAAATTTGTCTATTCCTATGAGTTGCCGATTGGTACAACGCTCGAACAATTCCCTGCGATTGATGTGGTGAAAGGTGATGAATATGAACAAGTTACGATAACATACGGTGGGGTGAATGGAACAACGCGTATCTCGGTCAAAGCAGGCGATGGAAGCGTATCTATCTACCAAATCTTGTTCTCGGTGAAGAAAGCGACAGACGCAACGCTCAAATCCATCACAGTTGGTGGCGTTGAAATTCCGAACTATGACAAAACGGTTTTGGAGTATGATTATACCTTGCCTCGCGGAACAAAAGAGTTGCCTCTTGTCGGTTATGTTCCCAATGACGAATATCAAATCATCAACACGCGTCCAGACGGCGTGAATGGCGACTATAAAATCATTGTACGGCCACAAAGTGGTGTTTCGCAAACATACATTATACATTTTACGGTGGAGGTTTCAACCAATAACTTCCTGGAATCTATCTTGGTGAATAACACTGAGTTAAGTGATTTTGAACCCGAACAAACAGCGTATTCGTACACGTTGGAGCCAGGTGTTAGTTCGATTCCGCAAAACATCGTATATAAGCAGCCCGAAGGCGAAAATCAAAAAGCGTTTGCGTTTGCCGAAGATATGGTTTATACCATTCGCGTTACGGCTGAAAATGGCGATGTTAGGGATTATATCATCACGTTCGTGGTGCAAAAATCCGAAAACGCATTCTTGGAAAACATTTTGTTGGACGGCGTGTCATTGGAAGGATTTAATAAAGAAACCTTGACGTACACCTACCAACTCACGGACGAAACTTGCCCGAAAGTAACGGTGCAATCCACTGAGGGACAGCAAGTTGTGATTACTCAACCGAATGGAGCAGGTGTGGCAAAAATCTTGGTAACACCCGAAGTTGGGGCTCCCAATATGTATCAAATTACGTTCGTTAAGCCCGTCAAAAATACGGTACAGTTAGCCGATATTTTGGTGGATGGCGTGTCGATTGATGGCTTTGACCCCACCAAAAAAGATTATATTTACACCTATTCCAAAGGCAATCCTGTTGTAACGTTTGCCAAAGCGGACGAGAGCCAAGACGTGCAACTGTTTGTGCAACAACAAAAAGTGTTCTTGTACGTAACGGATGGAAAAGAAAATAATGCGTACACGGTAGAGTTGAAAAAGGACTTAAACGCTTCTACGGCTCTCAAATCGCTCCTTATTGGCGAGAAACCGTATGAGCAATATGACCCTGCAACGACACAATATAGTATTATAGTTGAAGCAGGTCAACAAATCCCATCGGTTGGTTATGAACGAAATGATACCACGCAAATTGTACACGCTGGAGCCACTTCGGACACGACTTACGAGATTAAGGTGCAGGCACAAAATGGCGAAAAAGCCGACTACAAAATTACGTTCAAAAAGCAATTATATACGTATGCAACCTTGAAAAACCTCTCTTTGCAAGGCGAATTTTTGAAGGAAGGGCAGAATATCCAAAATTTTGACCCGAATACGTACGAATATACCATTGACGATTACGCACAAGGAGCCGAGTTGCCAACGGTTGTGTTTGAAAAGCGAGAGGGACAGAATATCTTGGTGAACAATGTCAGTGCAACCGAGCAGCAGGTTATCGTTACGGCAGAAAATGGCAACACGAAAACGTACACGATCAAGTATAACATGGCTGTGTCCGATGATGCACATTTGGCAGATATTTTGATTGACGGCGTGAGCATCAAGGATTTTGACGAAAATAAATTGGAATATACCGAATTGTTGGCGATTGATACGAAGATTGTGCCTTCGGTGCATCCGGTGGGTAAGTTGGAGCAACAAACTATTACGACTTATTTCGGCAAAGTAGATGCAAAAACGTATATTGAGGTGGTGGCACCCGATGGAAAAACGAAACAAATCTACGAAATTTATTTCCCCGTCAAAAAATCTGACAACTGCTATTTGGAGGATATTATGATTGATGACGTTGATTTTACGTTTGACAAAGACCAAACGGATTATGAAGTTGTGCTGGATAGGAATGCTACGGAAGTGCCTTATTTTACGTTTGAAAAGGCAGAAAGCAAGCAGAAGATTCATTTTATTCATCGTCCGTTGGGGCAAACGAGTGAAATTACCGTAACGGCGGAAAATGGCGATAAACGTACTTATAAGTTGTATTTCCACGTAGATTTTCCGCAAGACGAAAACGTGCTGTCGGCTATCAAGGTTGCCGAGTTGAATTTGGCGTTGGACTTATCGAATAGCGACAAACGGGCGTTTGAGGTGGAAATGCCGTACGGCTCCAAGACGTTCACGGTGAATTATGAGAAAAAATATACCGAGCAGACCGTAACGGTGAAGGAAGGTGGCTTGTACGAGCCGACAATCATCACCGTGAAGAGCAATAGGGCGGGGGAGAACGATGCCGTTTATACCATCACGCCAAAAGTTAGCACGCAAAATCCTGCAGTGCTGACAGATTTGAAAGTCAATAACACGACTATAAGTGGATTTGATAAAAATAGGTTTAGTTATATCGGCAATATAACCGCTAATAATCCAATTGTAACGTATACGGCTAACGATAATGCTAATGTGGTACTTTTGGAAACAGCTAATAAACATTGGCAAGCCAAAGTTACTTACACCGACCCGTATGGAATTTGCACAAGCGAAAATGTTTACGATATTTGGTTCTATTATACAAATGATGTTATACCGAACGGAGAATTTTCGCAATGGAGCGGAAAGGCAAAGTATAATAATGCAGATAAACCAGATGGATGGAACGTGTTGGCAGATTATTTTGAAGAATACTGGCCGACTAAAGCGGGTGAAGAGTTGGCAAAAAATGGTACGGATAAAGTATATCTGAAAAGTAAATATAGTGGCACCATGTGCCGTACTGTTCCTGCATTCTTTACCTTGGGAAAAATTTCAGGTTCGTTCAACACCTCTTCTACTTTCCAAGTATCTGGTTCTATTACATTTAGGAATACACCTGATATATTGAGTATCAATTATAGTTTGCCAAAGGTAAAAAATAATAATTTAATTCAATATGAATTATGGGGTTCAAACGGTTATGATAAAAAGGAGGAAAAGAATTCTACAAAGCATAGTGATTTTAGGACTTATAATATAGATTTGAAAAATATCAATGAGAAAGTAGGTTATCCGACTGCAATGAATTTAACTATCAATTCTTACTATAGTTTTACCGGTGCTTTAGGAGCTAGTACAAAACCTTTTGCCGAGATGTATGTTGATTGGGTGCGAATTTCGTATAATAGTACTTTGGCGAGTTTAAAAGTTAGCGATAAAACGGCTTCTTTGAACAACAAAGCATTCTCGGTTACGCTTTCCGACCCTGAGCAAGTGGGTATTCCGCAACTTGACTTTACGGGCGAAGTTAGCGACCAAGCACAAAAAATCACGTGGCAAAACCCAACCAAAAACGCACAATATGAAATCCGCAAGGCAACCATCGTCAACTATGCCGAAGACGGGACGTCCACCAATTATACTTTGGAAGTGAAGCGTCCTTTGTATAGCCAAACGACTTTGAGGAGCATTGACGTGGCAGGGTTGAGCGATTTTGACCCCGCAACCAAAGAATATACGTGCCATTTAACCTCTACGCAAAAGCAACTGCCCGACATTCGTTTCGTGCCTCAAAGTTCACTCCAAACGGTTACGGTTACGTTTGCCGATTCGACCTATTCAGCCGTTGTCAAAGCCGAAAATGGTAGAGAAGAGACCTACAAAGTGAAGTTTGTAACCGATTTGTCGTCCGATGCAACCCTCGCTTCACTGAATGCCGAAGGCGTGAATTATGAAGAAGAGAAATTCGACTACGACATCACGGCAGATGCACTGCCAGAGATAACTTTCAGCAAACAAATGGACGGACAAACCGTAGAACAAAAAGATAATACGGTCATCGTAACTGCCGAAGATGGCACGCAACAGACATACACCATCAACGTGAACGCTCCTGAAGACGTTTTGGAGCCACAATTGAAATTGATTGCGTTTGGTACGAATGATTATGCTCGGTTCAACAAAGAAACATACGAGTATACCGACAACAAACAAGCAGAAACGCCTTCGTTTGAGCGTTTAGATGCACGCGACTCGGTAATTTATACCCAAACGGCAAACGGTTTGAGTTGGGAAGTGTTCGGCAAAACCACTGCAAATGGCGAAAAGAGCAACAAATATACGTACAATTATTCGGTAGATTTGTCCGATAATGCGTTGTTGTCCGCTATCTTGATTGATGGTGTGCCGTTGGAAGATTTTGCTCCACAGGTATCAGATTATACCTTTGCAACGAATGAACGTGTTGTAATTCAACCAATTAAAGACGAAGAGAATCAACAAGTTGTCGTTTCGTATAACGGCGATGAAAACAAATATGCTATCCTCGTAACCGCAGAAAGTGGCAAGAAACAACAATATAATGTGGTCATTAAGCCAAAATTGTCTTCTGTGGCTACTTTGGACGAGTTGTGGGTTGGTAAAAGCGAGTTGTTGGCTCGAAAAATGAGGGGCTTTAAGGCAACAGACGGTATCCAAACGGATTTCACTATCACCGTTCCGACTGAAAATTACAAGGTTGAAGAGCCACAAATCCCGTCTATCAACTATGCAGTGAGCGATGGGCAAACGGTACACGTGGAAGTGGAAAATGTGGCATTGGGATTGCAAACGACCCTGACCGTAACCTCGCAAGACGGCTCGAATACGAATACGTACACGATTTTGACCGATGCAGAACCCTCGCATAACGTGGAATTGCAGAATATCGCCGTCAATGGTATGCCGATAGATGAGTATTTTGAAGCCTCAAGGCATTATTATACCTTTGTTACGAGCGATAAAGAGGTGAACTTCACGTGGGATTCACAAGATAAGTTCCAAACGGTTGAAGAAGAACAGAAAGGTAAGGATAAGAAGGGGAACGATGTTTATAGATTGAATGTTACGGCACAAGACGGTGTAACCAAGAATTTCTATCAAATCATCGTGATAAAAGACGATGCTTCGGATAATACCAAGTTGGCAAATATCTTGCTCGATGGTATTGCATTTGATGAGTACGAGCCACAACGTAATCGCACCTTGCGTTTTGATAGCAACAATAACTTGTACGGCATCAACATACCGACTTCGGGTATTATCCCAGAGGTTTCGGCGGTGTTGGCACAAGAAGGACAAACCGTAGCGATTGAGCGTGAAACGGAGGCTGTGAAGTTGAACGTAACGGCTGCGGACGGCGAGCATACCAATACATATACGCTGAATTTCAACCGCGTGAAATCAAGTAATGCCCTGTTGGATAGCGTGTTGAGTGGTGGAGTGGCAATACCGAACTTCCGTCCAGAGCAATTCTACTACTTCATTGATTTGCCTGTGGGAACGGATACGGCGAATATCCCAACTATTTTTGCGTACAAAGCCGCTGGCGAAAAGCAAACCGTGAAAGATACGAACATCATTGATACGCCGAAGGTAGGTAATCTTGTGGTGAAAACGATAATCACCGTTACCGCAGAGGATAACACGCAACAACAGTACGATATTTTGTATAATTTCCTCAAATCGGATGCGGACACGTTGCTCAATATCCGCTATGACGGGGAACCGATAGAGGGCTTTAACCCGCAAACCTTCCAATATGTTGTGGAGTTGCCTGTGGGGACGGAAGATTACCCAGAATTGACTTGGGACGAGGCCGACAGTTGGCAAGAGATAACCAAACAGACGGTTTATGAAGACCAGACCAAGAAGAAAGAGCAGATTTTTGTTACTTCGCAAAGTGGCAAACGCAACATCTACATGGTAGAGTTTGAAAAACTGAAATCGGATATGGATATGCTTGATGCTATTTATCTGAATAATTTACCGATGGAGTCGTTTGAAGGAAATAAGAACGAATACTACTGCATATTGGCTGATACAGCGACCGTCATACCTAATATCACTTTTGATAAAGGGGATGTGTACCAAACGGTTGACGGACCGCGATTCTTTGTGGATAATATGACTACGAAATCGTTGGGACAAAAAGCCGAGATAACGGTTGTTGCACAAAAAGGCAATAGCAGAACCTATACGTTGCACTTCCCAGTGGCTTTATCCGATAATCCGTTGCTCAATATGATTTTTGTTAGCGGAGAGAGTTTGCCGAAATTTGATAGTGAACAAAGCGATTATACCATCAAATTAGCGGAAAATGCAACCGATTTGCCCATTATTTCGGTCAACAAGCAAGAAGAGGCACAAAAAGTGGATATTGTGGTTGACAAAGAGAATTGGAAAGTAACAATCAATGTGCGTGCAGAAGATGGCGTGAGTGAGTTTACCTATAACTTGGGCTTTGAAAGAGCCAAATCGTCTGATGCGTTCCTCCAAACGATTTTGGTGGACGGCGAAGAAATGAGCGATTTCCAATCTACGGTGTATGAATATAACATTAATATCCCGTACGGCAAAGAAGAAAAGCCTGTTATTGAGCCAAAACAAAAAGACGGACAAACGGTTGTTGTAGATGAAAGTGATAACAAAGTTTCGATCATTGTTACAGCCGCTGACGAGGAGACGCAAGTGGAGTATATTCTGCATTATGTACAGCTTCAAAACGATGATGCGACTTTGGCAGCAATCAATATCCTCTATGACGATTCGTATAAGTTGTTGCCGAACTTTGATAGGGATTCTATAGAATATAAAATCGAATGGCCTGTAGGTTCTACGCAAAAAACATTTATCACCATAGAGCGTCTGCAAATCATCCTTTCCGATGAAAAAGCGACATCTAATATGTTTGTTGACCCATCGAACCCAACGACCATTTATATTGAAGTTACGGCACAAGATGGAAAGACAAAACGGACGTATGCGATTTACCAATCCATTAAATTATCCGATGACAACACGCTCAAGATGATTTATATTGACGGAAAAGAATATCGTGAGTTTGACCCGAATGTAATGGAGTACACCTATTTGCTTCCAGACGGAGTAACTGCATTACCCGATATACAGGCTGTTGCAAATGACGAGAAGGCAGAAGTAAATATAACGCCTCGTTCAGTGGGTGATACGACTTGGATTATTTGTGAAGCCGAAAATGGAGCAACAAGAATCTATAAGATTTTATTTATCAATTCGGATGTCAATGATGGCTTACCACCGCAAGCAAACGATATTTTAATTAAGCGTATTCCGGGTACGTTTGATGTGCAGATTGTATCGTTGCGTAAGAATGTCCGCATGCTCTTCACAGATATAAACGGTAAACGAGAGGAATATGTAACGGTTCCGACGTGTGTGCCGAATGATATGGCAGTGGAATATGATGCGTATGGTAATCCGATTATTTTGGACGTTTATGATACCAATGCGGGTGTTACAGTGACCGTGGAACCCAATAAGATTTATTTCTATTGTACGTTTGAAGGTGGGAAAAAGAAAGTTGTTTCGGGCAAGTTTATGATTAAAAACTAAATAAACCTAACCTTTTATGTAAGTTAGGAGTAGATGCAGTCTATTCCTAACTTTTTTATTGTATCGTTTAGATTAGTGGCAACTTTTAAAAAAATAAAGAAGCAATACTAGCAGGTTTGAATGCTGAATAGAATTCGGATTGTATAAATGATTTTTTTTCGTTACTTTTGTTAAACTTTTAGTATTTGTATGAAATGAACATTTATTGTGTTGTTGCTGGTGACCATCCTACGGCATTTGTGAAAGATAGTGGAATGCTGCCATATTATCTCCATTTATTAACGGATTATGATGTTTTTTTCGTAAGCCATGTTCCACCTTTGTCTGAGCAAAATAATGAGCGAAAGGAATCTTATGAACGTGTAGAGGGGATGAAATGCATCTATGTTCCTTGTAAAAATAAGAAATTGTTTCATGGATATACTTGGGCAACGATGTGGTGGATTTGGAAAAACGCAAAAAAGATAGATATCCTCCATTTATGGTGGTTGCAAGCCGTTTTACCAGTGTGGTTATATAAAATTCGTAACCCCAAAGGTATAGTTTGGAAAAAATGTGATTTGGGCATTTCGCCGTTACATAATCGAATGCCACCCATGAATACCTTTATGGGCAAATTAAAAAATAAAATCATTGAATTTACGATAAAACATTATACCGATTGTCTTACGGCAGAAAGTACTATGACGGTGGAATACCTCCAAAATCGTTATACAAGTTGCAAAAAGAAAATTAAATACTTGCCGAGTGGGGTAGATGATATTTGGTTGCAAAAGCACAATATCTCGCCATATCCTTATGAAAAGAAGGAAAATCTCATCATTCATGTAGCACGGTTGGGTACTGCACAAAAAAATACCGAATTTTTGTTGGAATGTATGGAAAAAACGCAATGGCAGAAAGACTGGAAAATAATTGCTGTAGCGACTTATCCAGGCATGACGCCCGAATTTGCACCCAAATTAGAAGCATTTTTTGAGAAAAATCCACATTTGAGGCATCGTTTGCAAGTCTCAGGCGAATTAACCCAGCAAGAAGTATTTGGCTATTATCAAAGAGCCAAAATCGTTTGTTGTACTTCGGTTTGGGAATCATTCGGGCTTTTTATTGTAGAAGGTTTGTCAATGGGCGATTATGTGGTTACTACGCCCATTTGTACGGCTCCCGATTTCATTCAAGGTGGTTGTGGAGTAGCGGTGCAAACGCCCGATGCAATGGCAAGTTTCTTGTCGTCCGTGATGGCAGATGAAACGCCTTTACGAGAGGCTTATCCGAGAGTCTTGGAACACGCAAAAGATTTTTATTGGTCAAACATCATCAAAACGTTGCAACAATATGCAAACGAATAAGAAAATATCTTTCTATTTCCTTATAACGGTAAGTGAACCCTTTTTGCTCCTTAAAGACGTAGGTATGATACCTTTTTATCTCTACAACGCAGGATATGATGTGCATTTTGTTTCTCATATTCTTTCAACTGATGCTACGAAACCTGAAAACGCAACTTATTTTAAGCGGGTTGCTGGAATAAAGTTTGAGCATGTGCCACCTTCAAGGAGGATATTCGGTTTTAGTTGGAATCTGATAAAATATATTTGGAGCAATGCTAAAAAGATGGATATTTTGCTTATTTATTTTTTCAAATCCGCTATGTTGCCGAGTTTGATTTACAAATTACGTAATAAAAACGGGAAAATTTGGGTAAAATGTGATATGGATGGGTCGTCTTATAATAATTATCCCTCTAAAGCAACGTTTGTAGGCAGAATTAAGAATAAAATTTTTGAACAATTTGCAAAAAAAGGCTATGATTTAATCACTGCTGAAAGTAATATGGCAGTTGATTTCCTCCGTAATTATTATCCTCAATCCCAACATAAAATTCGCTATTTACCCGACGGAGTTGATGATATTTGGTTTGAAAATCAAGGAGTTACGCCATTTCCTTACGGACAAAAAGAAAATATCATTCTTACGGTGGGACGTTTGGGGACTTTTCAGAAAAACACCGAGTTTTTGTTGGAATGTATGGAAAAAATGCAATGGCAAGGCGATTGGAAAATAGTGGCGGTAGCGGGTTCGGGAACAACGCCCGATTTTGCCCCAAAATTAGAAGCGTTTTTTGAGAAAAATCCACATCTTCGTGAACGGTTTGAATTGGTTCCCAACTTACAACATAAAGAACTTTTTGAATACTATCGCCGTGCCAAAATCGTCTGCTGTACTTCACGTTTTGAGTCGTTTGGGCTTTTTATTGCTGAAGGTTTGTCAATGGGGGATTATGTGGTTACGACGCCTATTTGTACGGCTCCCGATTTTGTTCAAGGTGGTTGTGGAGTAGAGGTGCAAACGTCCGATGAAATGGCAAGTTTCTTGTCGTACGTGATGGCAGATGAAACGGCTTTACGAGAGGCTTATCCGAGAGTTTTGGAACATGCAAAAGAGTTTTACTGGTCAAACATCATCAACACCTTGCAGACCTATTGGAAAGAATTACACCTAATTTCATAAAAATGAGTGAAAATACACCTATAATTAAGTCAGCCGAGTTTGTGATTTCGTCTCCCGATGTTACGAAATGCCCACCAAGTGATTTGCCCGAATACGCTTTTATTGGTCGCTCCAACGTGGGTAAATCGTCTCTCATCAATGCCTTGACAGGTTACAATAACTTGGCAAAGACCTCGCAAATGCCTGGCAAAACCCTCTTAATCAACTATTTCTTAGTGCAAACCAAAACCGCATGGCATTTGGTGGACTTACCTGGCTACGGCTATGCACAGCGAGGCAAAACCCAGCGAGAACAGTTGAGGCAAATGATTGAAAATTATTGCTTGTATCGGACGGCTTTAACTTCACTTTTTGTGTTGATTGATAGTCGATTACAACCGCAAGCAATTGATTTGGAGTTTATCACGTGGTTGGGCGAAAAAGGAATTCCTTTTGCTATCGTCTTTACCAAATGCGACAAATTGACCAAATCCCAACTCGCAACCAACATCGATTCGTATAAACAAACGCTTTTGCAAACGTGGGAAGAATTGCCACCCATCTTCCTTACCTCTGCCACTAACAAGATGGGACGCGAAGAGTTGCTCAATTACATCACCACCATCAATCAAACCTTAAAATAGGAAAAAAGGACACTTGACAGCATCCTCTCCCCAAAATAATATAACTAAAAAACTTATTATGAAAAAGTTACAACTTAACTAATTTGTACCCTTTGCCCGAACAAGCAACGATTTTCAGGGTCGGTATATTTCGCAAAAGTATCCGCAAACGTGTGATATAAACGCTCAAACTCTTGGACGAAAAATAATCCTCTTTTTGCCAGATTTGCTTCAAAATCTGCTTGCGTTCCACTAACCGATTGACATTTTGCAACAAAAGTAACAACAAATCCGACTCGCGAGCCGACAAATGTTGGTCGTTGAGCATGTGCGAGGTGCCACTAAAACGGACGCTCTCAAAATCAAATTCGGTTTGTTGCGACGTTTGAAACTCCTTAAAACGATGCACAAAAACCTTGATTTTACACATCAAAATATGGATTGAAAACGGCTTGATAACGCAATCATCCGCACCACGTTTATAGGTATTGATGATGTCGTCTCGTCCCGTTTTGTCGGTCAACATCAAAATGGGGATATTGCTTTTGGTAGAGCGTATGTCTTGCAGCAACGAAATACCCGATTTATTGCGTAAAAAGGTATCAATCAAGCAAATATCGAAGTAATTATTTTTAAATAAACGAAATCCTTCCGTGGCATCGTCGGTCATTTTGACGCTGAAACCTTCTCCCGTGAAAAAATCGCTCAGCAGGTGAGCAAGATTTAAATCACCTTCGCAAAGTAATATAGAAGTTTTTTCATTCATTTTTCGTAATTTTGTGCGAAATTTATTTTGCAAATGGTATGCCAAAATTGTTATTGAGATATGAAAAATAAAATCCTAATCGTACTAACGGGTGGAACGGTAACGATGATTAAAGATCCGCAAACAAATGGTCTTAAACCTGCTTCATTAGAGGCGTTCAAGGCATTTGTGCCTGAGATTTTTTCGACTGAAATTCAGGTCGATTTGCACCCCTTTTATCCGCTGATTGACTCGTCCGACATCAACCCACAAGTTTGGATACAAATTGCCACGACCATCGCTGAAAACTACGAAAATTATGACGGTTTTGTGGTGTTGCACGGCACGGACACGATGGCTTATTCGGCTTCGGCGTTGAGTTTTATGATGCACAATTTGGGCAAACCGATTATTTTTACTGGGAGCCAGTTGCCTGTCGGCAGTTTGCGTTCCGATGCGAAGGAAAACTTGTTGAGTGCCATCGAAATTGCCTGCTGCAAAGAGTTAAATGAGGTCGCTATTTACTTTGAAGGACACTTGTACCGAGCCAACCGCACCACCAAAAAAAATGCCGAACATTTTGCCGCTTTTGAGTCCTATAACTTCCCTTCATTGGCGAAAATAGGCGTGCATATTGAGTATCGTAAACATCTGTTTTTGGCGAGCGATAAGACGCAAAAAATGCACATCCAAACGAATTTGGATACCAACGTGGGTATCATTAAACTTTTTCCAGGCATAACACCCACTTTTTTGCAAACTATTTTTAATACGCCTAACCTGCGTGCAGTCGTGTTGGAGACCTACGGGAGCGGAAATGCACCGTCTGCAGAGTGGTTCTTTGATATTTTATGCCAAGCAACCCAAAAAGGTATCATCATCGTCAACAAAACCCAATGCAACACGGGTTCGGTGGAGATGGGCTATTACGAAGTGTCGCAAAATCTAATCAAAGCGGGTGTCATTTCGGGCTATGACATCACTACCGAAGCGGCTCTGACCAAACTGATGTGTTTGTTGGGCGAATATGGTAATGATAACGAAAAAATCAAAGCGTTGTTGCAAGTGCCGTTGGCTGGCGAAATGACGATTGAAAAATAAAAAAAAATACTATCTTTGTACGCTAAATGAAGTTAAATTATAAAAAATAAATACCATGAAAAATTTAGAACCGAAAAAGATATGGGAGCATTTTTACTCCCTGACACAAATTCCTCGTCCATCTGGACATAAAGAGGCGATTTCCAAGTTTGTAGCCGACTTTGGCAAGCAACTAAACCTACCCACCGAAGTGGACGAAATTGGTAATGTGATTATTCGTAAACCCGCTTCAGCAGGTTATGAAAGCCATCCAGGTGTTATCTTGCAAGCCCACTTGGACATGGTGCCACAAAAAGACGACAATCTCGCTTTTGATTTCACCAAAGACCCGATTCAGACGGTGGTAGAGGGTGAGTGGGTAACTGCCAAAGGAACCACTCTGGGAGCCGATGATGGGATGGGCGTTGCGATGATTATGGCTGTTTTGGAGGACAATACCTTGCAACATCCCGCTATTGAAGCCCTTTTTACTGTGGACGAAGAGACGGGTATGTACGGGGCGTTTGACCTCAAAGCAGGGGCTTTGAAAGGGCAGGTGATGATTAACTTGGATTCTGAGCAAGAGGGCGAGTTTATTATCGGTTGTGCAGGTGGCGTTGATGCCGTTGCTACGTTTGATTTTCAGCCCAAAGAGGTTACGGGCGATGTGGTGGCTTTTCAACTGTCGGTGGAGGGTTGCAAGGGTGGACACTCGGGCGTAGATATCCATTTGCAGCGTGCGAATGCGAATAAGTTGCTGTTCCGTCTTTTGAAAATACTCGTGCGTGATAATTTGGCTCGGTTGAGTTCGGTGCAGGGTGGAGATATGCGAAATGCTCTTCCACGCTCTTCTATGGCTATTTTTACCGTTCCTAAGAGCGAGCAAAAAGATATAGAAAAAGTTGTTGCAAGTTTCGAAAAATTGGTGCAAACCGAATACAAAGGCGTGGAAGATGGTTTGAAAATCTCGGTCAAAGAGGTTGCTAAGCCTAAAAATTGGTTGCCCGAAGAGACGCAAGATTGGCTGATACACGCTATCACGGCTTGCCCACACGGCGTTTATCGTTTCATCCAAAACCAACCGCAAACCGTAGAAACGAGCGACAATATCGGCATCATTGCAACCAAAGAAAACCAGATTGAAGTGGCTTGTTTGTTGCGTTCAACCTCCGAAAGTCGCAAAAAAGAGTTACGCGAAATCGTGGATTCGGTCTTCGCGTTGGCAGGTGCAAAAGTGGAGTTTAGTGGCGATTATCCAGGTTGGCAGCCCAATTTTGACTCACGCGTAACGAAAGTGGTGCAAGAAACTTACAAAGAGGAATTTAACAAAGAAGGCGAGATAAAAGTTATCCACGCAGGCTTGGAATGTGGCATTATCAATCGTTATTACGACTTGGATATTTGTTCGATTGGCCCAACGATTCTGCACCCTCATTCGCCCTCTGAAAAGGTGAATATCGCGAGTGTTCAACATTGTTATCAACTGCTTAAAGCCGTACTAAAAAAGCTATAAACCATGAAAATAGATTGGAAAAAATACCAGCCGATTGCGATTATTTTGGCGATTTTCTTTGTGGCAACGCTGATTTATTTTTGGCCTGCCTATCAGGGGCAAGACATTTATTCGAGTGAACATATTGGAGCGGCTGGTACGGCTGCAGACGCGATACGATACCACGAAGAAACGGGCGATTATACCTACTGGACAGATAATATGTTTAGCGGAATGCCCAACTACCAGATTGGTGGAGGTGGTGGCAGCTTTGTTGATCGGCTTTTTTCGATTTTGCATCCATTGATTTACAACGTTAAAACGATATTTTTCTTTTATCTGCTTGCATTCTTCATTTTGTTGCGGACGTTTGGCGTGGGTCGTTGGCAGTCGGTTGCAGGGGCTTTTGCGATAGCGATGTCGTCTTATTTCTTTGTCGTTATTGCGGCTGCCCATCACGGAAAATGCTTTTCTATCATGTATATGACGCTTGTGTGGGTCGGTTTTATGTTGATGTACCGTAAGAAATACGCGTTGGGTGCGATGCTGGTGATTTTCTTCATGTACATCGGCTTTTATATGCACCCGCAGATGTCGTATTATATGTGTATGCTCATCGGCGTGTGCTTTTTTGCTGAACTCGCGTTGGCTATCCAATCGAAAGATTATAAAACGTTTATTATCGCCACGTGTGTCTTTGGAGCCTCGTTTCTTGTGGGCTTAGGCATGGGAGCGAGTAAGTTTTTCATCAACCAAGAGTATTTGGCAGAGACGATGCGTGGAGGACACTCGGACTTGGAAAATGAAGACCACGAAGGGCAAGAAACGGGCGGTTTGGATTTTGATTATGCGACCGCTTGGAGCGAGGGAATAAACGAGAGTTTGACCTTCCTTGTGCCGAATTATATGGGTGGTGCGAGTGGATTTAATTTAGGCAAAGACTCGCAATTGGAGAAGGAGATGCGTGCAATGGGTGTGCCTGCAAGCAGTGCCAAACAGTTCTGTCAGTCGGCTCCGACTTATTGGGGCGACAAGGCGTTCACGAGCGGACCTGTGTATATGGGTGCGGTGGTGATTTTCCTCTTTTTGTTGGGCTTAATCATCGTCAGTGGACCATATAAGTGGGCTTTGTTGGTGGCAACGCTGTTTTCCGTGCTTTTGTCGTGGGGACGGCATTTTCCCGCTTTGACACAATTATTTTTTGACTATTTTCCGATGTACAACCGTTTTCGTGCAGTGGAAAGTATCTTGATTGTGGCTGAAATAACGGTTCCTGTGTTGGGATTTTTGGCTTTAAAAACGATAAACGATAAGACGTGGGAGTGGAAGAAACTGCAAAAAGCGATTCTTGTGGCAGGTGGTTTGACGGCATTGGTGTGCATGATTATTGCCTTTGCAAGTTCGGGAATCGATACGACTTCGGCATACGATTCGTGGAAAGCACAGGTGGGCGACCAAATCTACGATGCTATTCTTTCGCAACGTCAGGCACTGATTAAAGCGGATGCGTGGCGATCGTTTTGGTTCGTGCTCTTGGGTGTAGCGGGCGTTTATTGGTATGCCAATCGGCTCTATAATGGCAAGTCAAACGACAAGACACAACTTGTTTTTGGTTTGGCATTTGCGGCGTTGATTGTTGCGGATATGTGGCCTGTAGATAAGCGTTTTTGCAATGATAATGATTTCCGACCCACCAAAGAACATGACAAACTGAGGAAAATGTATCCTTACGAACAAAGTCTGTTGCAAGATAAGAGTTATTTTAGGGTACTTAATTTAGCGTCTAATACGTTCAATGAATCGCGTACTTCGTTGTATCTCAATTCGATAGGTGGTTATTCGGCTGCAAAATTACGGCGTTATCAAGATTTGATTGACCAGCATATCAGTAAATTGAATATAAACGTACTTAACATGTTGAATACCAAGTATATAATTGCTAACAAGGATGGTCAAGTCGGCGTTCAACTCAATCAAGGTGCGATGGGAATGTGTTGGTTGGTGGATTCGCTCGTGTATGTCAATAATGCGAATGACGAAAGTGAAAGTTTGAGGACGCTGGACTTGCATCGTTACGCGGTTGTGGATACGACATACGCTGTAAATAGTACGATTTTGAACTCTCCGCAAGGTCAATGGCAAGCACCCAGTTCACCCGAAGATAGGTTTGAAATGGTGGATCATAATCCGAAAAAGGTTACGTATTATGCGAACGTGCAAGGACCTCGTTTGGCAGTGCTTTCGGAGATTTTCTATCCGCATGGCTGGAAAATGATGTTGGACGGGCAACCGTACTTTATTGGCAAAAAATCATCGCCGATTTTGCGGGTTAATTATATGCTTCGTGCGTTGGTGGTGCCAGCAGGAGAGCATACGATAGAGTTGATTTTTGACCCCGATTCAGCCCGCAAAGGCAATGCGTTGGCGTTGAGTTGTTTTGCGATTTTCTTGTGTGTGGCTGCGTATGCGTGCTACGAAGAATACAAAAAGCGTAAAGTGGTCGTAAAAAACGATTAACTACCTTTTAAACGGTATTTAAAAAGAATTGGTTGTGGCTAAATTGTTCACAACCAATTTTTTATCGTCTTGTTACCAATCAAATTCGTAATTGATGGCGAAAATATGCCCGTAGCCTTTTTCTTGCCAGAGACGGATATTCTTTGCCGATTTGCTGATGTCAATATCCCGCTCGTTACTATAATTAAATCGATAACTGAAAGCCAACGTATTTCTTTTGTCCAATCGCCAACGAACGCCCAATTGCGTGTTTATGTTGCTCAAATACTGCCCATAATTCTTGCCCGTAACGGCATTCAGGTAATCTGTGGGAGCATTAAGCGTGTTGATCAGTTCAAAATTCAAGAATAATCTGACGGGTTTGCCCATAATGTCGTACGAAGCGTGTAATCGGTGCCTCAGTCGCAAATCCACAGGGGCTTTTTCGTCCGTATTGACAGAATCCATCCGACAATTTATATCTAAACGATCTCGCAAAGAGATTTTCCATTGGTTGGCTTGGATTTGTCCCGTCAAGGCAAGCGTTGCACGATGGCGAATAAATTCCTTCGGGTCGCTCCAATCCTTGTTGCCGAGTAAACGCAAGGTATAAGCGGCATTGATGCC
>JAEELX010000096.1 GCA_016282955.1 Paludibacteraceae bacterium | reverse complement strand
GCCTCAAATAACGGGCGTTCAACCGTATCATATCAACTCCGATGAAGACACTACTCATGCGTACAAAGGTCCCAATGCGGACGAAACCATGTTCCGCAGTAGCGACCATGACCCGATTTTGGTGGGCTTGAAGTTATCCTCTGACCACACTGGGTTGGATGATTGCTACGTTACCATGCAAGATGGAAAGCCTGTTTTGTTTGGTGCAGAAGGCGGATTTTTCCAACTCTACAACATCAACGGACAGGTCGTTACGCAAGGGACGATTTCCTCTGCCCAAGAGGTTCTGCCCATCACACTGCCACGTGGATTTTATATTTTCTGTGTGAGCGTTGGTAATGATATTCAACCCATAAAAATAGTCGTTCATTGATATGGCAGACATTTTTGAGACAGCGGAACGTGATGAATTGTTGCAACTTCGGCAGTTTTTGAAGGAGCAAAATCACAAGTATTATGTCCTCAATGCCCCCACGATTAGCGATGCAGAATTTGACGAAAAAATGCACCGTTTGCAGGCGTTGGAGGCAAAGTATCCCGATTTGATGGACGTCAACTCGCCTACGCAAAAGGTCGGAAGCGACTTAGATGACAGCAAGTTTTTTGTGCAACGTGCCCACCGTTACCCGATGCTTTCCTTGGCAAATACGTACAACGAAGACGAGGTTCGCGATTGGCTGAGCAAGCTTCCACAGGACGATTTGGCGATTGTGTGTGAGTTGAAATTTGACGGTTTGTCCATCTCGTTGCATTACCAAAATGGCGTATTGCAAAATGCTTTGACGCGAGGCGACGGCACGATTGGCGATGACGTGATTGCGAACATCCGCACGATTGCTTCTATTCCGCAAACGATACCTTTTGAGGGCGATATTGAGGTGCGTGGCGAGGTTTTGTTGCCTTGGGAGAACTTCAATCGGCTGAACGTGGAGCGTGCCAATAACGAGGAACCTTTGTTTGCCAACCCTCGCAATGCAGCCTCTGGTACGTTGAAATTACAAGACACGGACGAAGTGCAAAAGCGAGGTTTAGATGCGTATTTGTACTACATTATTGGCGAAAACCTGCCTTTTGGAACCCACTTTGAACGGCTTCAATGGTTGCGTGATTTAGGTTTTAAGACGGGCGAAAACATTCGGCTCTGCCATTCGTTGCAAGAAGTGATGGATTTTATTGCTTTTTGGGATACCGAACGCAAAAATTTACCCATAGCAACAGACGGTATTGTATTGAAAGTCAATAATTTACAACTACAACAGCAATTAGGTTTCACGGCAAAAAATCCCCGCTGGGCGATTGCCTATAAATTCCAAGCAGAACGTGAACTGACGACCCTCAAATCCATTTCGTATCAGGTGGGTCGGACGGGCGTGATAACTCCTGTGGCAAACTTGGAACCTGTCCAACTGAGCGGCACGATGGTACAGCGAGCAACGTTGCATAATGAGGATTTTATTCGTTCGCTTTGCTTGCAGGTCGGCGATAAAGTGTGGGTGGAAAAAGGGGGCGAAATTATCCCAAAAATCGTTGCGGTGGAGAAAGAAAGCAACGCTGAAGCCGTGCAATATGCTTTCCCTGAGCGTTGTCCCGAGTGTGGAACGCCTTTGGTACGCATTGAAGGCGAAGCGGCTTGGAAATGCCCCAATTCGGAGGGTTGTCCACCTCAACAGTGCGGAAAAATAATTCATTTTGTTTCGCGTAAAGCCATGAATATAGACGGTTTGGGCGAAGAAACGATACAACTTTTGTTCCAAAATAATTTGATTAAAGATGTGGCTGATTTGTATGATTTGCAACACAAAGATTTAGTGGTGCTGGAGCGAATGGGCGATAAATCGGCGACTAATTTACTAAACGGCATTCAAAAGAGCAAAACAGTGCCTTGGAAGCGTGTTTTGTTTGCGTTGGGCATCCCGATGGTGGGCGAGACGACTGCCAAAAATATCGCTAAGGTGTTTACTTCGGTGGATACGTTGAGCCATGCCATATTGGAGCAACTGACAGCCGTTAATGACGTGGGCGAGCAGGTTGCCAATGCGATTATCGCTTTTTTTGCCAACGAGCGTCATCAGCAAATCATTGAGCGACTGAAAAAAGCAGGGTTGCAATTTGCTTCGGACGAACAAACAGAGTTGCTGTCCACCAAGTTATTGGGCAAAACGATTGTCATTTCGGGCACATTCGCACAGCATTCTCGCGAAGAATACAAAAATATGATTGAAGCCAATGGCGGAAAAAATACGTCTTCGGTGAGCAAAAATACGTCTTTTTTGTTGGGTGGCGAAGGCATCGGACCCGACAAACGTGCCAAATGCGGAAAATTACAAATCCCGATTGTTTCCGAGCAAGAATTTTTGGCGATGCTGGAATGATGTGATAAATCACTTGTAACCATCAAAAATTTTAAAGGAAATTTATATTGCTTATAACAAAAAGTAATATTTATCTTGTTGTATTTCATTGTTTTTTTCACTATCAAATTTGGTTCCTAATTTTGTTTGGCACATAATTTGAATTTTATTATAGTAGAAATTTTAAGTTAAATTATATATGAATACAGGAATTGATATTCGTGAATTACAAGGACGTATTGAACGCGAAAGTTCGTTTGTAGATGCGTTGACGATGGGAATGAATCAAGTGATTGTTGGACAAAAGCATTTGGTGGAATCGTTGTTGATAGGGTTGCTTTCGGACGGTCATATCCTTTTGGAAGGTGTGCCTGGATTGGCAAAAACATTGGCGATTAAAACGCTTTCGGATTTAATCAAAGGTCAATTTAGTCGTATTCAATTCACTCCCGATTTATTGCCTGCGGACGTCGTAGGTACCCAAATTTACAGTCCTAAAACGGAAGAATTTAAGGTAAAACAAGGTCCTATTTTCGCCAATTTTATTTTGGCAGATGAGATTAACCGTGCTCCAGCCAAAGTGCAATCTGCTTTGTTGGAGGCTATGCAGGAACGTCAAGTAACGATTGGCGATAACACGTACAAGTTGCCCAATCCGTTCTTGGTGTTGGCAACCCAGAACCCCATCGAGCAAGAAGGAACGTATCCGTTGCCCGAAGCACAAACCGACCGTTTCATGCTCAAAGTGGTTATTGGCTATCCTAAACCCGATGAAGAACAACAAATTATGCGTCAAAATATCAGTGGCGAACGCAAACAAGTGTTGCCGATTTTGTCCACCGATGAGATTTGCAATGCCCGAAATGTGGTGCGGGAAGTGTATATTGACGAAAAAATTGAAAAGTACATTGTGGACATAGTTTTTGCGACTCGTCAGCCTGAACAGTACGGTTTGGAGAAGTACAAAACGATGATTAGTTTTGGTGGTTCGCCTCGTGCTTCGATTAGTTTGGCGTTGGCTGCTCGTGCGTATGCGTTTGTGCATCGGCGTGGTTATGTGGTGCCAGAAGATGTGCGTGCGGTGTGCTATGATGTGTTGCGTCATCGTATCGGTTTAACTTACGAGGCAGAAGCCAATAACTTGACTTCGGAAGATATTGTAACCGAGATTCTCAACGCTGTACAAGTACCTTAAAACGTTTGTTATGACTTCTGAAGAGTTACTCAAAAAAGTTAGGAAGATAGAGATTAAGACTCGTGGACTATCCCGTAATATCTTTGCGGGTGAGTATCATTCTTCTTTTAAGGGTAGGGGTATGATGTTCTCAGAAGTTCGCGAGTACCAACCGGGCGATGACATTCGAACGATTGATTGGAACGTTACGGCACGCTTAAATAAACCGTATGTGAAGATTTTTGAGGAAGAACGTGAGTTGACGGTGATGTTGTTGGTGGACGTTTCGGGTAGTAGGAATTTCGGAACGATTTCGCAATTCAAACGAGATATGGTGGCAGAAGTTGCGGCTACGTTGGCGTTTTCGACCATCGAAAATAATGATAAAGTGGGCGTGATTTTCTTTTCGGACAAAATAGAAAAATATATTCCTGCCAAAAAAGGGAAGTCGCACGTGCTACATATCATTCACGAGTTGCTTTGTTTTGAGCCTTCCAATACCAAGACGGACATCAATGCCGTGATTCAGTACTTTGTGAATGCTCAAAAGCGTAGAAGTACGGTCTTTTTGATTAGTGATTTGTTAGACCCAAAATTTGTTACCAAACCGACCAAACGTTATGCTGTCAATCCGCTGATGATAGCCTCCAATAGACATGATATGAAGGTGATACAGATTTACGATAGGCGTGAGACCGAGTTGCCCGACATTGGTTTGTTGAAACTCAAAGATGCCGAAACCCAAAAACGTATGTGGGTAGATACGTCTGTGCCGTCTGTGAGGAAGAATTATGCACAAAGTTGGGAAAAGAACCAAATGGCACTAAACGACCTATTTATGCGGACGGGTACGGATTATGTCTCGATTCGGAGCGATGAAGATTATGTGAAAGGTTTGATGCGTTTGTTTCGTTTGTAAAAGAAGGTAATTATGAATGTAGGTGTTTTGTTTTTTGCAGCGGTTTTGTCGGCACAATTGGATACGGTTACGCTTATGATTGGTGACCAAACCGACTTGCATTTAAGTGCCACTCTGGAAGCCAACGAGCAGGTTATTTTCCCACAATATGATAAAATGTTGATAGAGGGGATTGAAATCGTAGATAAAACGCTGGTGGACACTGCCAAGTTGAAAGATGGACGGGTGCAGTTGAACCAATATCTGACGATTACTTCGTTCAAAGATTCGCTTTTTTATATTCCGCCGGTGCCTTTTTTGGTGGATGGCGACACGGTTTTTGCTTCCGAAGGGCTTTCGCTCAATGTGGTGCAACCCTTTGAATTGGATTCTACGGAACTGATAGCTGACATCAAACCTATTTACAAAGCCCCCATTTGGTGGTGGGGTATTATTCGGTGGGTTTTGTTGGCGATAGGGTTAGGTCTTTTGGGTTGGTTAGTGTATTACTTAATCAATCGTTACAGACGTAAAACGTTAGGAATCACCGAAATAGCACCTGTCGAGTTGCGTCCAGCAGACGAGGTGGCGTTGGAAAAATTAGATATTATCAAGCAAGAAAAAATTTGGCAAAAAGGGCAAAATAAGGAGTATCACACACAACTAACGGACGTTTTGCGAGAGTATATTCAGCGGCGATTCAATATCGTAACCTTTGAGCGGACTTCAGATGAAGTGCTAAACGACTTGCGAAGTAACCAACGAGATGAGATAGAACAACCTTTGTTTCAAAAACTCAAGACCCTTTTCCAGACCTCCGATTTGGTCAAGTTTGCGAAGTGGCAGACGACACCTGCGGAGAACGAGGGTTTGCTCTCCGATGCCTATCAGTTTGTGAAGGATACGACCATCGTTGCCCCCGAAGTAGAACCTAATGACGAACAGAAAGAAGAGGAGGAAGTGTTATGAGTTTTTTTAATGCAGGATATTTGTTTTTATTACTCCTTTTGATTCCAATTATTGTGCATTATTTTTGGAAGATGCGGGATTCGGAGGCGAGTTTACAAATATCGGATACGACCGTTTTGAGCAAGCAACCCAAGTCGTGGCGATTATACCTGATGCACGTGCCGTTTGTGTTGCGGTGTATCACGTTTGCGGTGCTGGTGTTGGCTTTGGCACGCCCGCAACTGAACAATAGTTGGCATAAAGAGTCCACCGAAGGCATCGATATTATGATGGCTTTGGATATTTCGGGTACGATGATGGCAGAAGATTTGAAGCCCAATCGGTTGGAGGCTGCGAAAGATGTGGCTCAGGAGTTCGTTTTGGCACGCCCGAATGATAACATCGGTTTGGTGGTTTTTGCGGGCGAAAGTTATACGCAATGCCCTCTGACAACCGACCATGCGGTGTTGGTGAACCTTTTCAAAGCCGTCAAGTTTGGTTTGATTGAGGACGGAACGGCTATTGGGTTGGGTTTAGCGAATGCCGTGAATCGTATGAAAGATTCGCCGACCAAGTCCAAAGTGATTATTTTGCTCACCGATGGTTCCAATAACCGTGGCGAGATAGACCCTATCACAGCCTCTGAAATAGCCAAGACGTTCGGGATTCGCGTGTATGCTATCGGTGTGGGAAGTTACGGTGAGTCGCGTGTGCCGGTGCAAACCCCTCTCGGGACGCAGTATATGACGATGAAGAATGAGTTTGATGAGGCAACGCTGAAGGAGGTTGCGGCTGTTACGGGAGGCGAGTATTTCCGTGCAACCGACAACAAAAGTCTGCGTTCAATCTACGAACAGATAGACCAAATGGAAAAAACTAAGATACGAGTGCGTGAGTTTTCCAAGAAAACAGAGTATTTTATGCCATTTTTGGCTACTGCTGCTTTGCTTTTATTGCTTGAATTGCTTTTGCGTCATCTCGTACTAAAATCAGTTAATAATTAGATTATGTTTCGTTTTGCAAATATAGAATACTTGTGGTTATTGGTTCTCGTGCCTTTTTTGATAGTTAGTTATGAGTTTTTGCGTAAGCGTAAAAAGAAACAATTACAAGAGTTTGGCGATGAAGAACTGATTGCACAACTGATGCCGAATGTGTCACATTATCGTCCGTCTGTGAAGTTTTATTTGCTGATGTTGGCTTTTGTGGCTCTTGTGTTCGCTTTGGCACGCCCACAAAATGGGATGAAAGAACAGACCATCAAGCGGCAAGGCATTGAAGTGATGGTGGCTTTGGACGTCTCCAATTCGATGTTGGCAGAAGATATTGCCCCTTCGCGGTTGGATAAAGCAAAGCAGGTTTTGTCCAAGTTGATAGACCAGATGGTTGACGATAAAGTGGGTTTGGTGGTGTTTGCGGGCGATGCGTATATCCAGTTGCCTATTACGTGCGATTATGTGTCGGCAAAGATGTTTTTGAATAAAATAACGCCTGACGTGATTGCCACGCAAGGAACCGCTATTGGAGCCGCTATTAACACGTCTATTCGTGCTTTTGGAGCCGAGCAAAGTGAAGCCTCACGAGCAATCATTCTCATCACAGATGGCGAAAACCACGAAGATGACGCTATCGGAGCAGCACAACGGGCAAAAGAGTTGGGTATTAAGTGCTACGTGATGGGTATCGGTAAGCCCGAAGGAAGCCCTATTCCAGTAAGTTATGGCTCGAATGATTTCCGCAGAGATAGGGCAGGCAACGTGGTGGTAAGTAAGTTGAATGAGGAAATGTGCCAACAAATTGCCCAAGTAAGTAATGGCTTGTACGTTCGGTGTGATAACTCCAACACGGCTCTCAAAACCTTGGAAAAAGAACTGAATAAATTAGCAACGAGCGAATTTGAAACGACTATTTACGCAGAATACAACGAACAGTATCAATCTTTTGTGTTCATCGCACTTTTGCTTCTCCTGATTGATGCTTTCCTATTCAGCCGAAAAAATAAGTCATTGAGTAGAATAAATATCTTCAAAGAGCGACAGGTATGAAAAAATATGGTATACTTTTAGGGGTGCTTTTATTTAATTTGTCTATTTTTGCACAAAAAGAGTTTTCTGACGTTAGAAGTGGAAACAAAGAGTATAAAAAAGAGAATTATACAGGTGCAGAAGTGTATTATCGGCGTGCGTTGGATAAAAACGATAAAGGATTTGAAGCCCATTTTAATTTAGGAAACTCGCTTTTTAAGCAACAAAAATACGAAGAAGCGTTGCAAGAATATGTTGCGGCTGAAAAATTATTGGATACAAATGAGAAAAAAGACAAATCGCGTAAGGCAGATATTTACCACAACATCGGTAATTCGCTCTACGCAACCCAACAGTACGATAAAGCCGTAGCGGCATACCAAGAATCGTTGCGGAATAATCCAAAAGATGACGAAACACGTTATAATTTGGTGAAAGCAATGCAAAAACTGCAAGAGCAACAGCAACAACAGCAAAACCAGCAACAAAACCAAGATAAACAAGACCAAAAACAAGATCAAAAGCAAGACCAACAGGAACAAAATCAGCAAAATCAACAACAGCAACAAGACCAACAACAGCAGCAAGAACAACAACAAAATCAACAGCAGCAACAGGAACAAAAAATGGATAAAGAAACGGCAGAGCAGATTTTGCAGGCATTGCAACAAGACGAACAAGACACGCAAGAAAAAGTACAACAAAGACAAGGCTCGCCTAAACGAGTAGAAAAAGATTGGTGATATGAGAAAATATAAAATTATATTTAGTTTACTACTTTTGACCATCATTCCAGCGTGGTTGATGGCTGATGAGTTGAGTTTTAGAGCAAATGCCCCCGCACAAGTGATTGCTGGGCAACCTTTTCAGATTTCGTACCAACTCAACCAAAAAGTACGCGATTTTCGGGCACCGCAGATGGATAATTTTGAGGTGTTGGCGGGTCCCTATACCTCCCAATCGCAAAGCACTTCGTTTGTAAATGGGCAACGGACATCGACTTTTACGCTCACCTACACCTACACGATTGTGGCGAATAAAGAGGGTTCGTTCACCATTCCACCAGCAAGTGCCACCTACGAGCGTCAAACGTACAGTAGTAACGGTGTGCGAATCACGGTCTTGCCACCTGACGAGCAACCACAGCAGAGCCAACAATCTGCACAACGCTCGCAAAATCAACCACAAAGCCAACAGGCAAGCAATGATGCGGGTGGCGATAACCTGTTCATTCGTACCATCGTAACTAAGACAAGAGTGTACGAGCAAGAGGCTTTGTTGCTGACGTATAAGTTTTATTTTGCGGGTGTTGATGTAACGCAATTTACCAATAACACGAAGATTCCCGAGTTCAAGGGCTTTGTCAAGATGCCTTTTGAGCAGTCGGATATACAGACGGAATTGGAGCATTACAACGGGCGAAACTACCAAACAGCGGTTTTGTACCAGACGCTTCTTTTCCCGCAACGGGCAGGCAGTATTGAGATTGAGCCAGCCACTTTTGAAGCGGTTCTGCGGGTACAAAATAGGTCGCGTGTAAGGAGTATTTTTGATGACTTCTTCGGCAGTTATACCAACGTTACACGCACGCTCAGAGCCCCTGGCGTTACGATTCATGCAAACGCTTTACCCAAAGGGAAACCTGCGGATTTTTCGGGTGGAGTCGGAAAATTTAATCTCAATAGTAGCATCACAACCACCACACCGAAGGCCAACGAAGCCGTTACACTCAAATTGGAAGTCAGTGGAGTGGGGAACATGAAGTTGCTCAAAATCCCTTCAATCGATTGGCCAGAAGGCTTTGAGGTGTATGACCCCAAAGTGAATAATGCTTTCAAAAACACGAGCAGTGGCGTTTCGGGCAAAAAGACGATTGAATACTTGGCGATTCCACGTAATGCAGGCGAATATGTTATTCCGAGCGTCAAATTCAGCTATTTTGATGTGGATGCAAAGGAGTATAAGACCCTCACAACGCCCGAATATACGATACAAGTTGAGCGAGGCGAAAATGATGCAAACACCTCTTCGGCAGTCGTTTCGAACTACGTGAACAAGGAAGATATTAAGCAAATCGGTAGCGATATTCGTTTCATCCATTCGGGGGACATCACGCACAAACTCTCGACTGATAACCCGATTGTCTTTGGTTCGCTTGCTTATTGGCTTTGCTACTTGCTTCCGCTCCTTTTGGCGATACTTATCTTTATGATTTTCCGCAAAAAAATCAAAGAAAATGCCGATACGGTTCGTTTGAGATACAAAAAAGCCAACAAAGTGGCTCGCAAACGACTTAAAGTGGCAAAAAAACTCTTGGAAGAAAACAAAAAAGAACTCTTCTACGAGGAAGTGGAACGGGCTGCGTGGACCTATTTGAGCGACCGATTGTCGATTCCAACGGCGAATTTGAACAAAGAAAATATCTACGACATTCTGCGGTCAAAACAGGTGAATGATGGTATCATCAATGCCTTAAATAACGTACTATCTACTGCGGAATTTGCACGTTATGCACCGTCAAATGACGAGCATGCAATGGAAGATTTGTACAACAAAACGGCACAAATTATTGACCAACTTGAAAATCAGAAATTATGAAAAAGAAACTTTTTATCATACTTTTGGCTCTCTTGCCTTCGTTTATCAAAGCGGACATTCAGGAGGATTTTACAATAGCAAATAACTACTATTCAGACGGTTCTTTTGAGCAAGCAAGCGAATTATACGAACAAATTTTGCAAACCGAAAAATCGGCAGAAGTGTACTATAATCTGGGCAACACCTACTTTCGGATGGGCGAACTTGCAAAGAGCATTTTGGCGTATGAGCGTGCGTTGCGGATTTATCCCAACTACCAAGACGCGAAGTACAATTTGACCTTTGTTTCAGCCCAAATCGTGGACAATATAGACGACTCAAACACGTTTTTCTTGCGGAAAGGTGCCATTGCCTTGCGTAATTTACTGCACGAAAACACGTGGACATGGCTTAGTATCATCTGTTTTGTAGCGTTTTTGGTGCTTTTTATGCTCTATCTGTTTGGCGAATCGGTCAATGTGCGAAAAGTCGCTTTTTATGTGGCGTTTGTGATGCTTTTCGTCTCGATTGTTAGTGGCAGATGTGCCAGTTCGTTGCACGCTCGCGATTATGACCGCAACGAAGCCATTATCACGCAAGGAATCGTCAATGCCAAAGCCTCACCCGACCGCTCTGGAACCGATATTTTCACGCTACACGAAGGCACAAAAGTGGTTATCCACGAAGTGATTGGACAATGGTGCGAAATTCATGTCGGCAATAATGTCGGTTGGATAATGTTGTCTAATTTAGAGCGTATTTAAAGGCTTTTTAAGCACTTTTTAAAATATATTTTGCAATAAAGTAGATTTCTTTTTTTTGAATAAAAAATTGTTGTACCTTTGCACAGAATTTAGGATTCAAAAATTAAAGGAAGTCTAACAATTTAGTATTTAAGAAGTATCGTAACAGTAACAAAAAATCGTCCTGTTGGTAGAAAAAACGACGAATTACCGAATCGTATCAACGAGGACATAACGGGAGTAACTTCCGTTCGCTTAGTAGGAGATAACGTAGAAAATGGCATATATGCCCTCCGTGAAGCCGTGCGTTTGGCAGACGAAATGGAGTTGGATTTGGTGGAAATAGTACCCAACTCTGACCCAGCGGTGTGTAGAATTGTAGATTACCAGAAATTTTTGTATCAAAAGAAACGCAAAGAGAAGGAGCAAAAAGCGAATTCGGCGAAGATGGTAGTGAAAGAAATTCGTTTTGGACCCCAAACCGATGACCACGACTACAATTTTAAGTTACGGCACGCTCAAACGTTCTTAAAAGAAGGGAATAAAGTCAAAGCGTACGTATTTTTTAAGGGTCGCTCGATACTCTTTCAACAGCAAGGAGAAGAACTGCTGGCGAGGTTTATAAAGGATTTGGAGGATTATGGGAAAGCGGTTTCAACGCCGTTGTTGGAAGGAAAGAGAATGATTGTAAATTTAGTGCCGAAAAAAGAAGGAAAATAAACGCATCACCTTGGCTAATAGGCTGCCAAGGGTGCAAAAAAGTATAATTAAAATAGATTTAAAATGCCAAAAGTTAAAACTAATTCGGGTGCAAAAAAGCGGTTTACGCTCACAGGCACAGGAAAAATCAAACGCAAGCATGCTTTCAAATCGCATATCTTGACGAAGAAAACGAAGAAACAAAAACGTAATCTAACTCACTTTACGTTAGTGGATACCTCAAATGTCCGTTCGGTGAGAGAATTATTATTGTTACGTTAAATTATTAACCCTTAAAAAGAAAAGAATATGCCAAGATCAGTAAATCATGTAGCGTCTCGTAATCGTCGCAAGAAGATATTAAAGTTAACAAGAGGATATTTTGGTGCTCGTGCCAATGTTTGGACAGTAGCCAAAAACACGTGGGAAAAAGGACTTTTGTACGCCTACCGCGATAGGAAAGCCAAAAAACGCAACTTCCGCTCCTTGTGGATACAACGTATCAATGCTGCTGCTCGCTTAGAGGGCTTAAGTTATAGTCAGCTGATGGGAGCCGTTCACAAAGCGGGCATTGATATAAATCGCAAAGTGTTGGCTCACCTCGCATACAGCGAACCGCAAGCGTTTAAAGCGGTAGTTGAGAAGGCTAAAAAAGCTATTAAATAGGTATCTTAAAAAGGGATTGTGTTCGCACGTCCCTTTTTTTGAAACGTTAAAAAAATATAAAATGAAAAAAGGTTTAGGTTTGTTTTTAGGCTTGTTAGTCGGATTTTTTGCGTATGCAGAAGACACGATAACGCCCTTGAAATTTTATAATGCCACCGACTTCCGCATTATCAATAAAGGTTGGGAAAACACCGCTGCAACCTATCATCGGATGCCCGCTTACATGGAGGACTCGTGCCGTGAGCAACAATGGTGGTTATACACGCATTCATCGGGTATTGGGGTGCGGTTTGCAACCAACTCCAAACGCATCGCTGCTCATTACAACCTAATCCATAATTTTCACATGCAACACATGCCCATGACGGGTATCAAAGGTACAGACCTTTATTTTTATAATGCCCAACGCAACAAATGGGAGCATGTCAACACGCATCGTCCGCAAGAAACCAACGGCATCGCGGACTCGATTCAATCTAAAATCTATGTGGAGAACTTAGACGGCGAGATGCACGAATATCTGATTTATCTGCCGTTGTATGATGGGATAAATTGGCTGCAAATCGGCGTTGATTCGGGTTCAATTATCGAAAAGCCGCAGATAGACAACCCTCGCAAGCCCAAAATCGTGTTCTATGGCACGTCTATCATGCAAGGGGGCTGTGCGTGCCGACCGGGAATGGTGGCAACAGCGATGATTCAGCGGGATTTCAATTTGGAGTGCGTCAACTTGGGCACGTCTGGGCAAGGCAAGATGGACTACTACATCGCTCGTTGTATGGCAACGATTGAAGACGCTATCTGCTACGTTTTAGACCCGATTCCCAACTGCACAAAAGATATGTGCGACACGCTGACCTATAATTTTGTGAATATCCTGCGGACCTTGCGTCCTGAGGTGCCAATCATCATGGTGGAAGGTATGATGTATCCGTATGCTCGCCATGATAGTTATTTTGCGGAGTATCTACCCCAGAAAAACGAGGCTTTCCGCAAGAATTACGAAAAACTGATACAAGAAAACCCGAAAAACCTCTACTACGTGCCGTGCGATGGCTTGACAGGTGTGGAGATGGAAGGAACGGTTGACGGAGTGCATTATACCGACTTGGGCTTTCGGGCGTATGCCGATATTTTGGAGCCGTATATCAAAGAAGCGTTGGACAACACGGGCGTGAATTACCATTTGGAGCCACAAACCTACTTCGCACCCTACACCAAAGCCCAACAACAGCAGCAAAAACGCCACGCCATAGCCCAACTGCTCGCGGTGGCATGTATAGGAGCGATTCTTTCGGCGTTGATAACGTGGATAATATGTCGTAGGACAGTTAAAAATAATAATAACTAAAACAATTTTTTATGAAGCATTTACTCTCAATTTCCCTTTGCCTCTTGTTTGCAATCGGTATGTTTGCAGAAGAGGTGACTGTAAGTGGAACCGTGCTTGATGCACAGACTTCGGAGCCATTGATTGGTGTTAGTGTTGTCGTTAAAGGTACAACGAACGGTATCGTTACGGACTTTGACGGTAACTTTACACTCAAAGTGGAAACCAATTCGGTTTTAGCCCTTTCGTATGTCGGCTATGATGACAAAGAAATTACGGTGTCAAAAGCAGGCAACTTGGGCGTTATCAACATGACTGCCGGTGCAATCGGGTTGGAAGACGTGATGATTACAGGTCAGTTGGCTGTAACTAACAAAACGCCGGTCGCAGTAAGTCAAATCACTGGTCTTGAAATTGAAGAACGATTGGGTGGACAAGAATTTGTGGAGGTTCTCAAAACAACACCAGGTGTACACGCCAACAAACAAGGTGGTGGCTGGGGCGATAGCGAAATCACCATGCGTGGTTTCTCCTCCGAAAACGTCGGTGTGATGGTCAACGGTTGCCCTATGAACGATATGGAGTGGGGTGGCGTTTACTGGTCGAACTGGCAAGGTCTTTCTGATGTTACCTCCGTGATGCAGACCCAACGTGGTATGGGTGCATCGAAGGTGTCGGTGCCTACGGTCGGTGGTTCAATCAACATCGTAACACGTGGTATTGATGCAAAAAAAGGTGGTACAATCAGTTATTCGTTGGGTAACGATGGTTACAACAAAGTTTCTTTCTCTGTTTCAACAGGTTTGATGGAAAACGGCTGGGCTGTTACGTTGTTAGGCTCGCGTACGTGGGGTGATGGCTATGTACAAGGTACTCCTTTCTTGGGGCATTCGTACTTCGCTAACATCTCAAAACGTATCAATGACGCTCACCAATTGTCCTTGACCGCTTTCGGTGCTCCACAATGGCACTATCAACGTTCTTCTTCGGACGCTTTGACCTTGGACGAGTGGGATAAAGCAAAACAATGGATGAAAGGCGGTATGCACTGGACACGCTACAATCCTACCTACGGTTTTGACCAAAACGGACAAATGAAGACGTCTAACTACAACAAATATCACAAACCACAGATTTCGTTGAACCACGTTTGGCAAATTGACCACAAATCTTCTTTGTCAACCACGCTCTATACTTCTATCGGTCGTGGATTCGGTTATCGTACATTCGGTGGTGCGTTCTCAAGTTATGGACGTTCTTCATTGTATGGTTCAAGCGGTGGCGTAATCAATATGCTCTTCCGTAAAGATGACGGTACATTCGCATACGACGAAGTATATGAACTTAATACCAAATCGGAACACGGCTCGGAATTGGTTAT
>JAEELX010000095.1 GCA_016282955.1 Paludibacteraceae bacterium | reverse complement strand
TTTTGTATATTTCCATCCATACGAAAAATGTAAAAAATTATGAAAATTTCACTCATTATTTCAACATATAACAAACCCAATTATTTGGAACTTTGCTTAAAAAGTGCGTTAAATCAAACTGTCGCACCAAACGAAATTGTAATTGCGGACGACGGCTCCACTAAGGAAACTGCCGAACTAATAAATTCGTTTGCAAAAATATCAAAAATTCCGATTATACACGTTTGGCATGAAGACGAAGGTTTTCAGCTGTGCAAAATACGCAACAAAGCCTTCGCACGTTGCTCTGGCGACTACATCATACAATCGGATGGCGACATAATTTTTGATAAACATTTTGTACAAGACCATCAACGGCTGGCAGAAAAAGGTTATTTTGTTTGCGGAAGCCGAATTTATCTTACACCCCAAGGGACAAAAAAAATGTTTGACAATCAAAGCATTAACCCAAAATACCAATACATACAATCAAGCCATATTTTCAATTCGATACGCATAAAACTGCTACAAAAATTCTGTTCGCTACGATACGGCAAACGCATCAATAAACTCCGTGGCTGCAATATGGCTTTTTGGAAAGATGACATAATCAAAGTGAATGGTTACGATGAAAACCTAACGTCTTGGGGACATGAAGACGGCGAACTTGCCTATCGTTTGCATTTTGCAGGCGTGAAGAAAAAATTCCTAAAATTTGGAGGTATTTGTTATCACTTGTACCATAAGGAATCGTCTCGCGAAAACGAACAAGCACACCTCGAAACCATAAAAAACGTTGTTGAAAACAAAATAGCATGGTGCCAAAATGGCATTAATAAATACCTATGATTTTTTTTCGGCGTTGCGGTGCTCCCATATCTTCACAAGCGTATAGAACTTATAATTTGCCTCATTGACAGCCAAAACAAGCCCTGAAATACCTTGAAAAATCCCCCCTCTGAGAATGTAACTTTGAAAAAAACGAAACGTACACTTCACAAATATCCGTAAGATATTGACTCTCTCGTTAGGGCGCCTCTCGATTTCGTTGGTCGTATAAGTGTTCATTTTTGCCAATTTTGTATGAAGTGTCATGGATTTGTGAATCATAGCAAGTTCCGTTTGTGAGGCATTTATTTTTTCGATTGTACCGTCAATAACGGGTTTGGAATGCACATACGGTGGCCATGTGGCTTTGTCTCGCTTGAAAAAACGCAACTGGTAATCGGGATACGAATTTTTCACAAAAATGTTCATCACAAAATTTCGCCTCGGTATCATAAGTCCATCGGCACAATTTTCTCCTTTGATGTAGTCATACAAGTATTGTTTCAATGCTACTGGAATGATTTCATCGGCATCTACTGTCAACACCCATGGATAGGTTGCTGAATGAATAGCAAAGTCTCGGGCAGGTTCAGCGATGGTTAAGTTGCCTTTGGGATACGAGATAACTCTACAGCCCTTTTCGCGTGCTATTTCAACCGTCTTATCGGTGCTTTCCATATCGCACACGAGTATTTCGTCAAAATCTTTAACATACTCCAAAATCTCGGGCAATGAACTCTCTTCATTGTAAGTGTTGATTACAACCGATATTTTATTGTCCATCTTATCCATCATTTTTTGATTTTTCCAAACGTTTTGATACTTGTATATTTTCGCCAAAGGTTGATTTTACGTTGGGTTGGAACGCCATGACGACGAATATAATCTTCCACTTGTTCTATCATTCGAGCACAGCATTTGCCATCAAAATGTGGGTCGTAATTTTCAACTATCCAACGACGTTTTTTGATGCTTGCCGTATCGTTGAAAACCTTGTGATATGCCTGCAAAAGTTCGTTTGTATTGGTGATATTCTCCCAGTAAATATCTGTGGCGATTGTGTTAAGCGTAATTACAGGACGGTCAAGCAACAGAAATTCATACACCGCTGACGACGTGTCGCTTATCATTAAATCGCTCATCAATTGATATTTAGTAACATTTTCAGACGCTTCAATATAAATGGCATCGTTACGATTTTTTGCCCAATCGCGATATTCGTCAGTCCATTGTGTTGCCGTCAGGGGATGAAATTTCATAATCAACAAAACATCTTTTTCTTGTGCTAATAAATCTTCCAACGGCTTTTTCATATAGGGTAATGAGGTGAGTTTAGGCGAAAAAGTCGGTGCATAAATAACAATCTTTTTTTTGCCATATTGGCTTAAAAGTTGCTCTTTTTCTGTGTCAAAATCATGCAAATGTGCAAAAATCCAATCTTGCTTTGTCCAACCTGTTTCGTGCACCTCAAAATCGCCGTATTTTTTAGCCGATGCCTCAAAATGCGACGTAAAATACGGACCTTGGGTCAAATACATATCAAAATAGCGACGAATAATCCAATGGTCTTTCTTTTCGGCAGCATATCCGTGAAAAACTTGGGCTTTGACTCCCGAGAGATAATAGGGCACGATGTTGCCAGGCACAAAAATAGCGTCTGGTTTAAAATCATAGACCTCTTGAATCGAATCCGTCCACTTCACTTCGTTTTCCAGCGGAAATTTGGGAATTTTCTTGGTATGAATATACCACAAAACGTCATGACATCCTTGTTTTTCCGCCTCAATGTAAAGTGGTTGCAAAATATCTATCGCATATCTATTTTCGCAAAATAGGACTATTTTCATTTTTTAGGGATTGATGCTTTTGTGTTAAAAACACTTTCATTTTTGTACTTCTCTCCTATGCGTGATACAATATCGTTTATTTACTTTTTTCTTACATCAACATCGTTTGAAAAATGATTGTCGGCTTTGTGCTTCATCTGCTCGTAACTTTCATAGATACGTTTTTTAAGATTGGTCGAACTGACTCCTGCACCGTACGGAAAATACACCACATCAACGCCTTGCTCCTTCAAATAGTCGTATTTGCCTGTCCAATCATCACCCACAACAAACACATCAAAATTAAGTTTTTTTACCTTATCGGCATGGTCAAGCGAATGTTGCGGAATCACAATATCGGGGTATTTTAACGCCTTCATTAATGCAATACGCTCTTCAAAAGGGATTATCGGCTGACTTTTATAACTCTCCACGAGTTCGTCCGTATTGACTCCAACTATCAAAATGTCGCCCAACGAGCGAGCGTATTCAATCATTTTGATGTGATTTGCATGCAACATATCAAATGTGCCACTGGTATATACCACTGTTTTTCCTGCTATCATCTTAAATCAATTTTCGTTTTTGTAAATCCTCAAAAGCAGCAATGAGCGTATCAATTTCCTGCTTTGTGATATGTCCAATATGCCCCACGCGGAAGACCTTTTCTGCCAAATCTCCACCATTAGGACAAATCCAAATGTTATATTCGTCTTTCAGTATTTCAAAAATCCGATACGCACTTACGCCATCATGGATGGGTGCCAACGCTGTAACACAGTTAGAAGTGGCATTTTCGGGCGTAAAAATCTTAAACGGAAGATGTTTGATTTTATTTCTAAAATACTCGGCACGCTCTTTCATGGCATTATTGGCGTGATGAATACCACCCTCTTGAACGATGCGTTTTAACTTATCATTGAGTTGCAAAAGCGTTCCAACAGCGGGTGTGAAAGGCGTTTGTCCTCGCTCGCCATTTTTGAGATACTCGGCATAATTAAAATACAAACTCTTAACCTCGTTTTTTGCACAACGTCTCTGTGCCTCCGCATCCAACACCGTAAAACTCATTGAAGGAGGTAACGACAACGCTTTTTGGCTTCCTGTAATCACGGCGTTTATGTGCATCTCTTTCATAGAAAGTTTGTCTGCAAGAAAACCACTGATGGCATCAACAAACAGAAAACAATGATTTTTTTTGCAAAAATTACTAACCAACTGCATATCATACAAAATACCTGTTGATGTTTCGCAATGTTGCAAAATCATGCCTGTATAGCCTTTATTGTCGTATTCGTTAAGAATTTCGGACGTCAAAGGCATACCATACTCAAGATGAATTTCAGTAAACGGAATTTGATGAATTTGGCATAACTCCACAAAACGATGCCCAAAACTTCCACCATTCACAACCAGAACCTTGTCTTCTTGGGTAAAGAAATTCATCACGCCACCTTCCATGCTCGCCGTCCCCGAACCCGTCATAAAAATAACGCGTGAGTTGTCGGGTGCGTCAAACAACTGACACAATAGTTTTTCATTTTCCAACATTACAGCCGAAAACTCGGGAGTACGAAAATAAGGCACTTGTTCCGCTCCAAGCCGTCGCGTTTCTGCGTCCATCTGTACGGGACCTACTGTAAAATTTATCATCTGACTTTCAACTATACATTTTTCGCAAAAATATACTTTTTTCTGCGATTAGACAAATTAAAATACGTGGCAGAATTTAATGGTGGTTTCTTTTGGATTTAAAAACAAAAACTATATCTTCGCCGTTGAATAACAATAAAATACATATCATTATGGCTACAATTTACGACTTCACGGTGTTGGATACGAAAAAACAACCCGTCAAACTTGACACGTACAAAGGCAAAGTACTTTTGGTGGTTAATACGGCAACCGGCTGTGGTTTTACGCCACAATACGAGGGTTTGGAGAATCTTTACAAAAAATATAAAGACAAAAATCTGGTGATACTTGACTTCCCGTGCAACCAATTTGCGAATCAGGCACCTGGAACAGAGCAGGAGATTGTCAGTTTTTGCCAACTCAAATACAATGTTTCGTTTCCGCAATTTGCCAAAATTAATGTTAATGGAGACGATGCAGACCCTCTCTACAAGTGGCTCAAAGAACAAAAAACAGGTACGTTCGGCAAAGCCATTAAATGGAATTTCACCAAGTTCCTCATCGACCAAGAGGGCAACGTAATAGAACGTTATGCTCCCATGACAAAGCCCGAAAGTATCGAAAAAGACATCCTCAAATTACTCAATAAATAAGCCAATTTTTCGCACATTGCACAGATGAATACCGACAAGATTTTACCCGTTAATCGCGAGCACCTGTTACTTATGCAGGTGCTTTGTTGGTTGGGTCCAGGCATAAAAATCCTCTTCACAGGCATCCAAGCGTTGCAGAACGTAAATGATTGTGATGCAACAAAAACGTGGTGGTTGTCGTTGATTGCTTTGACAGTTGCCGTGCTGTTTTCGTTGATGTTCAACAATTTTATCAAACGCTACACGGCTCGTATTTTGGGCTTCCCCGAACGCAAAAAATCGCTGTTTGCTTTCTTTGATTTGCATGGTTACATCCTCATTTTCTTCATGATGGGATTGGGTATTTCGTTGAAATTCATTCCGTTCATTCCGACTGAGTTTTTTGCGGGCTTTTATCCTGGCTTGGGAACGGCACTTTGCATCGCGGGCATTCGGTATTTTGTAAGTTGGTGTAAAGCAATAAATTACGCACAATGAAAATCGTTTTTGCAACCCATAACCTCCACAAAGCCGAGGAAGCACAAAAAATTCTCGGTGCCGATTATCAGGTGGTCAATCTGCACGACTTGCAGTGTCCAGAAATCCCCGAAACTGCCCAAACGCTCGAAGGCAACGCGGTACAAAAAGCACAGTTTGTGTTGGAACGTTACCATTGCGACTGTTTTGCGGACGATACGGGCTTGGAAATAGAGGCTTTGGACAACCGTCCAGGCGTGTATTCAGCACGCTATGCAGGCGAAAACTGCTCGTTTGAGGATAATGTGAACAAAGTTTTGCAGGAAATGCAAGGCATCACCAACCGTAAAGCGTGTTTTAAGACGGTTATTTGCTTGCTGCTCAATGGCGAAAAGCACCTCTTCGAAGGTCGGGTTGACGGCATCATCACCGAGACGAGACACGGCGAAAACGGCTTTGGATACGACCCGATTTTTCTGCCCGACGGCTTCACGCAAACCTTTGCCGAGATGGATGCCGACACCAAAAACCACATCAGTCATCGTGGACGAGCCATGCAAAAACTGATTGCGTTTTTGAAAAATAAGACGAAATAAGACGATATTTCCTCTGCAAGTATCACCTTTATCCACAAAAAAAGAACTTTTTAAAACTTTTTCATTTTGTATTTTTCTTGTATCTTTGTTGCACATTAACCCAAAAATTTAATACCACTATGGAATCGAATGAATTAAAACAGATTTTAGCTGTCGCACAGACGTGGCTAACTCCCGCTTACGATGAGCAAACGCGTGCCGAAGTGCAACGAATGATTGATGCACCCGATAAAACCGAGTTGATAGATAGTTTTTATCGCACTTTGGAGTTTGGAACGGGTGGCTTACGAGGCATTATGGGTGCCGGAACCAACCGCATGAACAAGTATATTGTTGCACAAGCCACGCAAGGTTTTGCCAACTATCTGCTCAAAGTGCACGAACAAAACGGCTTTACGAACCTCAAACGGAACCGTTTAGCAGTGGTTGTGGGACATGATTGCCGCAACAATGGTCGTCTGTTTGCCGAAACGGTTGCCAATATATTTTCTGCCAACGGTATCAAAGTGTTCCTTTTTGAGAGCCTTCGACCCACCCCAGAGATTAGTTTTGCGATTCGCCACTTGAATTGTCAAGCCGGTGTGAACGTTACGGCAAGCCATAACCCGAAAGAATATAATGGCTACAAAGCCTACTGGGAAGACGGTAGTCAGGTGTTACAGCCACACGACAAAGGTATTATTGACGAGGTGAATAAAGTCAAAATTGAGGACGTAAAATGGAACGCCAACAAGGATTTGATTGAGATTATTGGTGGCGAGATTGATTACGATTTTATGCAAGCCGTTAAGACGGTGATGGTTGACCCCGACGTGATTCAAAAACAAAAAGATTTGAACATCGTTTATACGCCTTTGCACGGTGCAGGACGACAAATAGTGCCTTTGTGCTTGCGTTCGTGGGGCTTCCAAAACATACACGTGGTGCCCGAACAGATGGTGATTGACGGCAACTTCCCCACCGTGATTAGTCCCAACCCCGAGAACTCTGAAGCGATGACGATGGGTATGAATATGGGTACGAAAATCAATGCCGATTTGGTCATTGCGTCCGACCCCGATGCCGACCGTTTAGCGATTGTGTGCCGTAACGAGAAAAAAGAGTGGATTATCATCAACGGTAACCAAACGAACATCATGTTCAACTATTACATCATCACCAATAAGTTGAAACTCAAACAATTACAACCCAATGATTATATCGTCAAAACGATTGTAACGAGCGAATTGATTAAGAAAATTGCCGACAAATACAACGTCAAGATGTACGATGAATACACAGGTTTCAAGTGGATTGCGTATCGTATTCGCGTCAATGAATGCAAAGCACGTTATATCGGTGGTGGCGAGGAGAGTTTTGGCTACTTGGCTTACGATAAGGTGCGGGATAAATGTTCTCCTTCGGCGATTTGCTTGATTTGCGAGATTGCGGCTTATGCGAAGGAAAATGGCATGACGTTGTACGAGTATTTGCTGAATATCTACAAAGAAATCGGCTTCCAAGTGGAGACAACCATCAACGTGGTGCGACCAGGCAAAACAGGTGCGGAAGAGATTGCACAAATGATGACCAATTATCGCAACAATCCACCCAAAGAAATTGCTGGCAGTAAGGTGGTTTTGATGAAAGATTTCCAATTGTTGGAGCAAAAAGATTTGGCAAGCGGACAAACGACTGCGATTGATATGCCTGCGAAGTCGAACGTGTTGCAATTTTATACCGAAGACGGCTTGAAAGTGAGCGTACGCCCGAGTGGCACGGAGCCGAAAATCAAGTTCTATTGCGAAATACCCGAACAGATGGCTTCCTCACAAGAGTATGCACAAGCCACCGAAAGGGCACAAAAACGCGTTGAGGCAATCAAAAAATCGTTAGGAATATAGTTTTTAACGGTTTCTGTTTGACTAAAGTATGTATCAAATGCGGTTTGGTGCATACTTTTTTTGTGTAAAACATTGTTATGTGGCTTGATTCGAGCAGTGGTACTTTTGGGGAGTTGTCAAAACTTATTTTTAAAAATGAACCTTCGAAAAATCATTTTCTCTCATTCACCAACATCCCACACGCAGCCAAAATATCTTCTCCCCTACTCTTTCTCACGGTCGTGATGATGCCGTGTGCCGTCAGATAATTGCAAAATTGTTCCACCTCTTTTTCTTCCACAGCACTATTCGGGCGTTTGGCGTGATAACGAATCAAATTGACCCGACAAGGCAAGTTGTGCAATAAATCCACAAGTTTTTTGGCGTGCCGAGGCGTGATATTCGTGTCCCATTGGAGCGTATCATCGGCACTTGTCGTGTTGTTCCCAAACATGATGTACTCAAACGAGACGCGTCTTTGGTGCGAAAAATCGTATTTCCGCAACAATTCAAGCACTTTTTCGATGGGATTGGTGCGTTCGATGGGCATAATTTTGGCACGCTCTTCGGTAAACGGATTATGCAACGAAATAGCCACATGACACGCCGATTGCTCCAAAAATTGCGGCATGTTTTTCAAAAATCCAGCCGAACTGACCGTGATTCGTTTGGGACTCCACCCACAACCATATTCGCTCGTAAGCACC
>JAEELX010000094.1 GCA_016282955.1 Paludibacteraceae bacterium | reverse complement strand
CTGCAAAGTGACTATCAAACTTTTCAACTTCTTTGAAAATATCAATCGTGCGACTATCACCTATCAAGCATCGTTGAAATGTATCAGTGCGTAATTTGCTAAATTCTTGCAAACGAAGTATCGTATCTTTGGTGTACGTTTCCCACCATTTGATTATTGAAAAAAGAGGTTTGCAAATCTTTCCATGCTTACTACAATAATAGGTTGTAGTGACTGCTTCTTTGAGTGTCGCTAAATCCGAGTGAGTTGTAGCACGGCATGAACGCATAGTGCGGCTAAGCATTACACATAGCAAATCGTGCAGTTCTTTTTGTTCTATAGGCTTAATGAGAGAGTAAACAAACTCTATCTCATTGCGGATTTGCTGAGTAAACCACTGATCAAGGAATGTTTCTTGCTTTTCTTGTTTTAATTGGATACCATATTTAGCAACCAATTTTTCGTAAATAGGCAAAAACATTTTTTCCTTTTCTTCGCCATAGACTTTAGGGTCTATCTCTTTGCGGGTTACTTTATATTTATACTCCGGAACAGGGAAATACTGATTATTAAACTCATTAAGTGCTTGCAACAATTCATCTTCAAAATCTGCAACTTTACTATTGGCAATATACGCTTTTAGTTTATTTGTAATTTCATTTACGTATTGTTGCAATTCTACCAGATTAACCTTAGCTAATTTGCTATTGTCAATCATAGCATTGAAAGATGATATATCGATACCTATTGCATTGATACCCATTTCATTTGCTTGCACAAGCGTTGTACCACTACCGGCAAATGGATCTAATACGATGTCGCCCGGACGAAAATATACTTTGTCCTTAAACTCATCTGTATGTCCGTCCAAAAAGTATTCGACTAACTGAGGTATGAATTTTCCTTTATATGGGTGCAAACGATGTACATGTTTGGTAGTCTCTTTTTCCGGCAGATTGTCAAATGAAAGTGCCCAGTTGAGATCATCTCCTAATTTGTCCTTCCATTCTACTTGGCGTTGTCCATGAAATGTGCGATAATACTCTTCTAACTCATATTTCATTATAACGACAACTCCATTACGGGTGTATTTTTTTACTTTTCCGTAATTGACCAGATAAGAGATATTTGCATTAGAAACAGGGCGTTTTAAGTGGTCTGTCGCCCATAACGCAGCCTCTTTAATGGTAAAGAAGCCATCAAAACTATTCTCGGTTGGTTCCTCTATAGGATTAACCACTTTCTCATCACGCGAATCTATTTGCGGGAACAAATCCTGTCGTTTATCGTATACAACTACTGGCATATTATCGTCTAATTGGATGCAAAGGTAAAAAATATTTGATATATAATTTCCTCCTATTTTTATTTCTCGTTCAACTCCAAATATACATAGGATTGAGGAGGGACAAAATCGTCTATAAATTCGTTAGGACTCTTTCCTTGCTTAAACGGAGTAACTGATTTGATTACAAAAGCACATCCTTGAGCATTATTTGCGTAATAATTGAAAAAGTCTTCTTTCGCTATACCACCAACATCTTTGTACTTCTCCCACAAATTAGCAGGGGTGTCCTCGTCAATTTCTGTAAACGTGAAATAACCGACAATCTGTTTAACTGGAACAGAGGCGTAAATGTACACTCTCCGCACTTTCTCCTTGAAGCTCCGTTTACGAAACTCCACTTTCTTCGTACCTGCCAATATCTGATTGGCATAAATGGGTTTAATTGATAATATAGCGTCCATCGAAGTATCCCTCATTTTTTAATTGTATATAATCATCTTCGGAAAGATGTGTAATCGTTTGTATCTTGTTCTTGAAACTTTTGATCTGTTTGATTTTGTTTAACTTAATAGGCTTTTTCAGATAGGTCACAAGCCGAAATATAATTACATTCAGTTTGCTGGACTCCTTTAGCATCTCTTCCAATTCTTCGGGACTGAATACCGTTTTCTTTTGTACCAGTTGCCAAAGCGTTTCTTTGTCCTTCACCACCTGTATGGATTCTAAAATTCCGATAGGTTCTATTAGTTGTTGGCTATGTGACGCATAGAAAAAGAGTAAATCACCTTGTTTTAGTGATGTTTGTCTGGAATTGGAGATATACGCTTTCACAATGGTATTGCCTTGTATCTCATTCAAACTATCTTCTGTCTTGTCAAATAGCGTCGGCTCCCTAAAGCGTCCATCTTTAAACAAGGTTGAATAGAATTCGGGTCGAATAGGAATAACATATTTCTCGATAGCAGAGTTATCGTGATAATACGGGTGGATGCTTTGAGTATTTAATGAAGTTGTTATTCCGGTTGGATTCATGCATTTTACCATCCGCATTTCTTCATTTCCTGCACTATTGACAAATTTTTGCTTTTCAAAACCGAAAGATGACAACAGATTAATCAAATGGATTTGCTTTTCATAAGATGTAATATACAGATAGTTGATTTTTTGCTCTATGCAATATTCAAACATCTTTTGCAAAAACAACTCTCCGAGTTTAATACCAAAAGCAGTATCTGCGACCTTCAATGTACAAATCTTCAATACCGGTTCAAAAACGCCTTCTATCTTATGGTCTTTCACTTGCTCAATATTGTATATCAACAAAGCTCTTATCTCATCATCAACTTGTAAGGTGTAGCATTTCCGATTCTCCTTGACACATTTTTCCAACCATTGATCAAATCCTACATAGTCCTCCCGCAAACTATTAAAGAAAGAAGAAGAAAATTTATCTGCAATGGCACGGATACTTTGTTCTGACAAAATCGGATGTGACGGAATCGTAATCGTGAATTTCTCTTTTAGTACTTTATCAATCTCAGAAACCGTCAAGACATTGTGCCCGAGATTTACGTTCTTGGCGTTTTGATGAATGCCAATATCTTCTGTCACAAAATAATCGACATATCCTTTATATAGTTGATACAATTGCACATTATCTATCCTATCATGCGAATTAGTGTTCTTCACCATAGCAAGAAATTCTGCTGTCGGCTGCGCGTAATCTTGTAGTGTCTCATACTTTTTCAGTTTGGACAAAGTTATTTCGCGCCGCTGGGTGTCTGTGTCTTTCTGCAAATCATTCGGAATCGCCAACGGATGATACAATATTTTACAATTGTTAGAGATGGCAAAGCGATAAAAATGTGAAAATTTCTCATCCACGACTTTATTATCCTCTAAATGTATAAGTATATTTGTATCTATCAAGAGTCGCATCTTCAATAATATTGCTTTTCTTCTGTGTTTCTTCTTTTCTGGTAAAAAGTCATGCAAATTTACCAAGTTTTTCTAAAATATACAAGTTTTTTGCCCACGATCCACTTAAAGAAAGATATTTTATGTGTTTAGATGTGCAATATATCAATTATACCTATATCTTATGCGGCGAAATTTTTGTGTAAGAAGAAAAAACGAGAGGAAAAGACGTTTTAATGAAACCTGTAAAATGCTATAGATTTTTAAACAGGGAAAATATAAGCGAATAATAACGTCTTAGCCATTCTCCTTCAATAATGCGTGCACAAAGTTAGAAAAAAACTTTTGTTGACATTCTCATTCGAGTGAGGTTCCTTTTTTATTTTATGCTTTTCAGCCATTCAGCACACTCGTCGGTCAGCAGGGCGATGAGTTTCATATAATAGGTCGTCAATTCTGCCTCGGACATACGATTCAGACCTGCCATATTGTGCTGCAAAGTGAGCAGGATTCGCAATATACGTCTGGTAAACTGCTCATCGTCAAAGTAATTGATTAAGGCAATGATATGCTTGTACGGGCAAAGTCGATGACCACACTCCCACGCATTATACGTAGCATGCGAGATATTCAGACTCCATGCAATCTGTTCTTGTGTTACGCCTTTACGTTGGCGTGCTTGTAACAAAGCGGTCGAAAAATCATGCAATATATTCATAACACATCAGGCTTTTAAGGGTTCATCTTTCGTTTCGCCTTTCAGATAATACGGCATAAACTCATCGGGTTCACTCACGCTAATAGCCACAGGCAGACCTTTCGTGCGATAGATAAGAAACGCTTTTGTCTTGTCGGTAACAAAAGAGCGGTATGTACCTATTCCTTTGGTTCTAAAAATGCCAATAAAACCAAGCACTCCACCGATACCAAACAGACGCAACGTATTGGTGTTGCTCATAAAATTCTCTGGTGCACGCTCAATTCGGTCAATGTCCGAATAAGGAATCCTACGCGTACTGAGTAGCGTGTGAATGCCAATGCCTTCATCGTCCGCAATAATGTACTGCGGATACAGGAAAAAACACGATAGCAGTGCGAGCAGTAGCACAATAATAATCACGATGGCAGAAACGTGGTTGACGCCCATCGAAACATACCACACCTCTGTCGCAATAGCAGCAATTGTAACTGCCACAAAAACAACCGTCATCCATTTCACGGCTTTGCTATGCGAACATTCATACATCGTTTTCATACATGTTTAATTTTAATTTCAATACGAAAGTACTGCTTGTTATGGAAAAAACGTATCAGTTTTGCTGATAAAATAACGGTCGGGCATTTTTTTCCAGATTAAAACACGATTGAGTTTCTAAAAACGATATTCTACCAATCAAATGCCAACAAATTTGGCTCTTCCTGCCGATTTTCTGCAACAAAAGGACTCGTAACGGTCAAGCCTAATAAACGCACAGCCCGTCCGTTCATCTCCACCTCCGAAAGCAATTTTTGGGCAATTTGCAAAATCTCATCCATACTTTCAATCGCCGTGGTTCCCGTAAAACTATGCGTTGTTTGCCGAAAATCACTGTACTTCACTTTCAGCACGAGCGAGCGACCTTTGAATTTATTTTTTTCCAAACGCCGAACCAATTCGGTTGCAAGAGGCGTAAGTTCGAGCAACATCTCCTCGTATGTAGCAAGGTCTTCGGCGTATGTGCGTTCACAGCCAACCGACTTACGGACATAGTCGGTTACAACAGGACGATGGTCAATGCCTCGTGCAAAATCGTAGAACACTTTTCCCATCTTCCCAAACTCACGTGTAAGCGTGCTGAGCGACACATCACGCAACTCTTTCCCGTTGTTTATCCCCAAAGTATGCATCCGTTTAGCCGTCTTGGCACCTACACCCCAGAAACGCTCTATTTTCAGTGTGTCAATAAATTCAAGTGCTTTATCGGGATGCACAACGCACAAGCCATTCGGTTTGCGGTAATCGCTCGCTACTTTGGCAAGAAACTTGCAAAAACTCACTCCCGCAGATGCCGTGAGACCCGTCTTTTCAAAAATACGTTGCTTTATTTCTTTGGCTATATCCACCGCTAAAACGATACCTTTTTTGTTGTTGGTTACGTCTAAATAGGCTTCATCGAGGCTCAACGGCTCAATGAGGTCGGTATAGTCGCGAAAAATAGTATGAACCTGTGCCGAAACCTCTTTGTAGCGGTTATAATGCCCTGCAACCACTATCAGATTGGGGCATAAACGATGGGCATGTGCGATAGATTGTGCTGAATGAATACCGAATTTGCGTGCCTCATAATTGGCTGTGGCAACGACTCCTCGCGGTCCATCATAGCCCACGACAACAGGATGACCTTTGAGTGCAGGATTATCATGCTCCTCCACAGACACAAAAAACGCATCCATATCCACGTGTATAATCTTGCGATGCTCCATACAAAAATGAGGCAAATTCACTTGATTTTATCGCCACAAAACTCTTTTCGTCCGCATTTCGTGCAACGACCCCCTTCCCAAATGTTATCAAAATGCGACATGACAGAATCCACCAAACCTGGTTCATCGGTCAATATGCCTGCCTCAAAATTTCGTCTATTTTCCGACTTCATTCCCATCCCTGCACCCGTCATATTCGCCGAACCAATATAGACAAACTCGCTATCAATCGCAATCAATTTGCAATGCACTCTTGGACACAGTCGCCTATCCAATTCGCTCCACAGAAGCGGGAATTTATCAAAATCATCACGAAAAGGCTGTCCGGGTTCTTTGGCGTGCAACAATCGCACTTCCACACCACGTTTGAGCAAGTCGTTGAGTTTTTTCAAAAAAGGAACAGCATTATCGTTTTGTTTGACGTATAAATCTTTCAAATCGGCTGTGGCAATCCATAACAACCGTCTTGCATTCATCATTCGCGATAAAATTTCAGTGTAATGTTCCGTATCTTGAATATATTGTATCATACTCTTCCGTAAAATTGATGCCGTAAACTACTCCTTATAGCCCTCATTCTGCTTCCACTGCGGGTGCATAAGCATCATGTCGCCTGGGATAGGAAATACGGTCGTGTGGTCTGTGGGAGCGATGGTGCCGTTGGTTGTCCATTTCCCAAAGCGTACCATATCATTGCGGTGCCAACCTTCCCACATCAGTTCCAGCCAACGTTCTTTGTAAATATCATCAAGCGTCGGTGCAGAAGTGAGTTGCGTGGCTCCTACACGGTCTCGCACAGCGTTTATCTCCGCCGTAGCATCTTGCCCTTTTCGCACCAATGCTTCGGCTTTCATCAGCACCACATCCGCATACCGAAAAAGGACAATGTCGTTTTTGCCGACGGTTGCATCGCTCTGTCCATTGGGGTCGTGCTCATACTTCTTCATACGGGCTCCTGCCGTCTTCTCAAACTCAGTCCCAGAGAGGTCGAGTGCCACTTTTTCGGCATAATACACAAGGGGCGATTTGCCATCTTCTGCCGTAACGATTTGACCGTTCACTTTGACCGTATCATCGTAAAAATACATAGCAAAACGCGGGTCTTGCTGGGCTGTTTTGTAGCCAAAAACTTGCAAGGTTTGCAATGTGGCACATTGTCCATTTTCGCCCCCAATACCCATCGCAGAAGCGTGATTATAGTGTGCCGAACGATGAAAATAATTGTATCGGGTGGTAAAAAGCCCCACTTCGCGAGGAATCACAAAGATATTTTCCTTCGACTTATCATTATTGAGTGAAAAATTGGTTGCCAAGTCAGTTTCCATTTGATATTTCGTCGCCAAGTCGTCCGCACAAACAATCACCGAATCGTACAACGCAAGGTCTTCTTTGCCCGTATAGACCTTATGATTGAGGAAGAGTTTCATCTGCACAAACCTCGCCACATAGTACGTCATTCTGCCATAATACTCCCCCAGCGGATCATTCGAGAGTTCGTTGGCAAGCAAAGGCATCGCGACTTGCAGTTCTTTGACCGCAAAATCATACACCTCGCCCCTATCGGCAAGCGTCAAACTCTCACTCGCCACATCCGAACGCGTAACGATAGGCACCCTTCCGAACATATCCACAAGGTAAAAATAGTACATCGCACGCAAAGCACGCAACTCGGCTTTCAAGGCACGCAACTCCTGCTCATCGGCATCGGCAAGCGAGTAAGCATCAATGGCTTCAATCCCTTTCGTAGCAAGCATGACCACCTTAAAGAGATAGTTCCAAGTGTCGTCAATGGACTTATCGCCAGCCGTCCACGTATGCAAATGAAGGCTCTGCCAATAGCCACCATCGTACCAGTCGCCACCACGCGTAGGCATAATCTGTTCGTCGGTCGTGATAGAATTGAGGTCATACACGCCCCTACCCGTTCCTTGCAACCCTTGCGAGTCCGATTCGCCCCCTATGTAGTGGTAGATTGACAGGACGGCATTTTGTCGCAAAGCCGACATGGACGAATACACATTGTCGTCAGTCAGGGCAGAATACGGTTCTTCGTCCAGAAAAGAACACGCTGGAATCATCACTATGCAGACGCTTATCAAAGAAATATAGAATTGCTTTTTCATAATCATTTGGGGTTAAAATCCTACCGACACGCCAATCGTATAGGTATGATAAAGTGGATATGTGCGTTTATCGTCAACGCCTATTGTTGAATTGATATTGCTACTATTTATGATGGGAGTGAGCCCACTGTAACCGCTGAAAGTCGCCACATCATTCATCGTCAACACCACACGCAACGTCTCCACGACTTTGTTTTGTGGCAAGGGAATCGTGTAGCCTAATGTAATGTAATCCATGTTGAGGTAATTGCCACGCTCGAGCCAATAATCCGTTACTTTTTGGTCGTAAATTTTTGCCGAAGGAGCTTTGGATAACACGTTATACAATGGCAAAGAATTTAGGTTCATATACGCTAAACTTGTGCCGTTAAAAACCTTATGCCCGAACGCTCCGTTTAGTTGTATGGACAAATCCCAACTCTTGTAACGCAAACTTATGTTTGAACCCAACAATACTTTCGGAGTCGCCTGCCCTGCTATATGGTACTCGCCCGCTTTGTATTCGTAGCCACCAGCACCGTTCTCCACCAAACCCTCAAAACGCGGCAGATAAAACGTTCCCAACGGCTCACCCACAATCTGCCAAACGATGTCGTTGTCGCCACCGTGCGATCCTGCCCCGCTCAATGATGCAAGTGATTGATAATCAGCAGTATATAAGTAATCATTGCCACAATAACCACCCAGCGACAAGAGTTTATTATGTTGCCAAGTAACGTTGCCGTTGATGGTCAGTTTCCAATCTTGCGTATTCACTACCGTTGCTCCGAGCGAAACCTCCACACCTTGATTCCGCATCTTGCCAAGGTTGGCGACCAAAACGGGATACGTATAGGGTGGCGTAGATACGCGGTAGGGATAAAGCATATCGCTAACAGACGTGTTATAATAGCCAATCGTTGCCACCAAGCGTCCCTGCCAAAAACTCATATTCGTCTCCACATTGAAGGTGCGACTGACCTCCCATTTCAAGTCAGGGTTGGCATTACGCAACGAAGTATAGGTAACCACCGACTTGCTGTTGACGCTCGCAACACCGTTCGGCTCGTATAGATTGAAACTCAAATAACTATCAATGCCCGACTGATTGCCCGATACACCGTAACCCGCACTGATTTGCCAATCATCAAGGATTTGTTGGTTTTTCAGCCATCGTTCGTTGGTCAAAATCCACGAAGCCGACACCGAAGGGAATAGTCCCCAGCGATTTTTCTTGCCAAACTTACTGCTCGCATCCGTCCGCAACGACACATTCAGCGTGTAGCGGTCCAGCAACGTATAGTTCACTTTGCCCATGAAAGACAACATATTACTCATTGTGCGGTAGGAGTCCGTGCCGTCCCAAGGTCGCATCGAACCACCCGAAATCCTGTCAGAAAGCAACGAGGAAGAGGCTCTTTCGGTCGTTACATGGTAGCCCGACTGTTTTTCCGATTGGAGTTCCGCAAGTGCTGTTGCCGAAATATCGTGGATAGTGTACTTATTGGAGAAAGCCAGCGAGGCATTTGCGAGGATACTTTGCTCTTTGTCCGAGCCTCGGTATGCCGTACCACCTCCTTCGGTGGGCAAGTTGTGCGTTTCGTTCCCAAAACGATAGGTATAGGCAGTAAAAAGACGCAAATGCAAGGGTTCGATAAGCCGAAAATCAAGGTTGAGATTCGTGCTGATATGTGCATTTTCGGGCAGCACCTCGTCTTCTATCCACGACTTTGGATGGGAGATTTGCGAAGCAGCAGGATAGCCGTCCCAACTGCCAGAGGCGTTCTGGGTTGCAGGGAAAGTAGGATTGAAGCAAGCCGCACTATAAAACAACTTCTGCTCATTGAAAAACTGTTTTTCCTCTTGCACCGAGCCAAACATCCCAAAATCCATTCTCAAAATATCTTCAAACATTCGGTGTGTCAGGTTGATGTTCGACATAAGCGTACGTGTGCCCGTATTGCCCACAACGCGTTCATTATCCATATACCCCACGCTGGCACGATACGCACTCTGTTCCGTACCTCCCGAAAGGGCAAGATGGTGGTTGTGCGACAAAGCAACACGCGTTATTTGCCGTTGCCAATTGGTAGAAGCCCCGTAGTCAAGTATCGCTAACGAATGTTCTTGGGCAAACTTGCGGTAAGCATCAGCCGAAAGCATATCCAGCGTTTTATACACCGAACCCACCGAAACCGAGCCATTATAGTTGATGCGTAGCCGTCCTGTGCTTCCGCGTGAAGTCGTAACTTCTATCACACCCGAAGCCCCACGAGAGCCGTATTGTGCCGTCTCGCTCGCATCTTTGAGAATCCGAAAAGACTCAATGTCGGTAGGATAGATGGCTTCCAACAAACTCATATCGCCCAGCACCCCGTCCACGATGATAAGCGGGTCGTTGTTGCCCGTCAGTGAACTTGTACCTCGCAGTCGCACGGCACTCATCGCATTTTGGGCATTCTTTTCCACCGTCATACCAGCGACCCTACCGCGAATAGCGTCAATGGCATGCGATGATTGGTCGCGGTTGTTCATATCCTCCTTACCGATGGTGGTGCGACCGTAGTGGTGCTTGTGCGTAACCTCCGCAGTATCGTTTTGTGCGTATATCAAAACTGCTGAAAATAGGTACAGCGTTGCTACTAAAACGCTTTTTTTAATCCGACTAAACATAGTTGTAATGTTGCAAAACTTCTTGTGCAAAGGTACATAATTTTCTGAAAGATAAAAAAATAACCGACACTATTGCATCGGTTTATTGTACGAGGATTAACTTCAACCTTTTTCGATTCTTTTCTCTACTTTTTTGACCAACTTCTGCCATTTAGGATCAAGCCGCTTATTGTAGCAGCGAAGCAACGGATTGATGATGAGGTGTAAAAATTTGTCCAAAAGAACCGCAACCACATAAAAAGCAATTGCCAAACCCAACCAAACAGCCACATTGACCATCGGCGAAAAAACATGCGAGAACGGCTGCAGTATTTGATACCCCACCACCTTTTCATTCAGCAAAAAAACGCCCAACGTGGACGAAGCCAAGAAATTGACGAACCGACTTTGAAACCGAAACGACATAATAAATAGAAAGAAACAGACGGTATTGATAACTAAAAGCGGATTATGGTAGCAGAATGTTCGCCAAGTCGGGACATCGATACCCTTCCCCTTCAACCAAGCAAGCGTGCCCCACAAACAAGCCCCAACAAAGTATCCTGCAAAAAATTTCCAGCGATTACGAAGGCGAAAATCCTCCGTCATATACTCTTTGAGGAAGTTACCGATGAAATAAAGCCAAACAAAATGCACAATGTTATAACCCGTATAATTAACCACGCCCGAGATGGTGAAATAGCCAAAATAAACGTTCACAAAGGTCAAAATGATGAGCAACCAGATATATTCTTTTTTGTTGATACACTCAATAAGCATGTGCAGTAGCGGTGCTATCAGAAACAAAGCAATATAACACGTCATAAACCATATTCCACCCAAGCGAAACGGGAAAACAAAGCTCACAAACGCATTACCCAGCTCTTTTGCATCAAACTCAAAATCGGGACTCACGAAGAAATAGGTGTAACCAATCGTATATAATAAAGCCAATGCACTGTAAAAGAAATAGGTCAAATAAAGCCTAACAAAGCGGCTCATCGTGGTTTTGATGCCGTAGTAACCACTTATCATCACAAAACAATTCACGCCTATATACAAAAAACCGTGCAAAAACGTCATTAGTTGGCTGTCCCACTCGGTGTCGGCTAATTTTTCCTTACCCACTTCGGGAAAAAGTGCGTGCACACAAAAATGATGCAGTAAAATGAAAATTATACAAATAATACGTAATAATTCGGCATTTGAGTCTCTTTTCATGTTTTTTGAGGTTACTAAATCGGCATAAAGGTACAAAATATCGGCTATTTTGCAAATAAAATTCGACTTTCAGGGACAAACGTTCAACGCCCTATTTTTGGAAAAATGCCTCAAAACCAACCCAATCACTCCTTTTCGGGAACCGTTTCGCCTTCTTCGTGCAACACAAACCGTTGGTAGTACGAGATGAGCAGCGTGGTGAGGGGCAAGGCGATAATCATACCTATGATGCCCAACAAGGCACCCCAAATCGACAAACTGAGCAAAATCATTGCCGGACCCAAGCCCGTTACATTGCCCATAATCTTGGGGGTCAGAATCAAATCTTGGATGGATTGCACCACCACAAAAACCGCTGCAATACTCAATAAAATAACCCAAAACGGTCGGTCGCTTTCCATAGATTGCAGCAACCCCAACAAAATACACGGAGGAATGCCCAACGCCTGCATATACGGCACCAAATTAAAAACGCCTATAATCAAGCCCATCATAATGCCCATCGGCAAATCAATAATCTGGAAGCCAATCGCAAACAAAATCCCCACGCACAAGGCAATCAACGACTGTCCACGAAAATAGCCACTCATATTTTTGCCCAAATCCAACATCAACGTCTTAACCGTTTTGCGATACCGAAGTGGCACGTAATTTTGCCAATTATTGGAGATTTTTTCGTAATCAAGCAGGATAAAAATAACGTACAACAGGCAGATAAAAACCACTGCAAGACCCGCTAAACTACTCAATCCGCTACTAATTATGTTGCCCACTTTGGGAATTATATTTTTGACGGTGTCCCGAAATTCGGGGTCATTCATCATCGTTTTGAGGTCTAAATTGCTCACCCATTCTTTGATGTACGCATCTATTTCGGGCGAGATGTAACTTGTTTGTCCTAAATTCGCACGATATTCGTGCAGGCTCTGGGAGAACGTCTCCACTTGTTCCGCAACCATCGGCGACAAGACCGCAAATGCACCTACCACAACACCTAAGGTCAAACCAAGCGTGAGCAAAACGCACAAAATACGATACTTCAACCGACATTTATACTGAAAAAAACTAACGATCGGTTCCAAAATATACGCCACCAAAAAACTAACCACAAAGGGCAACAGCACGCCACTCAAACGCCGTATAAGCAGGTATAAAGCCACAACCACCACTGCCGTGATGACCCAGCGAATAATCGTATCTTTGTCAAAAGTCTTTTGCATGGGCTTATTTTTCGCAAAGGTAGTAATAAATTCTTTTTTTGCTAATAAAAAACATCAAAACTGCCTGCCGTCATAATTCTTATCCATTATGTGCCTTTCACAGAAATATCAAACATCTAATTTTGGTTCTTCTAAATTATTTCGGCACTAATGATTTTTTTCAAATCATCGATATTTGGCAATGCTTTTCGCAAATCTTCTGGCATATCATCGTTGGTTTTATAGGTAGCCACACCCATAGGACTTGTATATTTCTGAATGACGTATTCCACAAAGTCTTTGTTGGCTGATTTACATAGTACAATGCCGATTGAAGGATTTTCGTGCGGTTTGCGAACGTGGTCATCAAGAATTTGTAAATAAGTGGTCAGTTGAGCAAGGTATGCAGGCTTGAATTCGCCTATTTTTAGCTCAACAACAACCAAAGAATTTAGTTCACGATTAAAAAACAACAAATCGGGGAAAAACTCAACGCCATACACTTCCAAGTGATATTGATTGCCAATAAACGAAAAATCCTTCCCGAAAGTCATAATAAAGTTTTTGATATTTTGGACAATCTTTTGTTCAACCACTCGCTCATCAATATCTTGGCTATCACGTTCACCAATTTCTTCCGTATTAATAAACTCCAACGCGTATGAATCTTTGAACATCATTACTGCCTTGCGAGCCATGGATGAATTAGAAATGGTTTGTGAAAAATTATTCGGCAACTTATCTCTATTTTCAAACGCTTGCTGTTTGATTAGTTTTTCAAGAGCCTCAACCGAAAGATGTTCTTCGGCAGTACGATGGATATAGTAATACCTTGCTTTTATATTTTGTATTTTCTCTATGAGCCTAATATGGTGTGTAAATGGAATTTTAAGAAAGTCATCTATCGGAAATTCTGCTATATTCGGAATTATTATTGCATGATGTATATCAATTTCATTTACAGTGTTTGGTAAATCGCCAGTCGCGATTGGCGATTTGGAATTCGCACTTTCGCCAATTATAATTGGCGATTGTTGTTCATTATTTGCTGTACCGTCTAACATTTGCCATTCCTCAAAGAAACGACGCATATTTTTCAAACTACTTTCAGAAAATCCTCTTAAACCTGGCAGTTCTTTGTGAAGTTGTTCACTGATAGCCTTAATTGCCCCCGCACCATAAGCAAGTTTACGCGTATTCACCGACAGATACTTCCCAATCGCAAAATAAACGGCAAGTTGCACTCGATTTACATCTTTCAATGCCTCGTACTGACCTCGCAAAATGGCAGTTTTTATCGCCTCAACCGCTTCGCTCAATGGTATTAAAGTCTTTTCTTTATCCATAACTTTGTTGTAAATAAATGGATACTACTTTATCCAATAGCATATTTTGTAAAGAATATCAAAAACGCTCTATTTACTCTTACTTATACAAATAATACTTACTACTTTCTTGGCGATATTTTTCCACGTCTTTATACCAATAGTCTTTCACCTCGTCCCAACGATAATTTTTGCTGAAATGCTCTCGGATGTAGCCCGTGCCACATGCGAGGTCAAACATTCGGAACTTACCACCATTGGTCTTTTCAAATATATTTTCTTCGGGATAAAGCCGCATCAACTCTTGGATAATCAAGAAATTAAGGTCGGTGAGTTGCACTTTTTCAAAATCCGTGATGTGAATCTGTATGCCTTCCAAAGTCGTCCCAGCACCTTTGGAGAAAAATGGATTGTAATGCAACGGTCTAAACACCACACCAGGCAGGTGCAAGTCATTCATCGCCTTCGCAAACGCACCCGCATCCTTTATCCAAGCCGCACCCAAAATCTCAAAGGGCAACGTGTACCCCACGCCATTATTGAAGCAGTCAAAATCCCCCAACATCCCCGTTGCAGGATAGAAGAAACACGTCTTCCAATGCGGAATATGCGGCGATGCAATCACCCACTCCAAGCCCGTCTTGTCCCACGTCATGTCGCGTGTCCAACCCTCCATCGGAATAACCGTCAAGTGGCACGGCGTATCCCTCTTGGCATTCAGATACAGAGCCAACTCGCCACACGTCTGACCATAAATGTACGGAATGGGGAACAAACTGATAAAACTCACATAGTCTTCTTCCACCAAACAACCCTCTATCCGCTTGCCTCCCAACGGATTGGGACGGTCTAACACAACCAACTCTTTGTTGTTTTCGGCACACGCCTCCATCAGTTTGCCCATCGTGGAGATGAAGGTGTAGCTGCGAGAGCCGTTGTCTTGTATGTCGTACACCATCACATCAATGCCTTCGAGCATCTCGGGCGATGGTTTGAGCGATTTACCAAATAATGAATACATCGTTATGCCCGTTTGTTCATCGGCTTCCGTCTCTATCTCGTCGCCTGCATAGATATTGCCTCGCACACCGTGTTCGGGACCGTATAAAGCCACCAAATTAACGTTCGGGGCTTCGTTCAAAATATCTATCGTTGCCTTCAAGTCGCGATTCACACCCGTCGGATTCGTACACAAACCCACCCGTTTGCCTTCCAACACCTTGAAATTTTGCTCTATCAACACATCAATGCCCGTTTTAACAATCGGTTTTTTCGTGTTTTGCGTGCTTTGCGAATTACAACAACTGCACAGAACCCATGCAGTACAAAAGAGAATCAAATGTATTTTTTTCATAACTAAATTAGTTAAATCGGTTTGCCAAAGATTGCTCGTCCAACAAAATCATCACTTTTTTGCCGTCTGGCGTGCGTTGATTTTCTTCCAAGTTAAACAACATCTGCAAAATCTCCTCTTTCTCCTCACGCGACAGGATTCGGTTGCGTTCCACAGCCACTTTTTGTGCCAACGACAACGCTATGATTTGCTGGCTATCACGCACCGAAAACGGCTTCTGCTCCCACGAAGAAAGCATATTTTTGATGGTATTTTCGATTTGCGAGGCATCTAAAACGTACGGAATGCCTTGTATAGTAAACTCGTTTTTGTTCGTTTGCTCAATCATAAAACCCACATCACGCAACTCGGGCAACATATTGTACATCAAAATCGTCTCGTCGGGCGTCAATTCAATCACTTCGGGGAACAACAACGACTGCGATTTGGCTGGCATATCGGTCAGATTGAGCAAAAATTGATGGTACAAAACGCACACATGAGCCCTGTATTGGTCAATAATGAGCATTCCTTTTTCGGTCGGAAAATAGATGTAACCCAAGTGCGAAAAGGTGGAATTGATGTCCAAATCATCAAAATCCCACAATTTTCCCATCAACTCGGTTGGCTCCGATGGCGGTGTATTCATAGTTTTTTGGGGCAAATTTTCATCTAATAACGAAATATATTCTTTGACTTCCTTCTTTTGGAAAGGATTATATTTTGTGTCCACAATCACGTTCGGACGAGCGGGTGGCGTGCTATTCTTGGGCGTAGGATAAACGGGCGGATTTTCATAATCCATCACCGAAACCATCGTAAACTTGCCCAAAGCCTCGCGTGCCGTTGCCAAAAGGATTTGGAAAATCTCCTGCTCGTTTTCAAATTTAATTTCTGTTTTAGTCGGGTGAATGTTCACGTCTATGGCATTGGCTGGCACTTCAAAATAGATGAAATAAGACGGTGTTTGGTCGGGTGTAAGCATTTTGCTGTACGCTTCCATGATGGCTTTGTGGAAGTACGGATGTCGCATGTAACGCCCATTGACAAAGAAGTACTGCTGGGCTATTTTAGTGGCATTTTCGGGAACGAGCAAAAATCCATGAATCTTAATCAGTTCGGTTTCAACGTTGCAAGACACAAACTTCTCTACATACACGTTCTTTTTTCCACCAAAGATACTTTCAATTCGCTGCTTTTCGGACTGTGGTTTGAGGTCAAAAAGGATTTCGTCGTCCACCACAAACGTAAATTGCACCTCTGGATGCACCAACACGATGCGATAAAACTCCGTCAGCAGGTTACGCAACTCGGTTTGGTTGGATTTGAGGAATTTTCGCCGAACAGGGATGTTGTAAAAAAGGTCTTTTATCTTAAAATTCGTGCCGTCAGGGCAACTGCAAACCTCCTGCTTAACCACCTCCGAACCCGCTATTTCGATGTACGTTCCCACTTGTGCATCGGCTGGTTTGGTGGTCATTTCCACGTGAGCAACCGCACAAATAGACGCCAACGCCTCACCCCGAAAACCCATCGTATGCAAGTCAAAAAGGTCTTTGGCTTGGGTTATTTTGGACGTTGCGTGCCGCTCAAAAGCCATGCGGGCATCTGTTTCGCTCATTCCACGCCCATTATCAATCACTTGCAAAAGCGTTCTACCAGCATCACGAATAATAATTTGAATGCGTGTTGCACCTGCGTCAAGCGAGTTTTCCACCAATTCTTTCAGACACGAAGCTGGACGCTGAATCACTTCACCAGCGGCTATTTGGTTGGCAACACTATCGGGTAATAAGCGAATAATATCCATAATCTACCATTTATAAAACGTAATAAGTCAAAAAAAGTAGCAAAATCAAAAGGGCAACATAAAACACCAGTTTACTTTGGCGTGCTTGCTTTTGACTGCTCATATTTTTTTCGTGCATTTCTCTAAACGTACCACGATGCATATTATGCCGTTCTTTGCGTTTCTCTTTTTGTGGGTCATAGTAAATAGGACGATAATCCCACTCTCTTGGTTTATTTACTTTTGGAAATAATATGCTCATTGTGTCTTGTTTTTAAGGTTAATCACCACAAAATAAATATAAAGCCACCTTTTTTACAGATGGCTTTATAGTATCAAAAATATACAAAATTAGTGAAGGATTGCTTGGAAATCGTCATCTTCTGCAAATTTTGCAAATTCAATATCTTTTTTCACTTTTTCTTTGAATTTTACGTCTTTTTCAATAGCGACTTGCAAACCTTCTAACACTAAATCTTTGTCATTTGTTCTGGCACCTATGATGGCTTTGAGATATGCGGTTGTTGCATTAGGACGATCTACAAGTTCCAACGTTTCACGAGCCGCTGCATAATCTTCATTGAGGATATATTGCACCGCTGCACTATTGGAAGGAGTCTCTCCGTATGCTTGTTGTGCTTCTGCATACTCGCCACGTAAGGTATGAATCGTACCTTTAACCGTATTATAATCGCCCGTTGTACCTGCGGATTTACCTAAATAAATCTCTGCCTGTTCAATATCACCAAACACCAATGTTACCAAGGCAAGATTGAAGTTCACGTCTGCATCACCTTCATTGAGTTCAAAGGCTTGAAGGAGGCTACGATTGGCTTCTTCATAATGTCCACGCTCAAACTCAATTTTTCCTATATTATTGAATGCACGATAATCCATCGGATACAATTCGGTCGCTTTGAGGTAATATGCTACTTGCATATCAACGTCTTCAAACAACATTGCACCGTATAACAACTCTTCCACGGTCAACGAATCTGCGTTGGACATGAACAATTCTTTTATTTCGTCATCTGATTTACCAACAATATCCAATGTCAGTTTCAATTTACTTCTTCTCAATGCAGGCAAAATTTCTTCTGCAATTTTCTTGTACACGGCTGCCAAGTTCTTGATTTGTTGTTCGCGTTCTTCGGGGTCGTTGTACATAGAAAGCACACGCAAAACCAACTCTTTATCTTCCAAAGTTGATTGCTCCATACTTTTGCGGAAACCTTCCCAGTCTTCGGCTGTAATCTCGCCTCCGATTTGGGCTTCCAATTTATTCTTGGAAAGTTCTCTGGACATAAAAATTTGCGTATTCTTTTGTCTTTCTGTCGCCAAACGTGTATTCAATTTTTCACTTCCTTCTGGCGAAGCATAACCTGAGATTTCAAATGTATTAACACGTATTTTATCATTCCCTTTTGCATTTTGCAACACCTCCCGAATACGCATAATACCCTGATTTTTGAGTTCAGAATCACGCAAAGTAGACTGTTGAATTAAAAACTTAATATCCGCTTCTTGCATCTCTTGCATTACACGCTGAAATTTATCAGGTGCAAGCACATCTTCTAAATGAGACACTTCAGCCAAATTTTGGGTTACGATTATACCATCAGCAATTTTTACGTCAGGCATTGGCACTTCTTTGCCATTATTCACTGCCTTAAAACGCAAATACAACTCTGACCTTTCCATTTCAGGAACATAATCAAACGAAGCCTCAAGCGTAAACGTTCCACCTTGCTTGAAATATACCACTTCGCCATTTTCTTTGGCTTTTTCACCTACGAACACTTTCGATTCACCCACTGCTTCTCCACTTTCGTATTTCAAAACAGGCGTGATAGTGAGAATACTTTTTTTGCCAAAAGCTTTTACCGGAAAAGTTCCAGCAATTTCACAATCCACTTTATTTCCAACTAACACAAGTGGATTCGGATTAACTCCAATACCTTCTGGCTGCTTTATATTGCCATTACAAGAGATACAAACTAAGCCAACAAAGAGTACTAATAACAGAAATAAATTCTTTTTCATATATTGTTAATAAAAAATTTTACACATTTCTTTGCGAAAATAAATAAAATCAAAGAAATAAACAAAAAAAATATACATAATTATTTTTTTCAAAACTTCGAACTTGTGTCCTCTGCAAATGCCACTCTGCGTGTGTATTTAACTATAAAAATTAAAATCTTTTTGGGGAATTATGCTTCATTTTGTGTTAAGCCTTTGATTGATTTTATACTTTTTGCTGAAAAATGGGTTGCCAAAAACGTTCCAATCAGTCATTCCATTTCAGCAACACAATATGCTATTCTGTTTTTTTGCACTTAAATAGGTGGCAATCTTGAAGATGTATCCCGCTTTCACTCCGAAAATTCCATCAAATATGCCTTGATGAAGTCGTCAATATCACCGTCCATAACCGCTCCCACGTTCGATGTTTGATAGTTGGTTCGATGGTCTTTGACGCGTCTATCATCAAACACATACGACCTGATTTGGCTTCCCCACTCTATCTTTTTCTTGCTCGCCTCAATCGCATTAGTCGTTTGACGACGTTTCTCCAATTCCAATTCGTACAACTGACTCCGCAAGTGTCGCATTGCGTTTTCGCGGTTCTTGGGTTGGTCGCGTGTCTCGGTATTTTCTATCACAATCTCGTCCTCTTGGTTCGTGAGCGGATTGATGAATTTATAATGCAATCGCACTCCCGACTCCACTTTATTGACGTTTTGTCCACCCGCACCACTTGACCGAAACGTATCCCAACTGATGTTCGCGGGGTTCACCTCCACCTCAATCGTATCGTCCACCAACGGCACCACAAACACGCTCGCAAAGCTCGTCATCCGCTTCCCTTGTGCATTATACGGGCTTACACGCACTAAGCGATGCACACCATTTTCACTCTTCAAAAAACCATACGCCATATCGCCCTCGATGTCGAAAGTTACCGTTTTGATACCTGCCGTATCGCCCTCTTGGAAGTTGGAAATCGTTACTCTATAGTTGTGTTTCTCGCAATATCGTTGATACATTCGCATAAGCATCTCTGCCCAATCCTGTGCCTCCGTTCCACCTGCTCCAGACACAATTTTGAGTACCGCTGGCAGTGAGTCTTCTTCTCGGCGAAGCATGTTCTTCATCTCCAAATCCTCCACTTCTTTGTAGGCTTTTGCGAAGATATTATCCATTTCCTCCTCACTAATCAACTCATCTTTGACAAAATCCACCGACAGCAAGACCTCCTGCACAAATTTTTCGGCATTCTCGTAGCCTTCAATCCATTTTTTGATACCCTTCACTTTTCGCATTTGGTCTTCGGCACGCTTTTGGTCTTGCCAAAAAGTGGGGTCTTGCGTGTGCAATTCCTCCTCTTGCAAGGTCATTCGCTTCTCCTCAATGGCCAAACATTGGTACAAACGCTCCAAACGGCTTTGTAAATCTTTTATTTGTTCTGCGGTTACCATATCTAATTCAAATCATATCCATAATGTTTCAGGCGTGCCACATTCGAACGCCAATTCGGGTCAACCTTCACAAAAAGTTGCAAATAGACGGGTTTTTCAAAAAACGCCTCAATATCTTTGCGTGCTAACGTTCCTATTTTTTTGAGTGCCAAGCCATTTTTGCCAATGATAATGCCCTTTTGTGAATCACGCTCGCAATAAATCGTTGCCGAGATATGCAAGCAAACGCGATTTTTATGTTTAAATTGCTTATTATCAACATTTTGCGTTGTTTCCGCAAGCGGTTTTTCCTTAAAACTATCCACTTCCACTTCCACCGAATACGGCACTTCTTTTTGGTAATTCAGCAAAATTTTTTCGCGGATTATTTCGGTAACAAAAAAGCGGGCAGGCTTGTCTGTGAGTTGGTCTTTCGGGAAAAACGGCTCACTTTCGGGCAAATTGTCCTTAATCTGTTTGAACAAAACCTCGATTCCAAATTTATTCAGTGCTGAAATGGGTAAAATAATCGCCGTAGGCAGTTCTTGGTGCCAATAATCGTACAGTTTTTCCAACGTTTCGGGCGTAATCAAATCAATTTTATTGATGATAACGATGATTTTGGCTTGCTTCTGTGTTTGCTCAAAACGCTTTATTTTACTCAAAAAATCGCCATTTTTGTCGGGATTATCTTGCCCATCCGTAACATAAAGCAAAATATCCGCATCAAGCAATGCCGACAACGAAAATTCCAGCATTTTTTCCTGCAAACGATACGTAGAGTGGAGCAAACCTGGCGTATCCGAATAAACAATCTGAAAATCTTCGCCATTGACGATGCCCATAATGCGATGCCGAGTCGTTTGGGCTTTGGAAGTAATAATAGACAAATGCTCCCCTACAAGAGCATTCATCAGAGTTGACTTTCCCACGTTGGGATTGCCGATAATGTTCACAAAACCCGCTTTGTGCATATCCTGTTATTTTGCAAAAGAAATCGAACGCGTTTCACGGATAACGGTTATACGCACTTGACCAGGATACGTGAGTTCGTTTTGGATTTTATTCGCCAAATCAAATGACAAAACTTCTGAATCTTTGTCCGATATTTTGTCTGCACTCACAATCACTCGCAATTCTCGTCCCGCTTGCAAAGCATACGTCTTACGAACACCTGGATACGAAAGTGCCAAATCTTCCAAATCTTTCAAACGCTTGATATACGCCTCCACAATCTCACGGCGAGCACCCGGACGAGCACCCGAAATAGCGTCGCACGACTGTACGATAGGTGCGATTGGAGTCGTCATTTCAATTTCGTCGTGGTGAGCACCAACGGCATTGCAAATATCTGGTTTTTCGCCATATTTCTCGCAAAGATTTTTTCCAACCAAAGCGTGTGGCATCTCCAAATCTTCGTCATACACTTTTCCAATATCGTGCAACAGACCTGCACGACGAGCACTTTTTGCATTCAAACCTAACTCAGAAGCCATTGTGGCACACAAATTAGCCGTCTCGCGAGCGTGCATAAGCAAGTTTTGACCATACGAAGAACGGTACTTCATGCGTCCAACCATACGTACCAATTCGGGATGTAAACCATGCACACCCAAGTCAATAGTGGTACGTTTACCTACCTCGATGATTTCATCTTCCACCTGTTTTTTGACTTTGGCAACCACCTCTTCAATGCGACTCGGATGGATACGACCATCTTGCACCAAATTATGCAGTGCCAAGCGGGCAATTTCCCGACGAACAGGGTCAAAAGCGGAAAGAGTGATACATTCTGGCGTATCATCAACGATGATTTCCACGCCCGTACATGCCTCCAACGTGCGGATATTTCGTCCTTCACGCCCGATAATACGTCCTTTCACCTCGTCATTATCAATATGAAAAACGCTCACTGCATTTTCCACAGCCGTCTCCGAAGCCAAACGCTGGATGGATTGAATGATGATTTTTTTCGCTTCTTTGGTTGCATTCATGCGTGCCTCGTCCATCACATCGTTGATGTATGCCATCGCAGAGGTTTTTGCCTCATCTTTCATCGACTCCATCAACTGCTTGTGTGCCTCTTCGGCAGACATTCCCGACACGTCTTCCAACCGCTGCAACACTTGACGTTGCAACTTTTCAACTTCTTCCGTTCTGTTGTTCAACGCATTCCGTTTTTGCTCAATTTGTTGGCGGTCTTGTTGCAATTCATTTTGTTGTTTTTGCAACTCGGCTTGCTTACTACTGAGTTGTTGTTCGTGCTGTTTATTGCGTTGATAGGCTTGTTGAAGCTTCTGTTCTTGTTGGCGAAGATTTTTCTCTTTTTCTTCCTTCATAGCCATAAATTTTTCTTTGGCTTCCAACAACTTATTTTTCTTAATTAATTCGCCATCTTCCTCTGCTTTTTTGATTATTCCATTTTTATGAAAACGCAAAATCACATAAGATATAGCAACGCCTGCAATAAAGGCGATAATCACAAATAGTATGTCCATATATTATCATTATTTTGTTATTTGTTCAATTTTTTTATTCAATTCTTTCAATTTTTCATCAATTGGTTCCAAACTTTTTTTTGCCGAAACCGACTTGTAGTTGGTTGCCATCTCTAATGCCACGTACACCCAAATCAACTCGGAAGATGTTTTTGGCATTATATCGGCATAATATTTAAAGCGAGTGTTGAGCAGGCGTGTAGCATCACGATACCACTCTTCTTGTTTTAACTCTATGCTTGCCGAAATGCGGTGCTCACCCAACTGCAAGTTTATATTTATTTTTCCGTCATTCATTATTTTGTTTTTAGCAACTCCAACGCCTTTTCACAACGTGCAATCAAAGCCGTCAAATGCTGTTTGGTCTTTTTTCGTTCTTCTTCGCTGCCGTACATTCCCGACACAAAACGCATCTTTTTATTGTCATTTTCTAATTGAGCAATGAGCGTCTTGGCTTCAAACAGTTCCTGCTGTAATTTTACGTTATAATTGCGTAAGTTTTCTATCTCTTGCAACAGTTGGTTATGACGTGCAATGGCAGCATCAATGTTTTTTTCTATTTGTACTAAACTCTCCATTTTTTAATACTGTGCCGCATCATAAATTTGGTCTGCAATTTCCTCGCCTGCCAATCGCTCAAGGATACAAAACGCAAAATCGCTACTCAAACCAGGCCCTTTGGCAGTAATGATGTTCTTCGATTCCACCACCAAGCCACCCAAGTAACTCTCGCCCAAGTATTTTTCAAAGCCCGGATAACAAACGGCTTGTTTGCCTTTCAAAATGCCGAGATGCCCGAGAATAGAAGGTGCTGCACAAATAGCGGCAATACGTTTATTTTCCGCATTATGTTGCAACAAAACCTTATGCAAAGCCTCCCGCGAGAAGTAATCCACCGCACCACCTGGCAAAATCAACGTTTCGGCATCTTGAAAATCCGTATCCTTAAGTAAACAATCACAAATCACCTGAACCTGATGAGCCCCCATAACCGTCAACTCATCTTCAAGCGACACCAATCTTAAAGCAATGTTTGCCCGACGAAGCAAGTCAATAGTAGTGATTGCTTCAATTTCCTCAAAACCTTTGCCAATAAAAATGTAATTCATATTATTTAAACTTAAATGTATAAGTGATTGTTCCCATTTGGATTTCGGTATTACTCGGGGTAAAAGTGGCACTTTTGGCTGCTGCCAAGGCGATATTCCTCGTACGCACACCCGAAACCGTCGTTCCACTACCCACCGAGGCACTAATTACTTTGCCTTGACTATCTACCTGCACATTCACCACCACTCGCCCTTCTTGGTCGAAGTTGGAAGAAGGTGGTGGTAATTTGCGGATATTGCGTCCTGCCAAGCTCCAATTGATACCTCCAACACTCCCCTTGCCTACTGGATTTCCGCGTTGTTTATCACCGCTCGTCTCTGTGCTGCCAACACCATCTGCCGCATTGTCATTTGCAAAGAGTGAACCTAATGCATTCGCTCTATCTATGGCATTCTGCTCATTGATTCGTTGTTGTTCTAAGGCACGTTCTCTCGCCTCTTGTTCTTCTTGTCTGCGTTTTTCTAAATCTTCTTGCGGTTTTGCTGGTTCTTGTTCTTGCTTTTTATCTCGCTTTTTCAGTATCTCTGACGGGTCTTCCTGCACCAATAAATCATCGTCCTCAAATATATTTTGTGTCTGCTCGAAGTTGCTTCGTGTTGGCAGATTAAAGCCTTGCGATGCTGGCAGTGCTTCACCTTCTTCAGCGTCTCCAAAAGCCACTTCGATGCCTTCATCTTCCTGCACTTGCACATCAATCACAAAAAACCACAACAAAACGAACACACCACTTGTTATAAGCAATGTAATCAAGAATGCAAGGAACGAATCACGGCGATTGTTTTTCTTCTCCTCTTTTTGTATTTGATTAGCGTTTACCGACATTTTTCGTTGCTATAACTAATTTCATATTATGTTCGTTGGCAATATCCAACACGCGTACCACCTCTTTGTAGGGAATATCTTCATCCGCATGCAAAGCCACATACATCGTTGAATCCTGCTGTTGTATGCTTTCCAAATATGCCTCCAAAGCGTTGACGTCTATTTTTATTGGCTTTTCCTTACCCAAAGCCACGTAGTATTGCCCCAAATTATCAATCGAAACTTTTGCCACCACCTTTTTGGTATTTCGATTAGCGTGTGCCTGTGGCAGATTGATTTTGATGTCGTTTGGCGAAGACATCGTACTTGCCATCACAAAAAAGAGCAATAGCAAGAAAATCAAGTCCGTCATAGACGACATTGCAAAAGTGGCAGAAACTAAGTTTTTTCGTTTTAATCCCATAACTTAAGCGGGTTCATTTAACAAATCCATAAATTCCATTGTGCGTGCTTCAAGAATTTGAACGGCACTGCTCACCCGTGCAACGAGTATATTGTAGGCAAACATCACGATAATACCCACAATCAGACCACCAATCGTGGTTACCATGGCTTGATACATACCTTCGCTCAACGCTGCCATTTCAATCACTCCTGAAGCCGTTTGCGACATATTGAAGAACGTTTGCACCATACCCAAAACCGTTCCCAAAAAGCCTAACATCGGTGCTCCACCAGCGATAGTTGCCAATATCACAAGTCCTTTTTCCAACTTACCGACCTCAATGTTACCCGCATTTTCAATGGCGATTTGCACGTCTTGCATCGGTCTGCCAATACGCAAAATACCTTTTTCAATCATGCGAGAAGCGGGTGTATTGGTTACTTTGCAGAGGTTGATTGCCGAATCCACTTTGCCCGAATGGATGTAATCTTTAATCTTATCCATAAAGGTTTTATCGGTTTTTGTGGCACGATTCACAATCAAAATACGTTTGAAGAACAAGTAAAACGCCCAAACAAAAAGGAATAACAAAACGGCCATAATCCAACCGCCATAACTCGCCATTTGGAGGAGGTTAATTGACTCTTGCTCCATCTCAGCCACTGCTGCAGCCTCGTCTAAAAAGTTTTCAGTTTCTATTTGTAAAAAAATCATCTTATATTTTATTTTTGTTTATAATCAAATTAAACAGTTTTTATAGGCTTTAATCGTTTGTTCCAAGCCCAAATAAAGTGCATCACTAATGAGTGCGTGCCCGATAGAAACCTCCGCAATAAACGGGATTTTTTCCAATAAATAGTGCAAGTTCGTGCGATTCAAATCGTGTCCTGCATTGATGCCCAAACCCAACGAATGTGCCACGTTTGCTGCCACCACATACTTCTCAATAGCCTGCTCTTTGTCGCCCGACTCGTACTGCTCGCTATACGGTCCCGTGTACAACTCCACCCTATCGGCTCCCACTTTTTTCGCTCCTTCTACCATCTTTTCATCGGGGTCTACGAACAAACTGACACGAATGCCGTTGGTTTTCAGCATCGCTACGACTTCACTCAAAAAAGCCGCATTGGCAACCGTATCCCAACCGTGATTGCTCGTAAGTTGTTCGGGAGAATCGGGAACCAAGGTTACCTGTGCAGGTTTGACCAGCAGAACCAAGTCCAAAAACGCTTTGGCAGGATACCCTTCGATGTTCAGTTCGGTGGTCAGCAAAGGCTTTAAATCCAACACATCTTGATGGCGAATATGCCTCTCGTCAGGGCGTGGATGCACGGTTATGCCATCTGCACCAAACTTTTCGCAAGCCTTCGCAAAAGCCAATAAATCGGGCAAATTTCCACCCCGAGAATTGCGTAGAGTTGCTACTTTATTTATATTTACACTGAGTTTTGTCAACTTTTTTCACTATTTCTCGCAAAAATAATAAATTTTATACAAAATTACAAAAGAAAAGTATCGATTTTTTACAACTATGCCAAAATGGCAGTAATTGTAGAGTGGCACACAGTTTGACTTAATCAGAGTGATTGTGCGTTGAAAAAGACGCAGAAAAAAAGCATATTAACTTATTAAAATTGAAATAATTATGGCAAAGATTATTGGTATAGATTTAGGAACCACGAACTCGTGTGTTGCTGTGATGGAAGGTAACGAACCGATAGTAATTCCTAATTCGGAAGGTAAAAGAACGACTCCTTCGGTGGTTGGATTTGTTGAAGGAGGTGAACGTAAAGTGGGCGACCCTGCCAAAAGACAGGCTATCACGAATCCACAAAAGACGGTTTATTCTATCAAACGCTTCATGGGCGAGACCTACGACCGTTTGGACAAAGAGATTGCACGCGTGCCTTATAAAGTGGCAAAAGGCGACAACAACACGCCCCGTGTGGACATTGACGGACGTTTGTACACGCCACAAGAAATCTCCGCTATCATCTTGCAAAAGATGAAAAAAACGGCGGAAGATTATCTTGGCACCGAAGTCAAAGAGGCTGTCATCACCGTTCCAGCTTATTTTAACGACAGTCAGCGTCAAGCCACGAAGGAAGCAGGCGAAATTGCAGGTTTGAATGTAAGACGAATCGTCAACGAACCTACTGCAGCGGCTTTGGCGTATGGTTTGGATAAGTCCAACAAGGATATGAAAATTGTCGTTTTTGACTGCGGTGGTGGTACGCACGATGTGTCCGTTTTGGAGTTGGGCGACGGCGTTTTTGAGGTAAAAGCAACGGCTGGCGACACGCACCTTGGTGGTGATGATTTTGACCACCGAATCATTGAATGGTTGGTGCAAGAATTTAAAAATGATAACGCTGGAGCCGATTTATCCAAAGACCCGATGGCAATGCAACGACTCAAAGAAGCAGCCGAGAAAGCCAAGATTGAACTTTCAAACACTACTTCTACGGAGATTAACTTGCCGTACATCATGCCTGTGGATAACGTGCCTACCCACTTGGTTAAGACCCTCACGAGGGCTAAATTTGAGCAGGTGATTGATGACTTGGTTCAGAAAACGATAGAACCTTGCAAGACGGCTCTGAATAGTGCAGGCTTGACTACTTCGCAAATTGACGAAATCATCTTGGTCGGTGGTTCGACTCGTATCCCTGCCATCCAAGAAGCTGTGCAAAAATTCTTCGGCAAAGCACCTTCAAAGGGCGTTAATCCTGATGAAGTGGTGGCTATTGGAGCGGCTATTCAAGGTGGTGTTTTGACGGGCGAAGTGAAAGATGTGTTGTTGCTTGACGTTACGCCATTGAGTTTAGGTATTGAGACGATGGGTGGTGTGATGACGAAGATGATTGAAGCCAACACGACCATTCCGACCAAGAAACAGGAGATTTTCTCTACGGCAGCCGACAATCAACCGTCTGTGGAGATACGTGTGTTGCAAGGTGAACGCCCGATGGCGAACCAAAATAAACAAATTGGAATCTTCCATTTGGACGGCATTATGCCCGCTCCCAGAGGCGTTCCACAGATTGAGGTTACGTTTGATATTGACGCGAACGGTATTTTGAACGTTTCGGCGAAGGATAAAGCAACGGGCAAGGAACAACAAATACGTATTGAGGCTTCAAGTGGTTTGTCGGACGAAGAAATCAAGCGTATGAAAGCCGAGGCAGAAGCCAACGCAGAAGCCGATAAAGCCGAAAAAGAGAAGATAGATAAACTCAATAAAGCCGATGCGACAATCTTCCAAACGGAGAAGCAACTCAAAGAGGTGGGCGACAAGATTCCTGCGGACAAGAAAGCACCGATTGAAGCGGCTTTGAAGAACTTGAAGGAGGCTTACGAGAAGAAGGATGCGGACGCTTGCGAGCGGTACAACAACGAGTTGATGACTGCCTTCCAAGCCGCAAGCAACGAGATGTACGCGGCACAAAACGCAGCCAACGCACAAGCGGGCAATCCAACGGCGACCAACAACCCGTCCACGGACAACAAAGCCCCCGATGCCGAAGATGTGGATTTTGAGGAAGTGAAGTAAAACAAACTTTTTAGTATAATCAAATGGGTGTAACACAAGATGTTATGCCCTTTTTTATATAAATAAATATCTTTAAAAATTATTTTTACGGCAAACAAACGACACGGAAACCAATGATATTACCACGGTCATCGGGCAATTGGTCGTAACGACTCGCTACACGACAGTAGTTCGCATTGATGCTCCAACCACCACCTCGTAACACACGCTCAAAGCCCGACGAAGGACCAGAAGGATTGTTCGTAG
>JAEELX010000009.1 GCA_016282955.1 Paludibacteraceae bacterium | reverse complement strand
CTCACCATTGCGATAGGTCCTTTGGTGGCAGAAAAATTTTGGGAAAAGAACGTAAATAAACTTATTGTATCGCTCTTTTTGGGCGTGCCGACAGCGATTTGCTTGATTATTGGTGGTATGTCGCACGAATTAGAGCATCAAGTGTTGTTTGATTACGTTCCGTTTATTATCTTGTTGCTATCGTTGTTTGTGGTAACGGGTGGCATACATCTTGGTGGCGACTTGCAAGCCACACCACTTATCAACACGGCCTTTTTGGCTACTGGTTGGGTTTTGGCAAGTTTTATGGGAACGACTGGTGCGGCCATGTTGCTCATTCGTCCTTTGATTACCACCAACCAACAGCGGGAATTTAAGATGCACACCGTTTTATTTTTCATCGCTTTGGTGGCTAACTGCGGTGGTTTGCTTACGCCACTTGGAGACCCTCCCTTGTTTATGCTGTTCTTGCGTGGAGCGGAGTTTGGTTGGTTCTTTAAGTTATTCCCTGAATGGGCTTTTACGGGTATAATTTTACTCGCACTTTATTTTGTGGTGGATAACTATTACTACAAAAAAGAGGATTGGACTTCTTTGTCAGCCGATGTACGCGAAAAAACGCCACTTACGATTGAAGGTAAAATCAACTTTATTTACTTGATTGGAATTGTGTTAAGTGTGGCATTTATCAACGTTGGTTATATTCCTCAAATGGGAGAACATGATGCTCCGCTGTGGATTAAGTATCTGCGTGAGATTGTATTGTTATCACTTGCCTTTTTGAGTTATTATACAACGCCTAAGACGGTTCGTTATGATATGAATAAGTATAGTTGGGAGCCAATCATTGAGGTGGGAGTACTCTTTTTAGGTATCTTTACGACTATGACACCTGCTTTGGCATACCTCAACCATCACGCAGCCGAACTTGGCTTTACACACGCATGGCAGTTCTACTATTCAACAGGTATTTTATCTTCATTCTTGGACAACACACCTACTGCCGTTGCGTTTCATAGTGTTGCCTTAGGCTTGTCGCCCGAGCAAATGGCAGCGTATGGGGGAGATATGGTGGCTAACATACCTGAGATTTTGCTGAAAGCCATTTCGGTGAGTTCAGTGATGTTTGGTGCCATGACGTATATTGGTAACGGTCCTAACTTTATGGTTAAAGCGATAGCGGAAGAGAATAACATCAAGATGCCTTCTTTCTTTGGCTATATGGTTAAGTTCTCGTTGATTGTTTTACTACCTATTTATATATTAGTTCAACTTTTATTCTTGTAATTATGGCCTTATTTGATACGATTAGCGAAGACATTAAAAAAGCAATGCTTGCGAAGGATAAAGTAGCACTTGATGCCTTGCGTAGCATAAAAAAGGAGTTTTTGGAAGCCAAAACGGCTAAAAATTCCGATGGCGAGTTGCACGATGACAAAGCGTTGCAAATTCTGCAAAAAATGGTAAAACAGCGTCAAGAAGCCGCTCAAATGTTCCAAGAAGCGGGACGAAATGAGCTGGCACAAGACGAATTAGCACAAGCCAAAGTGATAGAAAAATACCTGCCAGAAAAGCTTTCGGCAGACGAGTTGAAGAAAATCATCCAAGAAATTATTGCCCAAACAGGAGCATCTGCACCGAGCGATATGGGCAAAGTGATGGGTGTGGCAACCAAACAACTCGCTGGCAAAGCGGACGGAAAGGATATTTCTGCTATGGTTAAAAGTTTGTTAAGTGGTCAATAATTGATTTGAAAATGATGAGTAGAACATAGTAAATAGAGCTGTGTTCTACTCTTTTTATTGCTATACAACGTGAAACGCATTTTTTATACTTTATTATTTGCTTTTTGCTTGATGTCGCACTTGAAGGCACAAAATGAGCAATTTGTTTCTTCAAGTGATACTTTAAATGTAACTTCATCACAGGTTGAAACTTCGCTATTGGAGCGGGTGGAGCAGTGGTATGCAGACAATATGTCGTATGGAGCGATTTTAGCTTTGATGACCATCGAATCCTCGTTTATTCCTTTCCCAAGCGAGGTCGTCATTCCGCCTGCAACCTACGTGGCAGCCAATCCAGAGTCAGTTTTGCACGTTTCGGATAATTATTTCATCAATGTGCTGTTGATTGTACTTTTTGGTACGCTTGGAGCTATGATTGGGGCTTTTATCAACTATTTTTTGGCTTTGTGGCTTGGGCGACCCATTATTTACGCTTTTGCAGACAGTAAAATAGGGCATTTGTTGCTGTTGAGTGGCGAAAAAGTGGCGAAAGCAGAGGATTATTTCAAACAATATGGTAAGGTTTCTACGTTTATTGGGCGTTTGATTCCTGCCATTCGTCAGTTGATAAGCATTCCTGCGGGTTTGAGTAAGATGAATGTGGGCATTTTTGCTTTGTACACTTTTTTGGGTGCCTTTGCTTGGAACATCGTTTTGGCGTTTATTGGCTACATAGCACACGGTCAAACCGACCTTATACATAAATATAGTAGTGAAATTGGCGGATTTATTTTGTTGATTTTAGGTCTTGCAATTCTCTACTTTATAGTACGTTTTTTCATAAAAAAACGAAAAAACGAATAAATGTTTTTGATATACATTTTTTTTTGTACCTTTGCGTGAAATGACTTTTATGTAAAATTGATATGAAAACAGTTCGATTTTTTAGATTACTTTTGCTTTTAGTGTCTTTTTCGCTTTTAATGCCCGATATGTTTGCGGCTGGCGAAAAACGTTTTACAGTTGTAATAGATGCTGGCCACGGCGGTAAAGATCCTGGTGCCATAGGTAAAAATGCAAAAGAAAAAGATATTAACTTAAAGATGGCAATGAATTTAGGCTTACTGATTGCCAAAAATATTCCCGACGTGAACATTGTGTATACGCGTACGAGCGATATATTTTTGCCGTTGCAAGAGAGGGCGAATATAGCCAATCGGAATCAGGCAGATTTATTCATCAGTTTTCACGCTAATTCGACCGCAAATACACGTGTTAATGGTTTTGAAACGTTCGTTTTGGGAACCGATAAGTTAGATGATAATTTAGAAGTAGCCATGTTCGAAAACAAGGTTATTACCCTTGAGGACAACTACAAAGTTACCTATCAAGGCTTTGACCCCGAAAAAGTGGAGTCTTATATTATGTTTGAACTTATCCAAGACGAATATATGGATAAGAGTATCCGCTTTGCATCGCAAGTTCAACGACAAGTTATCACGGATTTGCAACGTAACGATAGGGGAGTTCGTCAAGCCGCTTTCTTGGTGCTGTTAAAAGCGGCATGTCCTGCTGTGTTGATTGAAACGGGATTCATTTCCAATGCTGATGATGAAAAGTACTTGACCAGCGTAGGTTCAGAACAAATAACCCAATCTATTTTCAAGGCTTTCCAAAACTACTACACAACATATAAACGTATGGCAGTTAGTAGCGAAAATAATAAACCTACTAAACCTACGCCAACTGCAAGCACACCGAAAAAACCAGTAACTACGCCCCAGACACCACAAACGACACAAAATGAAACGATAACGTATTTTTCGGTTCAGATTTTTGCTACTTCAAATCCTATACCCGAAGGAGACCCTGCTTTCAAAGGCTTGACAGGCTATACTTGCTCTTTAAGAGATGGTTTATATAAGTACATTTATGGACAATACCTGACCTACGAAGAGGCAAAGAAAATGTCGTTATCCATGAAAGATAGATTCCCAGATTGTTTCGTTGTTAAATTAAATAAATAATATGAGGCAACATTCACGTGAAGTATTGGTAGGTGTGGTAGCGATTTTTGCGTCCTTTTTGCTGTATTTTGGCATCAACTTTCTCAAAGGAATGAACGTTTTTCTTGCTGCCAACTATTATATAGGTATTTATTCTAACATCAACGGCTTGAAGGAACAGGCACCCGTGTATGTACGTGGATATAAAGTCGGACAAGTAAAGCATATTCAATATAACTTCAAAAAAGAAGATGCTTTCACGGTGCAAATCGTTTTGAATGAAGATATTACGGTAGAAAACGGGACGGTGATGTGTCTCATTGCAGACGGTTTATTGGGCGGAACAGCTGTTGAACTCCGTATCCCAACCTCACAAGAGTTGGCCGAAAATAACATAGATACCTTACCTTATAAATCATACGACACGTTGCCCACCTTAGTCATACCTGGCGTGATTGATAACTTGCAATCGGGCTTGTTGCTTTCGATGACCAATGCAGTCGATGAAACAACGAAACTGATTACCAATTTGAACAAACAAATTGACCATGACAACATTCGACACATTTTGGAACATACAGATACGGTAACGGCTAACTTAAATTCTATTGGTAATGATTTGAGATACTTTTTTGATTATAAGCTGGACGGGCTTGTTGCTGATATTGACACTTCGCTGCATAATTTCAAGACGGTAACCGCAAAATTAGACGATGTACAATATCAAGAAATGTTTCAAAAAGTAGATTCTGCTTTGACTCATCTTAATTACCTTTTGGCATCGGCACACGACACAAGTGGTACGGTAGGTATGCTTTTAAGCGACGACAACTTATATTATAACATAAATCGTTCTATCGTTTCGATTGATAGTCTGCTGACAGATTTAAAAACGAATCCAAAACGATACGTTCATTTTTCACTTTTTGGTCGTAAAAAAGATAAGTAAACAGAATGGCAGAAGACAAAAATAAGATTGCTAAAGCACTTTGGCAGGATTGTTTGGCGACTTTTAAGAAGAAATTCACCAAAACTGTTTATGATACTTGGTTTGCACCCATAAAGGTTAAGACGTATGATCCTGAGGAAAAAAAATTGTACCTCAAAGCCCCAAGTCCATACTACGGAGAGTATATTAAAGAGAATTATGGACAGGATTTTTATAGCATCATTCAGAAGAGTTACGGTAAAGGAATTGACATACGGCTGGTAGCCAACGTAGTGGCCAGCAAACAAAGTAACATTCCCGAAATCATCAAGGTTAATTTGCGTCCCGATGAGGTATTGCAAAAAAAAGGAAAAGAGGTTTGGGATACGCAATTGAATGCTACACATACGTTTGACAATTTTATTGAAGGAAAAACGAACCGAGTTGCACGAGAAGTGGGCTTGGAAATTGCCAAAAAAGTCTCCAAATCCACCTTTAATCCGTTCTTTGTTTATGGCGGAAGTGGTATCGGGAAAAGCCATTTGGTAAATGCTATCGGTAATGCCATTGTACAATTACACCCCAAACTACGCGTGTTATTTGTTTCAGCGAATGAGTTTATGTCACAATACCAAACAGCAAATATAGATGATCGTATCACGGATTTTTTGGCTTTTTACGAGTCGGTAGATGTGTTGATTATTGACGATATTCAGTTTTTACGGGGTAAGTGGACGCAAGAGACGTTTTTCCATCTCTTCAATTCCATGCATCAGCAAGGTAAAAATATCATTTTTACTGCCGACAAAGCCCCTTCTGAGTTGGAAGGCATTGAAGAACGCTTGCTGACACGGTTTAAGTGGGGACTGACCACACCTATTTACCGACCCGATAAGGAGTTGCGGTATAACATTATCAAATATAAACTCAAAGAAAATGACATCAAATTGCCCAATGATGTGATTGAATATATTGTGGACAATATCCGTAATAGCGTGCGAGATTTGGAGGGCGTTTTGGTTTCGCTGTTGGCACACGCCACGATGACCGACAACGTTATTGACCTCGCATTTGCAAAGAAAATTATCGGGCAAGTCATCAAATTAGAGCCGCAAAAAATTTCAGAAGACGATATTATTCGTGCCGCATGTAACTATTATCATGTTGATTTTCAAGCCGTTCAATCCAAAGCACGGGACAAGGAAATCACGTTAGTGCGACATATTATCATTTATTTACTCAAAAAACACACCGAAAAATCCTTGCAAGAAATCGGAAATCTGCTTGGAAATAGGTCGCATTCCACGGTGAAGTATGCGTTGAATGAAATCACGAAAGATTTGCAGACGCAAGTCGGTATCCAAAAAGCAGTAAAGAATATCGAGCAGCAATTTAGTGAAAAAAGTTTCCTGCGAAATCCTGTGTAACTTATGACGACCCAAGACAAAGCACAACAAGCCGAAGTATTTGCACAGGATTGGGCAGAAAAAGGCGACGAAAAGCAACACACACAGTCGTTTTGGATTACCTTTTTGCGTGATGTTGTTGGTGTTTGTTGGGAAAAATCCACGATGTATTGTTAACCCTATTTCACAACACCAAAAAGATATTCAACGGCCCAACGAAATCACCCACTGCTTGATATAATTCTTAATGTGCTGAATGAGTCTTTCTTTTGCCCACAAAATAGGGTTGTTGAGCCATCGCTGTGGATGGGTTGTGAGCAAGACACGAGACGGAAAAGTGCCGTTTTGCAACGCCAAAATAATGTCCTGCGTACTGTGGTAAATAAGCCCCTGCTGCTCCCAAAGGGGCTGAAACTGGGCAATCTTGTCCCGCACACTATACTTGTAGCCGTCCCAGCAACCACCCGTATCGGTCAGGTAAAAAACAGTCGAAAAATCAATGTCCAAGTAGGGTTCTGAGGTTATCCCAAACGCTCTATAATCAACGTTTTGCCACATTGTTTTGTTGTCAATTTTGCTATGGGGTGTGCCGTGCATCACGATGGTTTGCACCAGATAAAACTGTCGCAAAATCGCGAGATTTTTTGAGAAGGTTACAGTGGCTTGCTGGCTATCGCCCTTCGCAACGTATAAATCCTCGTAGTGGTAGCCAACCTCGTGTTGTGCTTGAAGTACTGCTTTAAGTTCCTTTTCGTAAACCTGCCCATCGATAACTCGAAAATAGAAGGTGGAACGGATACCCATCGCGTGCTCTATTTGGGCGAAATGCACACATTGTTGCGGTCGTTTGTCCACGTCATGCCGTAAAATAACGAACGGCTGATTGGGGTCGTAGTTGTGCTGAAAATAGTCCGTAACCGTCAAAAACTGGTAGCCGCTTTGCTGCAACACCTCCAACAATTTTTGGTAACTATGTAACGTAAAATCCCTCATCATTTTTCCCAGATTTTCATTTGACACGCTTCACAATCAAACTCTAAACGCATCATTCTGCCCGTTTGGAGCCGTAAAAAACGCGGTTCTTGGTGCTTTGGAAACGGATTTTTCTTGCGACAATGTCCCATTTCGTACAAAATACAATACTTGCAAGTCATCAACGGTTCGCTTTTCGCCTCGTAATCAATGTCAATTTTCTGGATTGGATGCTCAAAAGTGTGCTTGGGTTGGTACGTTTGCCGTTGCGTCTCTTGCTCTATGACTTCGCGTCTCCACTGGTTGAGGGTCGCAATCGGCACAAACGGAATAGGGGACAAGGCGATGTGGATATTTTCCAAGCAAAAAATGGTGTTGTTCAGTTTGCTGAATTGATTTTTGATGTTTTGCAAAGCCAAATCGGCGTTTTGAGCAGTTGTAAACGTGTTTTCATACATCTGTTTGGTACTTCCTGCCACAATTATAATATTATTTTGTTCGTTGTAAACTTCAATGGAAAGCGGTATTTTTCGATCCGCTTTTAGGTTTTCCATAAACGCCTTATCGTAGTTGCGGAACAAAGGCATATTGACCTGCAAGTTCTGGAGGGTATTTATCGGCACATTGGGCGTGATACGTGCTTGTTTTGGAGTAATAGGCTCAATTTTATTCACGGCAAAGCCACTATCCAAATAGCAAAGTCCATCGCCTGCTTGAAGTGTTACTTGAGGTGATAATTCGCAAATAATCGCGGTTTTATCCCAATTTATTACTTTTCCGATGGGTTCTCCTGTGGATTTTGGGGTATTCCAATTTGCCATCGGCTGGTTGCGTTGTTGTAGAAAATAGTCGGTTTGATCGCGATGAAAGGTCTTTTTGGGCGAAGGTGTGAAGGTATAAAAATAGCGATGCTCGTTTTGCTTTGCTAACAGTTGCCGATAATAAGCCACCACATTCGTTACATACTCCTTGTTTTTCAGCCGTCCCTCTATTTTGAAGCAATCCACACCAATGTCCATAAGCGACTGCAAAAAGGCACTTCTATCCAAATCTTTCAACGAAAGCACATAGCGTTGATGTATTTTTTCGCCGATTTCATCGGTAATTTCCTGCTGATTTTCATCTAACAAATCATATTTCATACGACACATCTGAGCACATTCGCCTCGATTGGCACTGCGTCCCAAAAGTCGCTCGGACATATAGCATTTGCCCGAATAACACACGCACAAAGCCCCGTGCACAAACACCTCCAACTCAATATCGGGCACGGCTTCTCGGATGGCTTTTATCTCCTCCAACGATAATTCACGTGCCAACACAGCCCGCTGAAAACCATATTCTTGCAGTCGTTTGACTTGCTCTATCGTCCGATTATCGCACTGTGTAGAGGCGTGAAGTCGGATAGGGGGTAGCGGATACTGCAATAGTCGCAAATCCTGCATAATGATTGCATCAACCTGCCTTTCGTGCAACTGCCAACATATATCTACGGCTTTTTTTTGCTCCTCAGTGTTCAGTAGGGTATTGAGGGCAACGTACACTTGGGCGTTGTATTGATGGGCATATTGCACCAATTGAGCGATGGAATCGAGGTCATTGTTTGCCATTTGCCTCGCACTGAACATCGGAGCACCGATATAAACAGCGTCTGCACCCGCTTGAATAGCACACTTTCCAACCTCCAAATCCTTTGCAGGAGCCAATAAGGTAATATGTCTATGCTCGTTTTGTTGCATCTAAAAGTAAACTCATTTCGTATAACACAATGCCTGCCGTAACGCTGATATTGAGCGAATGTTTCGTGCCAGATTGCGGAATTTCTATGTAACCATCGCACATATCCACAACTTCTTGACTAACTCCAAAAACTTCATGCCCAAAAATAACCGCATATTTTTGATTCTCTTGAAGTGTTGCTTTAAGGTTATGCAAATCAATGCTACCATTTACTTGCTCTATGGCATAAATTTTATAGTTTTTTTGCTTTAATTCTTTGATGGCATCGACCGTATTTTTGTAATACGACCACTTGACGGAATCTTCGGCTCCAAGTGCCGTTTTGTGAATTTCATTGTTCGGTGGGGTGCAACAAATGCCACACAAAACGATTTCTTCAATGCGAAAAGCGTCTGCGGTACGGAAAACAGAACCGATATTATTTTGGCTACGAACATTGTCCAACACAACCGTCAGCGGTATTTTCTCGCTTTGCTGAAACTCTTCCACAGTCAAGCGGTGCAATTCTTCCATCGTTTTTTTCTTCATAAACCGTCTGCAATTTGTAGCGTAATTGTTTTATTTTCTTCGTTGAAATCAAGCAATAAATCCTCATGGAAAGGGAATAAAACACCGTCTTCGGTCTCCAAAATCACGTTTTGTGTACTTTCATCTACCACTTTAACCTTTCCGCGATTTTTGCCCGTTTGGTCAATAATCGTAAAGCCCTCCAATTCCGTGAAAATCAATTCTTCCGTATCCATATCTGACCGAAACAAATAAGCGTTAAAATGGGTGTATTTATTGGCTTCTTCGGGCGAATCAATGCCTTTAAGCTGTACTTGAACTGTATTTTTTTTCTCTTCCCAACTCAACAGCCGAAACGGCACAAAAAGCGAATCTATCTCCAACACGAGAAAAGCAGGGATAGTTTCAAACGAAACATTATCGTGAAACAATAACGAAATAGCCCCTTTTGTCCCGTGTGGACCACCCAAAACGCCAATTTTTATCAAATCTGTTGCTGCAATCATTTTACTTCTGTGATAGTTTCTTGTTCCACGTAAATGATGTATCCATGTGCTTTTTTGCCCATTTGTTCGTACAAATTCATATAATTTTTCACTTGCGTTTTATGTTTTTCGGCTTTTTTGCCAAATTTATAATCAATAATTATCACTTCGTCGCCTTTTTCCAACACTCTGTCGGGTCGTTCTGTCCTGCCATTAGATAGCAAAATATCTCGCTCGTTATAAATTTGGTAATCATTTTTTTCGAACCATTCTTTTTTGCCAAATTGCTCAATCAACCGCTCAAATTTGTCCATTTCATCGTTCATTTTATCGACATCGTTCTTCGCGATATAACCTTTTTCTAACATCTCTTGCAAGGATTTTTCGCGGTCGTTTTCGTTTAGGTATGTCATACGTGAAAGCCACTCGTGCATCAGCGTTCCTTGTTCAGCCACTTTGATAGGCCGCATACGCAGTCGCAAACGGTCGTTGAGTTGGGTAGGGTACATTTGCAAATTTTCTTGCTGTACGCCAGTTTTGAGTGGATTGGTTGCTTCGTAAACCGTCTTTTCGCCAAACGTAAAAGGTTGATTTTCACCATCTTCCAACTTCTCGCCATTGAGATAAATTTCACCAATCAAATTTCCGATATATTGCAACCTTCCTTTGCCTTTTTTCCCATCTACCCAATAGGGTACAAAGGCGTACAATTCCTTCGAAGCACGCGTAAAAGCCACGTAAGTCAGGTTCAAGCAATCCACATACATATTGCGTTTTTCGTCCTCTATATCTTGTTGAAAATCAGCAACATTTTCGTCTTTTTTGGGATATTTTATCGGAATAATTGGAATGTCCGAAGGCATACTTTCAGGTGCTTGGCACCAAATAATCGGTTTTTTGTTCGGTATCCACGTCCAATTCACAAACGGCAAAAGCACGATGTCCCATTCCAAACCTTTCGATTTATGTATCGTCATCACTTCTATCGCATTCGTTCCCTTCACCGATGAAATGTACCATTTATGCTTTTTCAGTTCCCAATACTCCAAAAAAGCACTCACATCGCCACTGTGCGTTTGTATAAAGTCAAAAACACGGTCGTGAAAAGCCACCAAATAGGTAGAAGCATTTTCCCGTTCATACAGGTGCAACTGTTCAATCAAAAACTGGATTTGCTCGTACAAAGGCAACGATTTAGCACGGTTGATAACCTCCCAAGTGTCATCTTTTTGTCCCAAGAGTTGCAAAATCGTCTGTTTCTCGACACTCATTTCGCCAACGTTTTGTGGTCGGACATTATAGGTCAAAATGGCAATCAGCAAATCGATGACTGGGTGCGAATCAATGGCAAGACCTTCGGTAGAATACACTTCATAGCCCCATTCCAAGAGGTTTTTCGTGATTTTTTGCACCTCTGAATTTTTTTTCACCAAAATCGCCACTTTTCCCATATTATTTTGATAGCGTTCTTGAATGTCTTCTAAGGTCTGTTGAAGCCGTTCTAACGCCATTTCTTCATATTCTTGTTTATTCTTTTGGTTGATGACTTCAACGTGATATAAACCTGTGATGTTCGACTGTGGCACTTGTTTTACGCCTTGTCCGCTGTAAATGTCGGTAAGCGTTCCTTGTTTTTCTCCCAAAACCTCTTGCATTTTCCTTGCCAACGCAGGGAATAGGGCGTTATTTTGCTCCACAATCGTCTTCGCCGAACGATAATTATTTTCCAACGTAATAGGTTTTGTGTCTTTTATATCCTGTTGTATTTGCTCGTTTAATAAATGCCAATCCGAGTTACGAAAGCGATAAATGCTCTGTTTTACGTCCCCAACCACCAAATTACTTAAACCACTACTTGAAGTATTTTGCACCAAAGGTCTAAAATTCTCCCATTGCATCGCCGAAGTATCTTGAAACTCGTCAATCATATAGTGCTGTATGCGATTGCCGATTTTTTCGTAGATAAAAGGCGTATCGGCATTCTTTATAATCTGATTCAATAGGTGATTTACTTCGGAAATAGGGAGGCGATGATGCTCTTTATTGGACTCTTTTATGCTGTCATACACCGATAAAATCAGGGGTAAATAATCTATATCTTTAAGTGCTACTTGAAGCGTTTCATTATTTTCGGAATGTTTTTTCCACGTTTGTATGATACTTTGCACATCAAGTTTTTGGAACGCTGGAAGGTGTTTTTTGAGTTTTTCTTTATTTAATTCCTTTGCATAATTGAGAAGAATACTCGTAATGTTCCATGTTTTATCTTGGTTGATTTCATCGGTAATTTTTTGTGAAAGAATGGCTTCAATAGATGGGAATTTACCATCTATAATATCTTTTAATAATTTCGTAACGGCTTCGTTCACAATCTCCTCTTCGTCCAATGAAATCTCATAATTAGCCGATAAACTCAACTCCCGAGCGAACGAACGGACAATCGTTTGGAAAAAACTATCAATGGTATTGACCGCAAAATGGCTATAATCTTGCACTAATTTGCATAAAAGTTGTCGGGCTGTTTGGCTCACTTTTTCCGATGAAATCGACAGTTTTTGCTCTAAAAAACCTTTCAATGCTGCTTTTTGTGGCTCTTCGGTTAATCGATATAATTCCTTCAAAATACGCTCTTTCATCTCGGCGGTTGCTTTTTTGGTGAACGTAACAGCAAGAATACGCGAATGGGGAGAGAGGAAAGGGGAGTTTTCGTGCTTCAAAAAAGCATCAAAAAGCAACAAAATGTATTGCTGCACCAATGTGTAGGTTTTCCCGCTTCCAGCCGAGGCTTTATAGATTTTTAGCATAAAATTTACAATTCAAAATTCCCACAAAGTTACAATTTTTCTAATTGAGTTTTGTTTTTTTATCCTAATTAATTTATTTTTTTTAATTTTGCGACATCTAATACCTAAAAAAGTAGTTGTATGTTCAAAATTAAGTCGGAGGACTTAGTAAAAGCAGCGGGTCAGAATCCTTGGTACTGGGTTCCGACTTTATATTTTGCGGAGGGAGTGCCGTATTTTTTGGTGAATACGATTTCGGTGATGATGTTCTCCAAGATGGGAGTGCCGAACGGTGAGATGTCGTTTTTTACAACCTTGCTGTATTTTCCTTGGTTTTTGAAGGCGTTGTGGGGACCGTTGGTCGATGTCATCAAGACCAAACGCTGGTGGATAGTGGGTATGCAGGCATTGATGGCAATCGTTATGATTGTACTGACCATCACGCTTCCCAAGCCACCCATCGAAAGCATCAAAAGTGGCACCACCTCTATCGGCATTTTCAGCTATACATTGATACTTTTCATTATTACCGCCTTTGCTTCTGCCACGCACGACATAGCCGCTGATGGCTACTATATGTTAGCACACGACTCGGGCAGTCAAGCCACGTTTATCGGCATTCGTGCCACGTTTTATCGTATTGCTTCGGTGTTTGGGCAGGGTGTGTTGGTCGTAATTGCGGGTACTATTGAGAGTAAAACAGGCAATATCCCGTTGGCTTGGCAAATCACAATGGCGATTGCGTCTTTTGTGTTGCTTGCCATCACAATATATCATTCGGCTATTCTTCCGCGTCCAACGAGCGATTTGCCACGCGAGGATAGGGGTAAAATGAATATGCTCAAAGATATGGAAAAGGCCTTTATTTCTTTGTTTCAGAAGAAAGGTATCTTGTTGGGCATAGCGTTTTTGCTGCTGTATCGTCTGCCAGAGGGCTTTTTAATCAAACTCTGCCAGCCGTTTTTGATTGACCCTGTAACACGAGGTGGGTTAGGCTTGAGTACACACATGGTCGGCATCGTATATGGCACAACGGGCGTCATTGCTTTGTTGGTTGGAGGCATTGTTGGTGGCTTGTATATTCATCAAGTGGGCTTAAAGAAGGCTTTTTGGTGGATGGCAACAGGTATGACTTTACCGTGCCTGACGTTCGTCTATTTAGCCATCTTTCAGCCAACTAATATCATTGTAATCAGTATTGCAATCGCTATTGAACAGTTCGGCTACGGCTTTGGTTTTACGGCTTACACGCTTTATATGATGTACTTATCCGAAGGCGAGTTTTCCACGTCTAACCTGGCTATTTGTACGGCTTTTCAGGCTTTGTCGATGATGTTACCCGGCTTTGTGGCAGGTTATATCCAAGAGGCGATAGGGTATATATACTTCTTTTGGATGGTAATTGCATGCAGTATTGCGACTATTGTGGTAACTTATTCGGTACGGCAAACTTTAGACCCTAATTACGGGAAAAAATAAGAAATTATGAGAAAAAATATATCCAATATGCTAACATGTTGCAATCTGTTGAGTGGCAGTTTTGCTGTTTTGATGGCGACACAAGGGCAGTTTTATATTGCGTTTTTGTTCATTATAATAGGAGCGTTATTTGATTTTTCGGACGGTTTTGTGGCACGTTTGCTCGGCATTGCTTCGCCAATCGGGAAAGAATTGGACTCGTTAGCAGACGTGGTAACGTTTGGTTTGGCTCCGTCGATGATGCTGTTTCGATGGTTGTTTGGTGCGATTGGTTGGTGGGCTCTGTTGGCGTTTTTGATGGTGGCTTTTTCGGCTTTTCGGTTGGCAAAATTCAACTTGGACGAACGTCAAACGACCTCATTTATTGGCTTAGCAACGCCTCCAAATGCTCTTTTTTGGGCTTCAATCAGTTGTATGCCTGCTGCAATTCTACAGCATAAAATCGTTGCCATTTTGTTGTTGTGTTTGAGTGGCGTGAGTTGCTATCTGTTGGTGAGCGAAATTCCGTTTTTCTCGTTCAAAAGTCATCATGCCAAAAAGCAAAATCTCGTTTTTGGAATTGGTTGTTTGTTGATTTGCATGCTGTGTACTTTTTTTGCGATTCATTACCATAAACTCAGTTATGCACTTTTTATTGGTGCCGCTTGCGTGCTGTGGTATGTGCTATTTAATTTTATAATCAACTGCAAAAATAAATAACAATCTGTAGCGTTATTTTTGGGATACTTTTCTACTCTAATATAGATTATGTAAAATAGCAAATTCCAATAGCACACTACTCTCATACTCTTTTTTGTTGACTAAGTGTATTCCTTTCCCAAAAGACACCCTCAGTATAACCTTGAATCGTTTTGTCTGCATCAGCCATGTGCAGGCGTTTTTGTGCTAACAAACAGTATTCTTCATTGAGTTCGATGCCACAAAACCTTCGATTCAACTTTTTGGCAACCACACACGCTGTTCCGCTTCCTAAAAACGGGTCAAAAACCATATCATCGGGCTTTGAAGACGCTAAAATGAGTTTTGCGTACAGTTTTTCGCTTTTTTGGGTCGGATGGTCTGTATTTTCGGACATTGACCAAAAAGGAATCGAAATATCGTCCCAGAAATTCGAAGGACACGTCAGACGAAAATTCCCCTCTTCGCTTTCTTCCCAATCCTTTGGTTTCCCATCTATTTTGTATGGTGCTATCACTTTTCGTTTCATCATAACCGCCTCAACATTGAAATAATAATCGTGTGGATTCTTAACCGCAAACCAAATATCTTCCATACCATTTTTCCAATTATTCTTTGCCCCACGCCCTTTTTCGCGTTGCCAAGTGATACGATTGATGATGGTCAGTTCTTGCTCAATGACGCGTTGCATCGCCGCAGTACATTTCCAATCGCCACACATATAAAGCGAGCCATTATCTTTCAATTTTTTGCAAACTTCTGGGAACCACGACAATAAATAATCCTCATAATTGCTCTCTGAACGGGCATTAAACTGTACCCCATTGAAGTTTTTGGTCAAGTTGTAAGGTGGATCAATAATGATTAAATCGGCAAATTTATCGGGGATATTTTTGAGCAACTCCAACGTATCTCCGCATAAAATTTTATTGACGATATTGGCAGAAGTGATGTTTTGTGGCGTCAGTAACTCACGCTTCAAACCTTCCATTTCGCTATTTTCCAGCGTGATGGTTCTGTTATTCGCCGCTCTACTCTCTTGCATTACTTGTCGTTTAGATACAAAAACTTATACAGCGATGCAAGGTGTAAAGCCTGAATAAAACAGCCTTGTGCGACCATTTCTTTCAACTCCTCCAACGAGAACAGATGCACGTGAATATCTTCGCTCGGTTCCGCGTGTTGTTGCGAGATTTTTTTTACATTTCGTGCCAAAAACGTGTACGACCAATTATTGTGGTTGGTTGGATTGGGCGAAACGACCATAAACTCCTCCCATTCTCCCCCACCAAAGCCGGCTTCTTCCATCAATTCCCGTTGAGCCGCTTCCATAGGCGTTTTATCGGTTTTATCCACGCAACCAGCCACTAACTCGTAATGCGTCTGACCGATTGCGTGCCGATATTGGTCGATGATAACAAACTGATTATCTTCGGTTATGGCGATGATATTTACCCAGTTAGGAAACTCAAAAATATACCACGAAGGAATCACAAAGCCGTTCGGCAGACTCACTTTTTCTCGTCGTACCGTGAACCAATCGCCCTCACGAGCGATATATTGGCTTTCTAAAACCGTCCATTTTCTATTTTCTAACTTTGGAATCATCTCAAAATTGCTTTTGCTGTGCTTCAACTAACGCTTTAATCATTTCAGCAAAGCCATCGATGGTCATCGTGCTGTCTTGTGGCTTCGGTTGCTCGTTTTGTTCGGCTTGCTCGCCTTGTTTGCGTACCGAAAGCGTGTTTTCAGCCTGCTCTTTCTCTCCCACTATCAACAAATACGGAATGCGTTTGAGTTCGTTATCGCGGATTTTACGCCCGATTTTCTCGTCTCTATCGTCCACAATCGCACGTACATCAGCGTTTTCCAACTGTTGCTTTACTTTATAAGCGTACTCGTTGTATTTCTCGGAAATGGGCAAAATAACGGCTTGTTCGGGCGTCAACCACAATGGGAATTTACCTGCTGTATGCTCAATCAATACTGCCACAAAACGCTCCATAGAGCCAAACGGTGCACGGTGAATCATCACAGGACGATGCTTCAAGTTATCTTCGCCCGTGTATTCCAATTGGAAGCGTTCGGGCAAGTTATAATCGACTTGAATCGTACCCAACTGCCAACGTCTGCCAATAGCATCTTTGACGATAAAATCCAATTTTGGACCGTAAAAAGCCGCTTCTCCATACTCAACTTTGGCTTTTACGTGCTTTTCTTCACATGCCTCGACAATGGCTTTTTCGGCTTTTTCCCAAACTTCGTCCGAACCTACATATTTGTCGTGATTATCTTTGTCGCGAAGCGAAATCTGCACCTCCACATCTTGGAAATTCAATGCTTTGAAGATGATTTCGATGATTTCCATCACCTTGATAAACTCGGCTTTCACTTGGTCGGGACGGCAGAAAATGTGTGCATCGTCTTGCGTAAACGACCGCACACGCGTCAAACCGTGCAATTCGCCCGACTGTTCGTAACGATAAACCGTTCCAAACTCCGCAATACGCAACGGCAAATCCTTGTAGGAACGAGGACTATTTTTGTAAATCATACAGTGATGCGGACAGTTCATCGGTTTGAGCAAATAAATCTCCCCTTCCTCAGGCGTTGTGATGGGCTGGAAAGAGTCCTTACCGTAGTGGTCCCAGTGCCCCGAAGTGAGATAAAGTTGTTTGTTGCCGATGTGCGGTGTCATCACCTGCAAATAGCCGTATCGCTTTTGTATTTTCTTCAAAAACTCTTCCAAACGCAATCGCAGAGCCGTTCCTTTGGGCAACCAAATCGGCAAACCCTTCCCCACCATGTCCGAAAACATAAAGAGTTCCAATTCTTTGCCAATTTTTCGATGATCGCGTTTTTTGGCTTCTTCCAAAAGTGCCAAATACTCGTCAAGCAGTTTCTTTTTTGGGAACGTGATACCATACACACGCGTCATCATCGGTCGTTTTTCGTCTCCACGCCAGTAGGCAGCCGCACAGGCCAAGACCTTGACGGCTTTAATCGGCTTGGTGGAAATGAGGTGCGGACCTTTGCATAAATCCGTGAAATTGCCTTGCGTGTAGGTGGTGATATGACCATCTTCCAACTCCTCAATCAACTCGCATTTGTAGTCTTGACCTTTTGCCTTAAAGGCTTTCAAAACGTCTGATTTAGAGATGTTTTGGCGTTTTAATTCGGATTTTTGTTGCAAGAGTTCTTGCATTTTTTTCTCAATGTTGGCAAAATCGCCCTCTTTGATGCTTTGTCCTTCGGCAGGATAAACATCGTAGTAAAAGCCATTCTCGATTGCTGGACCAATACCAAATTGGATGCCCGGATACAACTCTTGCAACGCTTCTGCCATCAGGTGCGAAGACGTATGCCAAAAGGCGTGCTTGGCTTCGGGAGCGTCCCATTTCAAAAGTTCTATTTGACAATCGGAGGTGAGAGGCGTATTTAATTCGGTAACTTGCCAGTCATTATCCCCTACTTTCGTTTTGGAAATTAAAACTTCTTGTGCTAACTGTTCACTCAATGAACTTGCAATTTGGAGAGGCGTAACATTATTTTCATATTCTCTCACACTTCCATTAGGAAAAGTAATTTTAAGCATACTTATATTTTTTTTAACAATTTATTCCAAACACTATATTTCAAAAATTTATTTTGCTTTGTGTGGTGCAAAATTTTTATCCATGCAAATATACAAATTAAACAACAAAAACAACCAATAAACATACCAATCCAAACATCATTCGTAAAATGTTGCGAAAGATAAATACGTGAATAGCCTCCGAGTAACGCCAAAAAGAAAAATAAAACATTGAAAATCACCACTTTACGACCTCTGCAATGCAACGCCACCAAAATCGACAGCGTAAAAAACAGCAAGAAAAAGTTTGCCGTGTGTCCCGAAGGAAACGAACGCCAAGCATGTAGTTTAAGACCTTCCACGATGGGCAACAAATCTTGCAAGTTCAACGCCGTAAAAAACGTAATCGGTCGCGGTGCATTCACAAGCGTCTTAATCGGTTGCACAATCAACGTAACCAACAGCACATTGCTCGCAAAAAACGCCCCGTACCAAAATTTATACAAAAAAAGACCTATTCCGACCACAACAGGCAACCATTTGACAATATCCGAATAATGGAGCATAAAAACGTCCAAATTGGGCGAATGGTAACTGTTTAGCAGCAAATGTAAGTCGGCTTTGGGGACAAAAAAGAGCAAGGTTCCCATTGTGATGAAAGCAAGCAAGAAAAGGGCAAGAAACACTTTTTGTTTGG
>JAEELX010000093.1 GCA_016282955.1 Paludibacteraceae bacterium | reverse complement strand
TTTGCACTGTTAAAGAACATTTCGGGCGAGTATTTTACTTTTGAGCAATACAAGGAAAAAGTCAAAGAAAATCAAACCGACAAAAACAAGCATATCGTGATGCTTTATGCCCAAAATGCCAATGAATCGTACGCTTACATTGAGCGTGCAAAACAAAAAGGCTACGATGTGCTGTTGATGGAAGGCGAGTTGGACGTACACGCCATGTCGCAGTTGGAACAAAAATCAATGGAAAATAAGGATAATGGCATGGTGCGTTTTGTGCGTGTGGATTCGGACGTGATTGACCGTTTGATTGAAAAAGAGGACAACAAACCCGAAAGCAACCTGACCGATGACCAAAAAGAGGCGTTGCGATTGGCGTTTGAAGGGCAAATTGACCCTGCTCAACGGCTGACATATACGGTTACGTTGGAGAGCGTTGCTGCCGATGAGTTGCCTGTTTTCATTACGCAAAACGAGTTTATGCGGCGTATGCGAGAGATGTCCAAACATCAGCAAGGAATGTCTTTTTACGGCAATTTGCCCGAACAATATAACTTGGTGGTAAATATGTCTTCGGAGAAAATTAAGTCGTTGTTGCCTGCAATTGAGTTGTTTGAAGTTCCGCAAGAAAAGACGGAAACGAAGGATGCAAAAGACGAAAAGTTAGCACCGCAAAAAGACGTAAAAGTAACCGAAGAAGCCCAAAAATCTATTCGTCAGTTGATCGACATCGCTCTGTTGGCAGTTGGGCAACTCAAAGGTGAGGAGTTGGCGAAGTTTGTAAATCGGTCGGTCGAGTTGCTGTAATTGAGGCTTAAGCGTTACGCGGAAACTCTTTTGTCAAACGGATATTCGACAAAATGTCAGTCGCTTTGATTAAAAACGAAAAACAAAACGAATCAAACAAAAAAGTGTTGCACAATTTGTACAACACTTTTTTTAGACTGAATAGATTTTGAGTGAATTAAATAATCTTTTTGATACCATCTACTACACTTTCAAAAATCCCCTTGGAGCCGCTTTCTTTCTCTTCCTGACCTCCCTCTTGCGGTTTCCATTCCTGCCTGTCTTCAATCTCCCCAAATTGCTCTTTGACGTAATCCATCACATCTTGCAATCCTCCCAAGAAATGCTTAAAATCTTCCTTGTACAAAAAGATTTTGTGCTTCTCAATCGTTGGAGCCTCCCCCTCATTTGCAGCAAAACGCTTACTTTCGGTAATGCAAACATACAAATCTTCATTGCGTGCCTTCTTTACGTCTAAATAATAAATACGCTTTCCTGCTTTAATAGCACGCGAATACACATTGTCCAACTCTTTCTTTTCCTGAATTTTTTGTGTTTCCATTCTTTTAAAATTATTGTTAAAAATCTTCGCAAAAGTAATACAAAAAATTAAAAAAAATACTATTTTCGTATAATTTTTGTAGTACGTTGATTTTTTTATATGATAACCCGTTCGTTGATACGTGCCAGAGTAGTGCAAGAAGTGTACGCATGTGGGCTTAATGATACGTTGAGCATCCCACAGGCCGTGAAAGATTTGTGCAAAAGTTTTGAGGATTATTACGCTTTGTACGCTTTGCTGTTGGATTTTATTCCGACTATGACCATTTATGCTTCGGAACAGATTTATGAGGAGAAGAAAAAGGCAAAAGTGATGCACGTGCCGTTTGTGGAGCAACGCAACTTCGTAGAAAATCAATACGCAAAACAGATTTTAGACAACAAAGAATTGCGTAGTTTGGTTGAAAAATACCATCTTTCGTGGTCGGAACATCAAAATATCCTCGCTACGTTGTACAAAGAAATGGTTGCCTTGGAAGAATACAAAACCTATCAGGCATTAGATAAGCCAACCTACGATGCTGACAAACGCATTTGGCGAGATATTTTTCATAGTGTGATTATGAGCAATGAGGCGTTATGGGCAACGTTGGAAGACATGGAGATTGAAACGGATAGGCAATTATGGGAAGATTTTTTGCTTGATGTGGTTATTTCGGTGCAAAAAACGGCACGTAGAGCGAGACGAACCGATGGAAAAGAGATGCCATTGTTGCCACAATTCAACACCGAAGCGGATAAAGTTTTTGCGACCGATTTATTGCAAATGTGCTTGGAAAATGTCCGCAATTATGAGCAGGTTTTGGAAAAATACTACGACAGTAGATGGCAAAAAAACGTGTTTTATTTGGATAAAACCATCTTGTTAGTAGCCATAACGGAGTTGCAACATTTTGCCGACATCGCTCCCAGCGTTACGATTAGTGAGTATGTTAAAATTGCCAAAGATTTTTCAACTCCAAACAGTTATTCGTTTATCAATGGCGTGTTAAATGATATAATTTCGCAAACCGATAAAGCAAGTTTAATTTTTAAAAATATAAAAAATCATGTTTAATTTAATTCTTTTACAAGCGTGTAGCAATATGGCTGCTACCGAAGGTTCGACACAACAAAATGGCTGGTCTATGTGGGTCATGTTAGGTTTGATGTTCATCATTTTTTATTTCTTTATGATTCGTCCGCAAAAGAAAAAACAGCAAGAGTTGCAAAAGCAACGCGAATCGATGAAAAAAGGCGATAAAGTCGTTACAGCAGGCGGAATTTACGGTATCATCAAGGAAATACAAGAAACCACGATGCTCATTGAAATAGACAAAGAAGTGTGTATGAAAGTGGATAAAGGGAGCATTTATTTAATCTTAGATGATGCAAGAAAAGAAAATCAAGAACTCGACAAAAAACAATAGTCGCGAGATTTTAATCTATCTATTTTGTGTTCTGATTGCCTGTGGAATGTGGTTTCTCAAAAACATAGGCACAGAACACGATGTGGCGTTGAATGTTGCTGTTACGTATCTTGGTGTGCCAGATTACGTTGAGTTTGACGAACCCTTGCCGAAAAAAATACAAATCGTTTTGCACGAAAAAGGGCGTGGAGCGGTTTATTATGCCTATCAACGACTCGAAATAATGGTTGATTTATCGGGGCAAATCAAAGGAGACGAAGGCGAAATAAACATTACCAATGCTTTTTTGCGGCAACAAGTAGCGAAACTGCTGAAAGATGAAACCAAGTTATTGCATATCACGCCCGAAGTAATCAGTCGCCCGTATCACCAAATCATCACGGAAAAGGTATTTACGGTGCCGATTACGACCGAAAATGTGCCTGCAAGAGAGCAAGTGCATCTGTTCCCCTCGGAGGTTACGGTAACGGTGCAGGTGGGAATGAACCATTTTCCAGAAGTTTTGCTCAATAATGTGCAAGCCGTTTGTGAGTACCCGACCGATAACACGCCCGAAAAGTTAGAAGTACGTGTAAAGACGAACAGTCCGTACGTTCTTTCAACGCGTGTGGTGCCAAATGAAGTAGATTTTTTAATTGAACAACGTTGAACAAATTACACTCCATACCGATGGTTGATTTGGGTTTGCAATACCAAACGATGCAAGCCGAAATAGACGAAGCAATACGAAAAGTTATTGATTCTCAATCATTTATAAAAGGAGAGTTTGTTGGGCAGTTTGAAAGCCATCTGCAAGACTATCTGCATGTGAAGCATGTTATCGGTGTGAGTAGTGGGACGAGTGCGTTGTATCTGGCTTTGTTGGCGTTGCAGATTGGCGAAGGGGACGAGGTTATTGTGCCATCGTTTACGTTTGTTGCAACCGCTGAGGCAGTGGTTTTGGTGGGTGCGAAGCCCGTTTTTGCGGATGTGGATTGGGAGACAATGAATATAGATGTGGCAGATGTAGAACGCAAAATTACGCCGAAGATAAAAGCCATTATTCCCGTGCATTTGTATGGGCTTTGTGCGGATATGCAAGCGATTTTGGCACTTGCGAACAAGCATAGCATTGCTGTGGTTGAAGATGCGTGCCAGTCAATGGGCTCAAAATGCAAGTTGGAAGGCGAGTATAAACATGCTGGAACGCTTGGAAAGATAGGTTGCACGAGTTTTTTCCCATCAAAAAATTTGGGTTGTTACGGCGATGGCGGTGCAGTTTTTACCGATGACGATGCGTTGGCGAATTTAGTGCGTTCGTTGGCAAATCATGGTATGGGCAACCGAAAATACCATTCGGAACAGGTGGGTATCAATTCGCGTTTGGACACTTTGCAAGCCGCTATTTTAGATGTAAAATTACGTCATTTGGATACATTTTTGCAAAAACGCAGGCAAGTGGCAAAAAATTATGAAAAAGCATTGGAACATGAACCCCATTTTTTGTTGCCACAATATGACGAAAATAGCCACAGCTTCCATCAATACACGTTGCGAATCGTGGATTGTAGCCGCGAAAAAGTGCAGAAATCCTTGTCCCAAGCGGGCATTGCGTCTGCCGTTTACTATCCCGAACCGATTCATTTGCAACCTGCTTATGCGTTTTTGGGATATAAAAAAGGCGATTTGCCCGTTACGGAGAAGTTATGCGACAGTGTTCTTTCGTTGCCAATGTATCCCGAATTGAGCGAGCAACAAGTGGCATTTATTTGTGAAAAATTAGTGGAGAGTTTGACGTTATGAGTTCGTTATCGTTAACACAACAACAGAAATTGCAGGTCAAATTATCGCCTGCTCAAATCCAAATGATTCGTCTTTTGGAGATTCCTGTTGCCGAGTTACAAGAACGCATTGACGAGGAACTGCAAAAGAATCCGATGTTGGAAGAAGCGGTGGAAACGGAGAATGACGAAAACTTGAACGAAGAGGAAATTTATGCCAATGAAATAGAAAAAGAGGAGTACGAAAACCCCTTGCAAAATGAGGATTTTAACTACGAGGATTATGTGCAAGATGATGAAATTCCCGATTATAAAACGACCATCAACAACGCTTCTGCAGACGACGAACACAGGGAGGTGCCGTTACTGGAGAGCGTTTCGTTGAGTGAATATCTGGAGTCGCAGATTTATTTGACTTCGATGGACGAACGCGAGTGCCATATTGCAAAATTTATTGTGGGCAACATCGATGATGACGGCTATTTGCGGCGTAGTGTGGAGAATTTGATAGACGATTTGGCTTTCCGTGAATCGTTGGTGGTTTCGGAGGAGGAGATGCATAAAATTATTCGCCAAATTCAGCAATTTGACCCACCTGGTGTGGGAGCAACAACGCTGCAGGAGTGCCTTTTGATACAACTGCAACAAATGCCTCAAACCCCGATGATTGTGCTCTCCAAAAAGATTATAGCGAATTATTTCAATGATTTTTCGCACAAAAATATCGCCCATTTGGTTACAAAATTGAACGTAACGGAGGAGAAAATCCGCGAGGCTTGTGAAATCATTTTTCGCCTAACGCCTAAGCCAGGTTATGCGTGGACAGGTATGGCATACGAACGGCATCAAAACATCATTATCCCCGATTTTGTGGTGGAAAATAGGGACGGGAAACTGTATTTGTCGCTCAATAATGGCGATTTGCCGCAGTTGTGTGTCAACAAAGAATACGAAGATATGTTGCGGGAAATGTTGGCGAATGAACAGAAAAAAAATGAGCAGGAGAAGGAAGCTATTCGGTTTGTGCGGAATAACATTGACTCGGCACGTA
>JAEELX010000092.1 GCA_016282955.1 Paludibacteraceae bacterium | reverse complement strand
TTATTGACGAGTGCATCTTGCGTCAAATTAGCCCGAATACCCGTCATCAGATTCGAAAATCTTTTCTCATTGTAACGCGAATAGAAAAAGCGGAATCGATGCGTAAAAGCGGGTTGTAAGCCCAAATTCCCGACCGTTTCGCTCATCGCATTGGAATTATTCCGCACCGGCTCCAACTGCGTTATCGTGGGTTGCGTGCTATTGCCTCGATAAATAACGCGTGCAAACTCTTTCTTCCCAAACTTATACCGAAACGATACATTCGGACTCCAATTCACCACACTCAACAGCGTATCGCGTGCCAAAATCGAGCCATAATACGAGGTGGAGCGGGTTTGCGAAGGATTGATACTTGCCCCGACCGTCAAATCGCTATGCTCGGATAAAAACCGATAATTCAACTCCGCAATCTCGGAATAGAAGTTGTTTTTGAGGGCATTGGAATAAGTCGAATCGTATTCATAGTCGCCACTGAGTTCGTTTTTGGAAAACTGGTCTTTGTGCGAGTCGCGATGGTTGGCTCGGTAAGTCGCATTCATTTCCATCAAATGCCGACAATCCTTTGAAAGTGGCTCCATATACGACACTTTGAGCGAATACGAAAGGGCATCGTTGCCGCTATGCGTGTATTGGTCAATGAGCGTTTTTTTTAACAAATTATCGTACGAAAGCGTGCTCGAGTTTCCTTTTGTGTTGGTGAACGAAAACGAGCCGTTGAGCGTCAAAACACGCCCTTTTTTCTGCAATTTGCGGTTATAAATCACGTTCAATTCTGCCGAAATATCCTCGCTCAGCGAATACGTGCTCTGGTTTCCATCGTTGATTATTTCGGTCGTATCTCTGTAATAAATATACTCGTTGTAGCCGTTGCTCTCGTTGTTGGTATAGGAAATCGTGGGCTTAAAAAATACCGTGTTGAGCGTGTCGATTGTCCATTCAAATTCCAACCTCACTTTTGCATCCCAAGACTTCGTTATTTTGCTGATTGAATCGGTATTATCATAGACTACATCGTCTCCGTAAGTCGTTTTATCCTGCTTGGTTTGGGTGTTGTTATGCGAATGCGTAAATTGTGCATCACTTCCTATCAACAACCCGTCAACCTTCTTTGAAGCGTCTATATTCGTGTTTATACCGATGTTTTCTGTCCGCGTAATGCCCGAATTAGAACCACCCCAAAAACCTCTTCCGCGTCCGCTCCGAATCTCGTTGGTGTTGTTGGCATTGCCCACTATGGTCGTTTGACTCTCGCCCGTAAGCAGATTCGTGAACAAATTAGCGTTGTAACGAAAATCGTTTTTGAAAAAATGTTGGGCTTTTTCGGAACTATTGGCACCAAATTCGCTGTTGTTGTAGTCAAACCATTCGCCGTTATCGGTTATCAAATCGGCTCCCACTCCTCCAACATAATTACCAAAAAGTCCTTTTTTGCGGTTCTCTTTGAGTTTGAGGTTGATGATTCGTTCGGTGTTATCGTCTTCGATGCCCGTCAGTTTGGCCATATCGGATTTATTATCAAGCACTTGTATCTTGTCAATCATCTCAGCAGGAATGTTTTTAGTCGCCATTTGGACATCGGAACCGAAGAATTTTTTGCCATCAATTTGCACGGAAGCAATGGACTCGCCATTTACCGTAACATTTCCGTCTTTATCGACCTCCACGCCTGCCATTTTTTTGAGCAAATCCTCTACCATAGCGTTTTCGTTGAGGGAATAAGCAGCGGTATTGTACTCCAACGTATCGCCTTTGACGGTCATCTCAGCAGCTTTCCCCGTGATTTGCACCGCACTTAATTCTTGCACATTTTCTTTCAGACGCACCGCTCCAACAGCCACATCTTGGTCAGCAACAGTGATTATTTTATCCTGTGTTTTGTACCCTAATGCCGAAAAACGTAGTATATACTTGCCATTTGCCGTCTTGGGCAACATAAAATTGCCATACAAATCGGTTTGCACGCCCGTAACAAAAACCGTGTCATTATTTTTTAAGGCAAAAACCTGCACAGCTACCATTTCCAATGGATTTCCGCTATTTGCATCTACTATTTTGCCACTAACATCACCATTTGCGAACACTTGAGCACAACAAAATAGCGTAAAAATCAGGAGTAAAAAATGTCGTTTCATATCGTGTATAGTTCAATAAGTTATAGTTTTTTTTGTAAGAATGTCGTGCAAAGATATTTTTATTTTTTTAATTCTGATAAAAGTTTTACCTTCGTGGACGCTGTTGAGTTGATTTTTGGCGGGATAGCTCAGCTGGTTAGAGCGCATGATTCATAATCATGAGGTCCCCAGTTCAATCCTGGGTCCCGCTACAATCCATACAAAAAAGAGAAACCTGATTGGGCTTCTCTCTTTTTTTTACACTGCATTAACCTAACACCGCTGGGTTATTTTGCGATACTGCTCTACACACTCTGCCAAACGCTCCCGTGCAGTTGGGAACCATCCTCTTCCTCTCAATTATATAAAAAAGAAAGCCAGAACATTTCGTCCTGACTTTCCGAGTAATGTTTTATAGAAAAATTCTCAGTGATTAGTCAACTAATCCTTCTCTTTTCTTCTCTGAACGGTCTACGATAACAGCTGCAGAAAGGTCACCCAATACGTTCACACCTGTACGACCCATATCGAAGATACGGTCAACACCGAACACGAGAGCGATACCTTCAACAGGCAAACCAACAGACTCCAACACCATAGCGAGCATAATCATACCTGCACCAGGAGTACCTGCTGTACCGATAGAAGCCAAAGTAGCCGTCAAGATGATCGTAATCATATCGCCAAGAGTCAAATCAATACCATAGCAAGAAGCAATGAACACAGCAGCAACACCTTGGTAGATTGCCGTACCGTCCATGTTAATCGTTGCACCCAATGGCAAGGTGAAACTTGCTACGTCTTTACGAACGCCCAAGTTCTTTTCTGCACACTCCAACGAAATTGGAATTGTTGCAGCAGAAGAAGTACTCGTGAAAGCGAACAAGAACGCTTCTGTACCACCTTTCAAGAATTTCAATGGATTCATCTTACCCAAAACCGAAACGGCCGTAGAGTAAGTAACGAAAACGTGTACTGCATAAGCGATATAAGCACACAAAAGTACCAAAGCCAACGAACCAAGTACCTTAGGACCATTCTCTGCAACCACAGGAGTAATCAAGCAGAATACTGCGTAAGGAGACAAAGAGATGATACCGTGCATAATCTTCATGAACACTTCTACCAAACCATCGTTAACGTCTTTAACAATTTTGCCTTTTTCACCTGTCAAGATAATACCGAAACCGATGAACAAAGCGATAACGATAACGGGCAACATATCCATGCCTACGATTGGAGCAAGGATGTTAGTTGGGAAGATCTTAATAATCGTGTCCATAATTGGAACGGGAGGTTTAGCTGCATATTCAGCACCACTCGTTTCCAAAACGGGGAAGGTGAACAAGTTTGCCAAAATCAAACCGATTGTGATAGCAAACATGGTCGTACACAAGTAGTAAAGAATAGTTTTACCACCGATAGAACCGATTTTTTTAGGATCACCTAACGAAACCACACCTTGAATAATCGAAGTGAGCACGATGGGCACACAGATGAACTTCAAGAGGTTAATGAAGATTGTTCCAAAAGGTTTGAGCCATTTTACTGGGAACGCTACTTGGTCAGCCCACAAAAAGCACAAACCCGCTACAACACCAAGACCTAAAGCCAAAAAGATCTGTAGTGCCAATGATTCTTTTAATTTAGACATAAGAATTCTTTTTTAAGTTAAACTTTATTTTATCTGTCATTTTTTTCTAACCGTTGCACCTGCTTTTTGAATCGCAGCACACGCCAATACGGAGGTCGGATCCACGCAAGTGTCATCATAAAGGTCTAAAATACTGAACGCCAGTGGCAATTCGGTACAAGCCAACAACAACGCCTGAGCCCCACGAGCATGCAAATCTTTTATCATTGCAACAACGCCTTCGCGTGGCAGTTTGTTCGGGTCGGTGATGCCTTTTTTGATGTAATCGTAAATCAGGCTCATCACCAATTTTTGCTGTTCGGGCGACGGATAAAGCGTCTCGATGCCCGCTTCAGTCAGCACTTTTTCATAAAGTCCACTCTGGCATGTCCCATTCGTTGCCAACACCGCTGCACGTTTTATGCCTTTTTGTTGCAACAACTTACCTGTTTCCTGAGGCATATTGAGGAAGGGAATGCCGACCTCTTTTTGCAGTTGCGGAACGAAAAAATGTGCTGTATTGCACGGGACAATGAGAAAATCCGCTCCCGCTTGCTCCAAACGCTTTGCCGAACGCAACATCTGTGGCACGGGACTTTCGCCACCTTCCAAAATTGCCAATGTTCTATCGGGAATACAAGTGTTTGAATCTACGAGCATGGGGATGTGGTCTTGGTCTTTTGCGGCTTCGGTCATATCAATGATTTTGTTCATCAAGTCTGCCGTTGCTGCGGGACCCATTCCACCAATGATGCCAATAGTCTTAAATTTATGTTTTTCCATGTACTTATTTATGGTTTTATATCCTAAACTTTGCTATTTTCCGTACTCTATGAAAGAACGCCCCCGATTATTCCACCTAAACTTCTACAAAAAATACCGAAACGCTGTGCGAAGGTACACAAATTTTTTTAAAAAAAACAAAAATGTAATGTTAATGTTGCAAAAATAATCATTTCCTGCAAAAATGCTTTGTGTAGATTTGATTTTTTGAGGGGTGGAATTGTAGAATTTTACGATTTTTCAGCGGGAACATAGATTTTATTTTCGGCACAACGGCATATTTTTCCGTATATATTATTGTGCGTTACATAAATTTTGGTACAAAGACACGGGCCCTTCGTGCCAACGCTTGGTGTTTTCTTGTTCTAATTGTTTGTAGGTGTCCGAAGTGTAGATTTGGCGTATGGCTTCCACTACGCTGATATGTTTATCCTCACAAAGCATATCTGCCATCCAACTGACCTTAGAAGGCAAAATGAGATATAAATTTTGTTGGGTTATTTCTGTCATAGTCGTATCTCCTTTGCTTGAATGAATGTTAGTATTTGCAACGCACGCTCGGTGTGGAATAAATACTGGTCTATTAGTTGGTATGTTTTCAATTCTGCCAACAAATTTTGCTTGCTCATCACTCCTCCTTCGTACAGAGCAAAGCAAGTATATACACGATCATTGGCTACTGGACCATATACAACATCGTAATCATGCACAAAATCTTTTTTCAAGCGGTTGTTCATCACAAAATCAATCCATTCATCTGTTGGTGAGTCAAAAAACAAGCATTTGAACGATGCTAACTTATCAATATCCATTTCGTATTCGTTGACAAATCCTTTCGTAATGTGGCTGTCTTTCATTTTTCTGCGTACCCATTCTTCTGCCTGCTCATACGAAGTGGTGGTATAAAAACCATTTCCGTAATCCAATGTGCGATTAGATTCGCGGATAGTCGGTGCTATAACACATTCTAAACTGCCGTGATATACTTTCATTTTTGCCGCTTACTAATAAAGTGTTCAATATCTTCTACAATCCATTGTGCATTTTGGGTGTGCAAGACGCCGTAAAACTCCTCCAAATAATCCAAAACACCGTATTTGTCCAGTTCTTGCATTGCCTGCTCGCCCGTCAAATGATGTTTCTGTTTGTACTGTTCAATACAGAAGGATAAAAAATATGAAATATCATTGCTACGCATCACTTTGTTATTTTCGGCTACAAAATTACGTTTTTTTTTGATATATGCCAATGAGTTTTTATTTTCAATCAGTTAAAGGGTAAAATTTTATTTTAATACTGAATTTCGCACTTTTGAAAAATATAGTTTTTTATTGATTCTATATGGCAAAAACCGAACCAGAAAGCGAGCTATTGGATAAATTAGTAAAGGCGATAGACCAAATATCTCATAAAGATTTTCCCAATAGATTTTAAATTCATTAAACGCTTTTTTCGTATTGCGTCGATTAAATGTAGCATCGGTAATGCGAAAATTCACAAGCGGTTCTTGAAGATTATAAATTGAATGACCTGATTTGATAAGGCGAAACCATAGTTCTATATCTTCATTCATGGTTGTATTTTCTGCGTACTTAAATTCTTTTAATAATTTTGTTTTTAGCATTACAGTTGGATGCCCAACAGGTGTGCCCTTAAAAAGAGTTTTTGAGGTGGAATCTGATATTTGAGGATAAAAATGAGTGTGGCGAAATTCTTCATTATTTTTGGATATATAAAATTCAGATATTCCTGTGCCGAGTATTTCTACTTCTGTTTTTTGTTCAAAATATTTTAATTGTTTTTCAAATCTGTTGGGATAACAAATATCATCGCTATCCATTCGAGCAACAAGTTCTGTTTCTACAAATTGCAAACCATAATTGAGTGCATATGCCAAACCTTGATTTTGTTCATAACCGACAACTTTGAGCGGAAGTTTTTCTTGCCATTCGATAATGACGGCTTCTAGTTCAGGTGTGAGTGTACCGTCTTTAACAAGTACGATTGCGGCAGGTTGCACAGTATTATTTTTTATACTTTGCAAAGATTCAGACAAAAACTTTGGATTGTCTTTTTTATAAACCGATTGAAGAACAGAAAAATCCATAATTTTAATTCTTAATGTTTTACCAAAGTCAATTTTTAAACCGTTTATGTGCTAAGTTGTAATTGGATAAATCGTTTTATTACTGAAAATAATAATTTGATTCGAAAAAAAATCTTAAAAGCAAGAGGATTCTTCGTTCCTTGAGAAACAGAATTTTCATGTAATCTATAGGCTATAAGAGGTGTATTTATTACTTTTACAGAACAAAATCGTAATGCAATAACTGAAATCCAATAATCATGTCCTATAAGCTTTTTTGGGAAAGGCAAAACCATTTTTAGAAGTTTTTTCCTAAATGCCATACAACAACCATACCATGTCATATGCATAAGATGAAAGAACCAATTTCTAGGAGTAACAACATTAGAAGACAACAGATTCTCGTTATTTTTTTGTGTTTTTGAGTGGATAATAAAATCATATTCCTTTAATGCTTCGACACAAGTAGCAACTTTTTTTTCTAACCAAATATCATCTTGGTCAGCAAGAAAAATATAATCTCCTTTTGCGTGTATTAGTGCGTTCTCAAAATTTGCAGTAGCATAATAAAAAGACCGAGAATATTTGATTTTTGCAAAATTTGGATTCCTTTTATGATGAAAAACTTTTATACGAGAATCATTGTAAGAAGCAATAATGTTCAAAGTTTTATCTGTACTACCATCATCGCTGATGATAAGTTCATCCTCCATTCCAAGTTGATATAAAATAGAGTCTATCTGTTGTTTTATAAACTTTGCACCATTATAGGTTGCCATACAAACACTAATCATAACTAAACTTCAAACAATGATTTTTCTGGTAATATGTGTTCAAAAGCCTCTGCTAAAACAACTGTAGCTTTTTCAAAATCAAATGCATCAGAATCATTTAAGACAATTTCTGATACCTTTTGATTTTTTATATAGTCAGCCGCTTGAGTCAAATTAGCATCAGACAGCGTAAACATTTTCTTGTTTTTGTGCGGATTGATAGGATAGAAATCACCTGTACAAAAACGATAATCTTGAAAAAGATATTGATTTACATCTTGTTGGGAACGAAAACGATTTTTCATAGTCGTTTTAATCGCATCAGGGAACTCATCGCATACAGTATTCAATAATGTTTTAGTATATGCCGATGCGTAATGGGTATTATGAAAACCAGTAAATCCTGTATAAGGTAATAAAAGCAAAGAGCGAATAAGTTCTGCACCATAAATAGGATTTATCCATTTGGTAAAATTCTTTCGAATAACTTTTTTCTTATTAAATTTTTGATTTATAAGGTTATTATTATTTAGCAGAATATGTCCAATATCAGTTAAACTTATCGTCCCGAGGATAGCACTATCACACGGAAGCCCATTCTTAAAAAAGAATTCTTTTTTTACAGGAGCCGTAAGAAAAAAATCATCGTTAAAGTATACAAAATGCTCTGCTAAATCGGGAATATGGTGCATGTACATTTCGATTGGATTTGCGCTGAAAACAGGTAGATATTCTTTGGGAATATAATCTTCGTGCTTTACCCAATGTAATTTTGGTGCATCCAAATTGAGCCATTCAGGTTTTTGTCCACAGGTAACAAAATGCACTTTTCGCACCCAAGGTGCAAACTTCTCTACTCCACGAAACCAGTATTTCAGAAGCCCGTAATCACGGTAACGTTTTGTACTTGCGTCAATAATACGTTTGTCTTCGGGACAGTATTTATTAAATTCTTCAATCCATTGTGGATCGCTCCCGTCCACCCAAGGAACTATAAAATCTATATCAAAATTAGTTTTCATAAAACCTCATCTTAAATTATTTAAATATTCAGAAGAATGATAAAATTCTTTGCATTTTCCAAAAGCATTATGTCCCATTTGGTCAATTCGTTCTGGATTATTTAGTAACTCATTTAAAGCATTTGAATAATGAGAAACCTTATAATCTGTAATAATTGCCGTTTCAGAATTTAATAATTCATCACTAAAACCATCATATTTTGTAGAAAAAATAACATTTCCCATATTCATTGCTTCGACAACAACCGTAGGATGACCTTCATAAAAACTTGTTAAAACACAAATTTTACTTTCTGCAAAATAATCATAAATTCTCTCGTGATTAATACTCCCACAGAATTCCACATTATCTAAATGGTTTTTTACACAAAAGTTTTCAAGTAAATCTTTTTCTTCTCCTGTTCCAATCAGCCTTAATTTCCAATCAGCTGTATTACAACGTTTCCATGCATTAAGCAGTAATAATAAGTTTTTTTCAAAAACCAACCGACCGCAATAAGTAACAATGTTTTTTTTATTTGGGAATTCAATATCTCGATATACATACCAATTATAACGTATTTTTGCATCAACGCCATAATACTTTTTCAATTCTTTTTGTCCACCTTTTGTTATGGAGTATAACATAATCCCATTTTTATACAAAGTTTTTATAAAATGCTTTGCGTAAGGTTTAGTTATTAACAATGTTTTAATTTTGCGAAGAACATTACCAATAATCCCATATCTCAATGACCAATACCTAGTTATGTAAGATTTAGGACTACTATGGAAGACAACTTCACATTTTGAAATTTTTGATAATCTTAAGATTAAATCTAAGTTACTTACAGGACTTATTTTGTGAGGTATATTTATAATGAACAGAGACTTGTCTACATTATTTTCTACACAATATTTCAATGCTTTTTGAATTTGTTCTTCAGAGAGTTCATTGTTATTCTTTCTTCCTCGAACCACAAAGACGTCAATTTGTTCTTTTTTTAATTCATCCGGAAATAAATCACCTGAATCAATACTGATAAAGCAAACTGATTCTCCTTGTTTTTTTAGGAGTTTGGCATACTCAATTGAAACGACTTCTGTTCCGCCATTATTAAAAATATTGTTTATAAAAATTGCTGTTTTCATCAATATTATCTTTCGATTTTATTTTGATTTAATCTTATTTAGAAAGACATTAAAACCTTTTTTAAGCCCCTTTTTCAAACCATGATATTGAAATGCCATAATGGCATAATATAGTTGGTAGCAAATATCTATTAGAAAAGTAGGAATTTTCTTTTTGTGCAATTTATATTTAAAATCTCTAAGTTTTAGCCATCTATCTTCACGCCAACTTGCTGCAAAATGATGTATTGCATACGTATTTTTAGTAGTAATTATTTCTCCCGTTTCCAAAGATTTTGCTGTAAAGTAATCAACAGAAAAAGGTTCTGTTTGAACTAACTTTTTATAAATTGGAGTTATTATTTTGGGCAGTGGTAATATATCATAACTACCATCGTCTTGGATAAATGGGCGATTATCATAATATTTTAGACACTCACCTATAAAAATATTCCCTTTTGTAGCTCCAAAACATCCTGCTTCTAAATATGGTTGTTTTGGATGCTCGTATCCGAAGAATAAATCTCTGTCCAGCAAATCATCAAACGGTTTTAGTACTTCAACATCCATATCCATGTAAATCCCACCGTAATGATATACTGCATATAAGCGAATAAAATCAGTAGCAAATGCATATTTTTTTGCATCAAAGGCTTGTGAAACCCAAAGCGAAGATTGTTTATCAAATATATCAAAATTCCATAATTTGAATTCATATCCAACAAGATATTTCTTCCAAGATTCTATATGCTTTTGAAATGCCTCTGGAATTGGATCGTTACTTAGCCAACAGTAATGAATAATTTTCGGTATCATCTTTGTTTATTTTTGCATAGTCGTTATTTTGTTAGGATTGATTGGTAGGGAATAATCCCAGGTCCTGTTCCTGCAATAAAAGAACCATATAGTCTCATAGCAGCGAGTATGAAAAGCATAGAAACAAAGATCAAGCAAGCCCATTTCCTATATTTCCATTTTGATTTTATGAGACAAGTAGCAATATAGATATAAAAAGGAGAGAACAAAGTCGTTAACCTATCAAAAATATGAATTTGTGTAGCAAGAATATGAAATGCTGCCAAACATAAGGTACCTATGCAGACTATATTATATCGTCTAATGGATGTTTGATTAATAGTACTATCAATTTCTTCTTTACGAATTGAGAATAAAACCAAAATAAAGAGTATTTGCTTTGCTAACACCCCTAGCCCACTGGTTATTTTTGTAGGGCGATTAAAATCACTGGTAACATAAGAGGCATACATAGTATCGCCAACGATTTTTGTTATTATCAATGTTGCTGCGTTATATATTACAAATACTGCTACCATTATTGCGTATATGGTCAATGCTCTATATTGATTCAGTTTTTTCCAATCCAAGGAAGCAAGGATTAAAAACGGTAAATATAAAACAGCCGATTTATGGAACAACACGGCAATAATTAGCCAAAAGAATGTTTTCCAGCATCTTTTTCGTTCTAAATTTTTAACACAGAACAAGAATATGGTAGCCGCAAATGCTTGTCGTACAATGTCAAATGAATCAATATATGCAAGACTAAGATATACAGGAATACAAAAATGGGCATATTTTCTTTCTATAATATCCTCTCTCAATACAATAAAGGTTGAAAAGAATGCTGGTACCACAAAGAACCATTGCAAACTGAGATTCCATTTTTCAATAGCATAAATTATTGGCATCCAGCCAGGCTCAAAGTATAGATCACTATGCTTAAAAAAGTAGTATTCTTTAATTAAGTAAACATAAGTTTGATAATCCGTTCCAATGTTGTAGCGTAAGGCAAGTGGCAGAAATAAGATAAGAAAAAGTAAGGTTTTAAAAATCAAAATATCTATCTTTGTTTTTGCCTTCGCATAGCAGAAAGCACACAAAGTAGCAACAATATATAAAACCAGATAAAAAGCCATTACTCAACCAAACGCAAAATCCTAATTCATATCAAAACATAACGCCCCCAAACCAGTGACCCCGCAAAGATATAAAAATCATTAGGATAAAAAAACTATTTTGCCAAATAAAACGAAAATAATACCTTTGCCTCGCTAAAAAATCAGTTGGATGCAAGACAAAACGCCCATAAGTAAGTTAGGAGAATTTAAGCTCATAGAGCATTTGACGCACGATTTTCCGCAAAAGAACGCCTCCACCATCAAAGGAGTCGGGGACGATTGTGCCGTGATTGACAGTCCCGAACAGACGCTCGTCACGACCGACATGCTCTTGGAGGGCATCCATTTTAACTTGGAGTATTGTCCGTTGAAGTACCTCGGCTACAAAGCGGCTGTGGTCAACTTCTCGGATATTTATGCCATGAACGGCAAACCTGCCCAGATAACCGTGTCGATTGGGGTGAGTAGTCGGTTTAATGTGGAGGACTTGGAGGAGTTGTATCAGGGGCTTCGGTGGGCTTGCGAGGAGCATGGCGTGGATTTGGTAGGTGGCGACACGGTGGCTTCGTTGAACGGCTTGGTTATCTCTATCACCTGCATTGGCTCGGCTCCGAAAGATAAAATCGTCTATCGGAGTGGTGCTAAGCCGACCGACTTGATTTGCGTGAGTGGGAACTTGGGAGCGGCTTACATGGGACTGCAACTGCTGCAACGCGAGTTGGAGGTGGTGCATTCGGTGCCTAACCAAAGCCAGTTTGACCAAAGCCAGTTCGAAGGTCGCGAGTACTTGTTGCAACGGCAACTGAAAGCCCAAGCCCGTAAGGACATCGTGGAGCAGTTGGCAAAAGCGGATATCCTGCCTACGGCGATGATTGACATCTCGGACGGCTTGAGTAGCGAGTTATTCCATATCTGCAAGCAGTCCAAAGTGGGTTGCACGGTGTACGAAGGCAAGTTACCCATTGACGAACAAACGGCTCGATTAGCGGAAGAGATGAACCTCAACGTGGTGATGTGTGCCCTCAACGGTGGCGAAGATTATGAGTTGCTATTTACTTGTAACATAAACGATTACGAGAAATTATTGCCGCTGGATGACGTGTATATCATCGGGCATATCGATAAGGAAAGCGAGGGCATCAATCTGGCTTCGCATGACGGCGAGACGATTCCTTTGCAGGCACAAGGTTGGAAAAATGTTTAATTTCAAGATATTATGAAGAAAATAATTTTATTAACAGGCTTTTTATTCCTCGTTTTAGGAACCGTAGTGGCGGATTCATTCAAAGTGGGTGAACTGTTTTACGAAATTATTGACCCAAAAGGTAAAACAGTCCGAGTTGTTTTTCATCACACTCGCCCGTACGATAATTTGACAAAAGTTGAAATTCCGTCCCAAATTAAATACGAAGGCAAGAAATACACGGTGATTGAGATTGGCGATAGAGCATTTTCGTTGTGCGATATGTTGCAGGAACTGACCTTGCCTCCTACCCTCCAAAAGATTGGGTTTAAATCGTTTTCCAAATGTGCCAGTTTGCCGATGGTCATTTTGCCCGCTTCGTTAGAGGAGATTGGCGAACTTGCTTTTGAAAAATGTATCAGTTTGCAAAGCATCGACATCCCGCAGAAAGTCACCAAGATACGCCCGTTTACATTCAGTTTTTGTGCGGAGTTGGCAACGATTATTTTGCCTGCCGCTTGCGTAGAGTTGGAAGATGGTGCTTTTTGGGAATGTCGATCATTGACTAAAATCACTTCCTTTGCCGTTGAACCACCTGCGATGGCATTGCCTTCGAAACAAAATAATGGTAGTTTTTTCAAACAAACGGCTACACAGTGCACGGTTTTTGTACCTAAAAATAGTAAAACGAAATATGCAGAATCAGATTGGGGGAAAATGTTTGATGTAGAAAAAATTGTAGAAAGCAATTAAGCATTTGGGGAGACTCTACATTCTGTATAACAATTACGAACATAACTATAAAAAAAATAATATGAATACATTACGACTTGGAGTATTTAGGATGGTGTCGCTTTTCATTTTTTTATCTGTCGCCACCATAGCACACGCAGAGTTTGACATTTGTTCAAAGATGGAAGATACCACCTTCAAAGCCTACTGTTTGGAGCACTTTGACGTCAATGGCGATGGTATCTTGTCGATACAAGAGGGAGACGATGTAACAAGAATAGACGTATCGGGTAACTTCCAAAGTTTAGGTTACATCGGTTCTTTGAAAGGTATTGAGTACTTTTCAAATTTGAACACCTTACTGTGTTCTTATAACCAGATCTCGGCGTTGGATATTAAGATGAACACCCTGTTGGATACACTCTGCTGCGACCATAACCAGTTGGTGGCGTTAGATGTGGGGGAATGTTTTGCGTTGAAGTTATTAAATTGTTCGTTCAATAACCTATCGGCGTTGGATTTGACGGGTTGCATCTACTTGAATTGGCTTTATTGTGCAAACAACCACTTGTCGGAGTTAGATTTGCGGAACAACCCCATTTTGTATGGGCTCTCGTGTGCAAATAACCATCTGACTGCGTTGAAATTGGTCAAAAACTCGGCGTTGATGAATTTGGATTGTGGCAACAACCAGTTAGAGGCGTTGGACGTGAGCAAGAATGTCGCTTTGACAGAGTTGATTTGCAATCATAACCTGCTGACGGCTTTGGATATGACCAAAAACATCGCTTTAGTGCGACTCTTTTGTAACAACAATCAGATAATCAATTTAAATATAAGCAAAAGTAAGGCGTTGAAAGAACTGTATTGCTTCTCCAACCAGATCTATTACCTCAATGTGAGCAATAACACGGCGTTAAAAGAACTGTACTGCTACTCCAATCAGGTATCTAACTTGGATATAACGAAAAACACGGCGTTGAAAAAGTTATATTGCTATTCCAATCAGTTGCCGGCGTTGGATGCAAGTAAATGTCCTAATTTAATCGAGTTGTCTTGCTACGGTAATCAGATAACGGCGTTGAATGTGACGGGTTGCACCCACTTAAAAGACTTGAATTGTTATTCCAATCAGTTGGTTAGTTTGGATTTAAGTACGAATGTCGAATTGGAGGTACTTACTTGCCGTCATAATCGCTTATTTGAGTTGAATACAACCAAAAATGTGGCGTTGAGGAACTTGGATTGTGCTGCCAATCGCATCCTTGCGTTGGATTTGAGTCAGAATGTGAATTTGATCAGTTTGAACTGCTACTCGAATTTTTTGACCGCTTTGGACGTAAGCAAAAATGCAGAGTTGGGCTATTTACGTTGCTGTAACAATCAAATTGCAGCGTTGGATTTGACCAATAACACTGTATTGAAGAATCTGAACTGCTATTCGAACCAATTGACCTCATTGGATTTGAGCAATAACGCCGAATTGGAATGGTTATGGTGCTTTGATAACAAATTGGACTCCTTAGATTTAAGTCATTGCGTGGCGTTGAAGGATTTGTCGTGCGATAACAACAACATAACCTCGTTGGATATATCTAAAAACCTGGCTTTGAGGAGTATAGATTGTGATAAACGGCTTGCCCCATTGATTGATAGAAGTAAAAACGAGAACCTAAGATGGTTGAATAGTGTAGCGATCGATCCTCCTAAGAAGCCAGACCCTGAAAAGGAAGAGAAAAAAGCCTCTCCTAAACCCGCACATAAACCCACCCCTAAGGGGAAAAAGAAATAAAAGTAATCGGAGGTTCACAAAACCCTCTGCAAGATAACCAACACTAAAAAAAGAAAATATATGTATTTTGAAAACATCTTAAAAGCCGTAGGGCACACGCCGTTAGTCAAACTGAATCGCATCGTGCCCGAAGGGAGTGCGAACATTTATGTGAAATACGAGGGTGTCAATGTGGGTGGTTCTATCAAAACTCGCACGGCGTTGAATATGATTGAGGCAGCCGAAAAACAAGGGTTGCTTCATAAAGGCAGTATCATCGTAGAACCAAGTAGCGGTAACCAGGGAGTAGGATTGGCGTTGGTGGGTGCTGTGAAAGGATATAAAGTGAAGATTGTGCTTCCCGACAGTGTCTCGGGCGAACGGAAAAAACTGATTGAGAATTACGGTGCCGAAGTGGTTTTGGTGCACGACGCTGGCGATATAGGCAAATGTATAGCCGAATGCCTCAACACGGCGTTGGATTTGGCTAAAAAAGATAGCAACGTGTTCGTTCCGCACCAATTTGAGAACATCAACAACACCAATGCACACAAATTATACACTGCCCAAGAAATCTTGAACGACTTTGACCAAGAGATTCATGGCTTCTGTAGCGGGATTGGTACGGGTGGCACCATCACAGGCGTTGGTGGCGTGCTGAAAGAGAAATACCCCAATATGTTGGTTTGGGCGATAGAACCCGAAAATGCGGCTATTTTGTCGGGCAAACCGATTGGCACGCATATTCAGATGGGTATTGGCGACGGTTTGATTCCCGAAATTCTGGATACGAAAATCTATGACGATATTTGTATCGTGCCTGATGCCGATGCTGTGCAAACCGCGAAACGCTTGGCACGTGAAGAGGGCTTGATGTGTGGTATTTCGAGTGGTAGCAACGTTTATACAGCACTCAAAATGGCGAAGTTGTTGGGCAAAGGCAAGAATGTCATCACCATTTTGCCCGATACGGCCGAACGGTATTTTAGTACGGAGTTGTTCGAGTAGTCTATTTTTCGGCTACGAAATAGTTTTTGAGAAAGTGTGAATATAATTTCGCACCTTTTTTTTATGTTGTCTATCTCAATAATTGCCCCTTGCGTATCTCGCGAAGAAACGGTAACTTTGCAAAAATTTTAACACATGAGATTATGACCCCTATTTTGCAATTTAAACGGTATATGTGGTTAGTGGACTTGCTCCATTCCTACGGGGCTTTAACCAAAGCCGAAATCGACGACTATTGGTCGCGTTCTAATCTAAACGACAAGCAGGAGAAGAGTATCCCAAAACGCACTTTTATGCGGATGAAAAACGACATTGGGGAGCTTTTCAAGATAGATATTTGTTGTTTGCGTAAGGAAGGTAACCGTTACACCTTAGAAAATCCCCACGATATACGTAAAGACGGGGACGTCCAGCAGTGGCTCATTAACTGCTTTTCTATCAATAATCTGTTGCTGGACAGCCAACAAATCAAGGAGCGGATTGTGTTGGAAGATATACCTTCGGGCAACCGTTTCCTGACGTGCGTGATTGAAGCCATGCTACAAAACAAGGTGTTACGGGTGCAATATCATAGTTTTAAGATGCAACAGGCACGAGAGTTTGAGATCATGCCGTATTGCTTGCGTTGTTTCAAACAGCGTTGGTATCTCTTGGGACTGCGAAAGGACTATAACGAGTTGCATTTTTATTCGCTGGACCGCATGGTGGATTGTGACGTTACGGAGCAGACGTTTCAACTGCCGAAGGATTTTCGTGCAAGTGATTTTTTGTACCACTATTATGGCGTTATGCACGACAAACAAGCGGAAATTGTGCAGATACGCGTACAGCCTTTTTATGCCAATTATTTGCGTTCGTTGCCCCTGCATCGTTCGCAAAAAGAGATTGAAAAGACAGATGATTATTCGGTTTTTGAGTACTATATTGCCCCGACAGTCGATTTTATCCGCGAACTCCGTTCGTTTCTACCAGAAATAACCGTCCTCACGCCCCAGTGGCTACGGGAACAATTTCGTGCCGAAGCACAACAAGTTTTGGAAAGGTTTTAAAAGTTTTGAAGTTTCTTGGCGGGAAAATCGTATAATATATGAAGGTAAATTTTATGGAATTATTTTTGTGGAGCATTTTGTAAATTGAAAATCAATAAGTTTAATTTAAAATTTTATTACTATGGATGTTGAAAAAATAATCGAACAAGTAATCAATGATTTAAAAACAATCAAAAATCCCAATAGTATACATTGGAATGAACGGTACTTACACCATAAGTTTTCATTTCTAGTTCAGAAAGAATCGGATTATGAGATTAATATCACTGATGCGAAAAATTCGTTTCATCCAGAATGGGCAACATCAATTAAAGGTATTAGAGATGGTGGATTTTATGCTAAAGTAGAAAACGGATACGAAATAAAGCCATTAAGGAAAATAAAAAAAGATGATTTCGAGGGCGGAAGGTCTGGTTTCATAGATTTTGCGATTGGTAATTTTGATAATCCAGATTATGCAGTAGAATTCAAAATGGCAAAGAATATGAATGCAAAAAAAGTTGTTTTTGATTACATGAAACTATTGGACAATCGAAACAATATCAAAGAAGTGATATCTCTTTCTGTTGTACTTGGACGGAAAGCCAAACTCGAAACGAAAGACCTAAATGACAACCTTGAAGAAGCAAAAAAAAGACTAGGTCAATACATATCCCAACATTCAGACAAAAAAGTGTTATTTTTTGTAATCCAAATTAACGAAGGAGAACAGCCTTGTGAATGGAAATGCGAGAATATTGAAGATGGATTCAAGTGTATTTAAATCAAGTTGTAAGTCATATATATAGATAAAATTCAAAAAAATATTTTTTTTATGACATAATGCCACATATTGGCACTTTATGGTATTATTTTTGTAGCCGAAATGAAAAACAATATGCATAATAAGGTCATTTTTCTGGATTTAGATGGCGTTTTGAACACCGAAGAGTACTTTAATTCGCTCAAAGAAAAAGGTTTGCCGACGGAGGATGCTTTTGGCAATCTATTTTCGCCAAACGCAGTCGCCAACCTTCAACAGATAGTTGATGCTACGAATGCTCAAATTGTGGTTTCTTCTTCGTGGCGTTTCGCGGGTCTGAATATGTTGAAGTTGATGTGGAAAGAGCGTCATTTGCCTGGCAAGGTGTACGACATTACATCACTTTTTGTGGCAGATGATTATATCCGTACCTATATGGAGGATGATAAGCACGATTTTTGTGAGGCAATGACAGTGGCAAGAGAAATGGAAATCTCTACTTGGCTTCAAGACCATCCTGAAGTGTCAAATTATGTTATCTTGGACGATTTTGAGTCATTCCGCCAACTTGCTCCGCACCATGTACCAATCAATGCCGACACAGGCATCACCGACACTGATGTTGAAAAAGCAATAGAAATTTTAAATACATGATGATATGAAACCTATTACATTTGAAAACCTCAATCCTAAAGCACCGCTATTCGAGGAATTAAAAAGTGGCAAATATGCTTGGTGGGAAAAAGTAAAGAACGATCTTCGTCTGTACATTGAAATTCGTAAAGACAATGAAGTACATGTATATTATGAAGGCGGAAGGGTACTTCGTTTGCGTTATTGTTCCAAAAAGAATGAAGTGCAGGCATTCACGCATCGCAAGTATCTGTATGGTACAGGTGATGGCTACGAAAACTGCGCTAAGCAGTTGGATGAAAAATTGGACACAATCATTGGAAATGTCCACCTCTATTCTAGAAAACATGGAATTGCTGATAAAGAGGAATGGAGCGAGAAATTTATTCAAGGAAATCTAATCATTAATCATCGTTCGCAGTACCTTGATTCGGAATTTGCTTACAACAACGGAGATATTCGAATAGACCTTGTAGAATGTGTTAATGGTGAACTCCGTTTTGTCGAACTCAAACGAATAGACGATGCTCGAATGGTAACCAAAGACGGAAAACCGGAAATTGTAGATCAAATTGAAGGATATAGAGATTTTATTGCCAAACATACGGATGAAATCCTTAATTATTATTCAGAAATTTATGCTCTAAAAAAAACGCTGAAGTTATACATTCCGGATAAAAAGCCTTATAAGGTTAATCCTATCCCAAAATTGCTTGTTTTTAACCGCTGGATTAAGGAAACTCCGGGGCGCTTGGCACATCGAGAGATGATGGATTCGTTATATAAGGCATATAACATAAATTATGAAATTATTATGAAGATTGAAGAAATGAAACGAACATATTATTACCAACAAATTGATTGCCAATTGGCATATTACAATGAATATTTGAAAGGAATCGCTTCCAACAATGGAACTTTCAAAGGAAAACCTCGCGAGTTTGTATTGGACAAGCAGGATAGTTGCTATAATTTATATTCTTCGCTAATCACAGGTACTGATAATGTGCTTGATTATTTTAACAAGCATAATATTGCATGGTGGGGAGAAAACCAAAAAAGCAAACTGCCTTCCGGGCATTTGGTTTCTTCGCAGGTTCAGTGTTTGAATCACTTATTTGCCTTGCGTAAAGATAAAGATGCTATTAAAGAAATAATGAGAGCGGTAACCAAACTGGATATTGATAAGATTTTGCTTTCTCCGCTTGATGAAGACGGTTATATAACATTTGAATTTGTATATAAGAATATCTCTCTACTTGGCGAACGGTACGAAACACGGGGCGCAAACTGCACATCCATTGACGTTTTTGTTTATGCACAATTGACAGATAAAAGAAAGATTCTTATTCCGATAGAATGGAAATACACGGAAACATACAACGGAAAAAAAGCGACCAAAAAGAGCCTCAGCCGTTATCCGCAGCGCATTTTGCCTTCATCTAATTTGATAGGTTGGTATGCTTGGTATAATGCTGATCCATACTATGAATTGATGCGTCAGACATTGTTGGTTGAGCAAATTATTCGTCATAAAGGTTGTGGTATCGAAGCGGATGATTATTTCCATATAGTGGTCATACCTAACGAACACACGGAGTTAAAAACTGCCATAGAGAAGAATTATGTTCCAACCCTCAAAGACAGCTCCAAGTTCCGTATTCTCGACCCCAAAGAGTTACTAAACCCTATTGTGGGAAATAAGGAGTATGCTGATTTAATCAAGTATCTTCAAACACGTTACTGGGAAAAGTAATTTTTCGTAACCAATAATTTATTGACAAGAGTGCCACAAGTTGGCACTTTTTCGTTTTAAATTTGCAACAAATTTCTAAAATTAAACTATTATGACACAACAAAACAACGAAACAAAGCAATCGCAACCCGTAAAAAACGTCCGAACCAAACTTGGGTACCTGCCCACATACGAAGAAAACGTGTTCAAAGGTGGACGAGAAGGCATCACAAAAGGCAAGTTCCACGACATGTTTATGGCTGGCGATGGACATGAGTTGGAGGATTATGTGGACGAAAAAGGCGTCTTCCATCTTGCCCATGCCAAGGCGATTTATTCATCGTCTATGTTAGCGTACAACTTTTTTCATTGGGTGAGCCCAGAGCATCCATTCCGATGGGAAGAAATTGAGTTTGATAAAGTATATTTTGAAGTCAAATTTCCCATTATGACGAAACCTACAGAGGGTCGTCCTGTCAATCGTCCAGCAAATATGGACGTTGTGCTTATCAGTAAAGGTTGCAAATACATGCTGTGTTTCGAAAGCAAGTATACGGAACACACCAAACCCTCCAAAGCCGAGTTTGCAGACGCCTATTTCAACCCTTCGTGCTACTATGCAGGGAATCCTTACATCGCTTCGTTTATCAAAATGGCAAAGCATTACAACGGAAAAAGTGACGGCTATTATGCGGGTATTAAGCAAGCCGTTAGCCACCTTATCGGACTCACGAACATAAGATATGATGCCGACGCTTTGGCGTGGTTCAAAGCCAATAATCCGTTTATTGAACCCGAAGTGCTGGCGAAAATTGATGCCAATACACAAACTATTTTTACGAATCTACTCTACTACAACATCGAAATGGAGGATAAAATTTATGACGACAAAGAAAGTTACCCAAGTTTACTTAGAGAATTGTTAAACGAGCATTTGAAGCCGAATTTCGATATGAAAGACGAGTTTGAATCTGATCTACTATGCAATTTTATTGAGACATATCCAAAACTGTACAAACAAATTGGTTTATATCTATATCATATATACAAAGATACATTTTTTGATGATTCAAAGCCCGACCTATTGAAGTTTGTGTACTATTTGAATCGTTATGAGTTGTATCCTATGCCACATTTCCAGCTCCCAGAATGGTTTGATAGTGCCGACCAGTACCTGACGAATATCGTGATGGGAGGTGCCCGTAAGCGTTATCAAGGTGAGTTGAGCGAGGAGGTAATAAAGCGTATAAAAAGTGAGTTAGAAGTTATTCATTATCGCCATTGGACAGACCGTTTTTTAATTATGATGGATTATGTTCGTGTAGCCCATGAACACGGTTTTTGCACCTCGCCGAGTTCCTATCAAATAGCAGGAAGTGTGGTTTGTTACGCTCTCGGCATCACCGATATTGACCCGATTAGTGTGGGTTTGAATGCAAATAGATTATTGAATAGTCCTATCTTACATGACTTTGGCATTGAGTTTTCGTCAGCAGGAAAAAAGTTTATTGAAGATTATCTCAACGAAATGTATTACGACCAAATGGATGAAGACGATAGATATTGTGAAGAAAGTATCTTGTTTGAGACGTTATTTCAGAAACCTATTATAAATTACTTTGTTCTTGATATTGTGGAGCAAACGATTGCAGCCACAAACGATAAGATTGATTTCCGCACGTTGCCTTTTGATACGCCCGAACAGTTACAATTCTTTATAACAGACAAAAAATGGCGAGACTATAGTTATTTGAGTGCCACAAAGATGCAACAATTACGTGCCATTGAACAGCCCACGTTTGAAGATGTTGTGCATATTTTTAGTAAGCACGATGGGATGTATGAAATGACCCCACGCGAACATAGTTATGGAATTTGCGTATTGTTTATGCGTACGGCGTGGCTAAAAATGCACTATCCCGCTCAGTTCCAAAAGGCTGTGAATAAAATAAAAGAAGAAAGGGTAAAAAAAACAATAGAGAATGCAACTATATGGGTATCAAGGGATTTTAGCAGGGATTATAAGGAAGCAAAAAAAATGATAAAAGCAACGTTAGAAAGACTTACGGCTTTGCAAGATGCTGATAGAGTGTATATTTATGAGGTAGCAAGGTGGCATCATAAGGGTTTAATCAATTTGAAAAAGGAGGAAGATTTATCAAAAATTAACACTTTTTTAGAAAAATTTTTGCAATCTCCGATCCGTGATTTATACGATGAACATTTTATATGCAAAGAAACAGGCACAAAAATGACTTTCAAAGAAATGCAACAAATAGTGATGATGGACTGTGAATCAACCTTTATTGGCTTGGAAAATGCCAGCAAAAAACATCTTGTAAAAGAAATTTGAGGATTAAAACGAGGTTGATAGAAAAAGGGAGTACTTTTGCTCACCTATCCCAAGCAAGAGTCGCACACAAAATCTCGGTAGTTATCGGGATGAATGACCGTAAAAGTGTGGTCGGGGTAACCTTTGGCAAACGTGTCTGTCAGTCGCACCGACCGCTCTGCATTCCATTTGCATTCATACGCATGTAGCACACCGTCTACCTCCTCAATATAATCAATCTCCTGCTGTTGTTGGGTACGCCAAAAATAACTTTTGCCATAAAACTGATGGTAGGCATTGTACTTTATACGTTCGCTGATAACATAATTTTCCCACAACGCCCCTACATCTTGTCGCAAATTGAGCGGTTTGAAATCACCAATTAAAGCATTGCGGACACCATTATCATAAAAATAAACCTTGCGACTCTTTTTCAATTCCGCACGTACATTACGACTAAACGAACGCAGATGAAAAATAACATACGATTTTTCCAATAAATCCATATAACGTTGCACTGTCAAAGAATTTAAGCCCAACATTCGCCCCAACGCATGAAACGACACTTCGCTACCTATTTGTAAAGCCAACGCTTGAAGCAACTGCTCTATAATTTCAGGTTTACGCACATCTTGGAAGGCAAAAATATCTTTGTACAAGTAACTATTTACTATATTCGTCAATATCTCGCGTTCCTCGCCTTGATGATTGATTACGTCAGGATACCCTCCATAAAGCAGACGATGCTCCAATAAACGCTTCTCATCTTGTGCTCCGAAGTGGGCAATCAGCTCTTCCGCAGACATCGGATACAGCACAAATTCATACTTCCTGCCCGTCAGTGGTTCGTTGATAGAGTTGGACATATCCAACGCCGAAGAGCCTGTAACGACCATTTGTTTCTCGGGAAAATTATCAATCAAAAGTTTGAGTGTTATGCCGATATTCTGCACTCGTTGTGCCTCATCTATCAAAATCAAATCGGCGCTCCCTATTTCTGCACGTAATTGGGTTGAAGTAGGGTTCGTGAGTTTTTGCCGCACATCGGGCTCATCGCAGTTCCAATTGACCACTTTATGGGTGCCGTCGGCTTGCAAAGCACGCAACAAAGTCGTTTTGCCAACTTGACGCGGGCCAATCAGAATGATGGCTTTACCCCGAAACATCCTTGTTTCAATCTTGGATTTTAGAACTCTTTCTATCATACCTTTGTCGATTTTGGTGTGCAAAAGTATTATATTTTTTTAGCATAATCAAAAATTATTATAAGTTTTTTTTATTATAATCGAAAATTCTTATAGTTTACTTTATGCGTTGCGGGGTTAAAAAAGGAAAAAATAATGGCGAGTACAGCCAAAATCGGCAACTTTTCAATCGAACAGATTTGCATAAATCAAAAAATCCGTACCTTTGCAAAAAAACAACTATGTCGCCTACCATCATATCGCAAACAGAACGCCATCCGTTGCAGCCGTTTCTGCCACCGAACGCCAAACTGCTGTTGCTCGGTAGTTTTCCACCACCGCAAGTCCGCTGGTGTATGGATTTCTTTTACCCGAATTTTCAGAACGATATGTGGCGAATTATGGGACAGGTTTTCTTTGGCGACACATTGCATTTTGTGGAACCAAGCCCTAAGCATAAATTTCGTTACGAAGCCATTGTGGATTTTTGTCGGGCGAAAGGCATTGCTATTTACGACACCGCACAGGTCGTCAGACGGCTACAAGGCAATGCGTCCGACGAACATTTGGAGGTTGTACAGCCAACTGATATTGCGGCTTTATTACGTCAACTCCCCACGTGCCACGACATCTGTTGCACAGGCCTGAAAGCCGCTGAAACGCTATCGGTGCGGTTGCAATGCCCTATCCCAAAAGTTGGCACGTACATCGAGACCACTTTCGACCTTACCTATGACGCAAGCCACACTACCCACAACCCAGCCCGTCAGGTGCGTTTCTGGCGTATGCCTTCCACCTCGCGTGCCTACCCGCTCTCCCTCAACGCCAAAGCCACAACCTACCAGCAAATGATGGAGGAAGTGGGGGGATTGTGATGGATTTTGGGGGAATGAAAAAAATTGCATAATGACAGCGAAGAATACGATAAAATATAAATTGCAAATATTGATTTTTGTAGTAAATTCGCAAAAAGTTAATGCCTTAAAAATGAACTTATTTATATTCATACAACAAAATTTTCCATCCTATAACAACAGGGTACATAGTTCTCATCTGTTAATCAATGATATTGTTGTAGAGGCGAATCATTCAGGTATTCCATGCAAGAAACTGGTGGATGCCATTCGTGCCGAGCATCCGCAAAAAGTAATCGCCTTGGACAGCCTGTTCGAAGGCAACGACCAACTGAAAACCAACACCGCACTTCAGTTGAGAGACGCTGGGGCGGAGTTTAGGAAGATATGAAAGGAAAACTGATATGAAGAAGATGGATTTCAAAGCATTGTTAGGGCTAGAAAGAAGCATTAGTCTTTCTAATGCCGAACAAATGACAGACAGTCAACTTGCTGTTGCCAAACAAGTAGAAGGTTTTGGCATTGATGAAATATACTTTTCCACCGATGAAGCGAAAAGTTATCCTGCGGTTTTCTTGAAAAAAGTTGTTGCTTTTGACGAGCAAACCATCAAGGTAATCTCCCAGTTACAGCAAAAACTGTGGAACTATCAAAAAGTTTTGTTTTTGTATGTCTATAATGACACGGAAATAAGGATCTATAATTGTGTAGAAAAACCCTTTGCAAGATTACAGAACTCCAATTATGGCAAAGAATTGGAGAACTTGGAAATGTTTAAGGCTGACTCTTCAGATGAC
>JAEELX010000008.1 GCA_016282955.1 Paludibacteraceae bacterium | reverse complement strand
TACACTTCTATGTCATGCGTTGGCATATCGTCGGGTGAAATATAGTCTTGATAATCCTTAGAATAGGACCATCCCTTAAATTTCACGTCTTGGAATAGTTTTATTTTGATTCTCTTCAAGAGTTTTTCGTTCGCAGTAACTTTGATTTTCTTGGTTTCATTCAAGTTATGTAAGGTGATAATGTATGTTGGTGGAGGAGCATAATAGTAGAACGTTCCCATCACCTCACTATTCGGATACAAAGGCTTGCTACTATAGTAGAAAATAGCCGTATCTTGCTTTATTTCGATTTCAGTAGGTTTGGATATGGTAATCGCTTGCGACCAATCGTCATCGCCGTTCATAATATAGGTTACTTTTGTACCTTCTACAGGAGTAATCATAAACTTACTCAACGGTTCTTCATCACTCGTTAAGGTTGGTGCTGGTGCATGTACTTCACCCTGTATATCCTGCAAAGACGAAGGGATAATAGTGTAAACACCCTCTTTGGTCAAAGAAAGCAACCCGGTAATTGTAAAATCGTCAAATATACTCGGAATGGCTATCGTATCTAATCCTAACTTATTTTTATTAGAAATCAGTATAGAGGAGAGTTCAATACCATCACTTGAAAGCCGCCATTTTCCTATAATCTTTCCTTTTATTCTTGCTATACATCCCTCATACGTATCAAAATCATATAAGACCTCCTCAACGACAATCTCAGAGGTATCAATGGTAGCGTCCAACAATGAAATATCGAGGAAACTTGCCTTGCTCAGATGCACGGATTTCTCATTAAATTTAGTTAAAGTACCGTTTAATGTTCCACTGATAAACGCCTTTCCAACTTGGTAGCCATCTGCTTTACCAAAAGAACCAGAAACAAAGATTGAACCAGTTGCATCACGAATATACATACCTACAGAAGGGTCATAGTATTCTATATGTTTTCCTTTCAGATCCAAATTGATTCGGCTTCCTTCGGCTAATAATCCATCTTTAAACATCTTGCGATTCGCCACAATATCATTCAGAGAATAAGCGGAAAAATCAAGCACAACATCCGCTCCTGGCATATCAAACGCAAATTCTCGTAAAGAAACATTCTTTTTAGGGCAGAACTCATTATTGGACAACCATATATTACTTATCACAACTTGATCTTGTCCCCCAGCCTTATCAGCATAAACGACTCTTATTTCATCACCATAATTCAATTCAAATTCAAGCATCTCCTCTTCGTCCAGTTTTAGATCCTGAGCCTCTCCTTTGATATATAATTCTTTGATAAACGGCTTCATATCATGGTCTATCGCGAGTATATAGATGGCTTTATCATAAATCGCCTTAAACGTAAAGTTGCCATTAAGAGCCAAGGCTTCATTGGTATCGTACCTATCTCCATTTAATTCCCAAGAGTTAAAAACATAATGTTTCCTCTCTGCAAAAGGCAAAGCATAAATACCTGGTGAGACATAATTTACTTTACGTTTGAAATCACTATTGGCTACCAAAACGCCATCTTCACCAAGGTCAAATGTAATGGTAACTGCATCTTCAGGGATTCTTTCAGGCTCTTCCTCTTTTTGTTCTTTCTTTTGTTCTTGCTTCCCGTCTTGTTTATTTTGTTTCTCTGTTGGTGCTCCTTCTGTATCTACTAAAATTTCCAAGGCACAAAAATAAACGGCTTTCTTCTTCCCATCATTACCGACTTCAATACTTATTTCATCGGTTTTATCACGTTTTTTTACGGGAACAGTATAAATCAGCGGTTCTAAATCCTTGTAAGTCTCAAGCATGGTCGGTTCCCAAAGATAATTATCTTCCTGTCCAATCATCGGAATAGCATTCCAATATACTTTGGGGACAAAGAAACTTTCATCTCCCATCACCCATATTTTCACCGTTTTGATCTCTGCATTGTCTGGCCAATTCCAATTGACAGGTATCCGAATGGTAAAATCGCTCGGTTTTTTCCCTATTTTCAGTCCCTGATAGTCCCAATCATACGAAACTGCATTGGCAGTATGATTAATAACACATTTGATAGGCGTTTTATTTTCATCAAGGAGCGTTAATGTTTCATCTTCGCCACCAGCACCTTTGCCTTTCAAGGAGAAAAAGTCAGAAGTAAAAATATACTTGTACGAAACAACTTCCGCATATCCTCCTATAACGCAATAACTAAACAATATGAAAAAAACAACAACTTTTTTCATTGATTATAATAAGGTTAAACCCAAGCCGGGCATAGTATTCAAATTTAGTTTGCCATCTATTATTTTTACGCCGCTAAAACGGTCATTAGCAATCAACAAATTACCGTCCAAGTCAGCATAATCTCCCACGCACGCCAAATGCGAAGCCGCTGTTATGTTGCACGAGGTCTCCGTCATACAACCGAACATTATCTTCATCCCAAAACTTTGTGCCTTTTGAATCATCTTATAAGCCTCTCGCAAGCCACCACTCTTCACCAACTTGATATTGATACCCGAGAAAGCCCCCTTCAAACCGTCTATATCAGACGCACGTTGCACACTTTCGTCCGCAATAACGGGCATCGGACTATTTTCTGTCAAATAAGCAATGTCGTCTATCCTCTCCTTTGGCATCGGTTGTTCTATCAAAACCACACCTTGTTCATGCAACCAATGAATCATATCCAAAGCCAACTTTTTATCCTTCCAACCCTGATTTGCGTCCACGTACAAGGGCTTATCGGTAACGCTACGAATGGCGTTAATCATAGCGTGGTCTTCCTGCGGGTCGCGTCCCACCTTAACCTTCAAAATGTTATAAGGAGCGGCTTCTTTCGTTTTTTCAATCACCACCTGCTCCTCATCAATGCCAATCGTAAACGAAGTAGACAACTTCACCGTTGGTTTGATGCCAAAAAGCTCATAAACGGGTTTTTGTTTTATTTTCCCTACCAAGTCGTACAAAGCAATGTCAATAGCGGCTTTAGCGGGTGCATCTCCATCCGAAAGGGAATCCACATAATCCAAAATCGTATCAATGTCCGTAGGATCGTTAAATTGGGATAAGTCCACCTTACTCAAAAACGCACAAACGCTCTCCACCGTGTGCCCAAGATACGGAGGCATGGACGCTTCGCCATAACCAACCAAACCGTCATGCTCAATCTCAACCTGCACATCGGGCGTAGTAGTACGCGACATAGCAGCCACCGTGAAAACGTGACGCAATTGTAATTCGTATGGAAAATACTTCAATTTCACCCTACCTACAAAAAAACATCTCGCAAAAGTATATATTTTTTTTTATTTGCAGAAAAATTTATTTGCAGAAAATCACTTTATCGAAAAAAAATATGTTTTTTTTATCATTGAATAGGCAACTTTATCGTATTAAGATTGGCGTCCAAACCATAAATAATCGAGTCGCTGACCAACTGTGGCGAAAAAATACTTTTTTCTTTCCGAACTATCTGACCTTCAATGTTTTGCATATCCAAGAGCGAATGAAAAATGTTCATGGAAGAGATTTTCTTATGTTTGTTATGTTGCAAAGTCGCCATTTTCTCGGGATACAGCGTCCGAAATTTTTCCGAAGTCCAAACAAACAACGGCACGTGGTACTCATACACCGAACCATTGAACGTGCCGTGAAAAAACATATTGCGTTTGTCGTCAAAAAGATTCTCGCCGTGGTCGCTAATGTACACCAAAACCGCACTCTTGCCCGACTCTTCCAACATTTGAATCACCTGCTCCAAGATATAATCCGTGTAACAAAGGGCATTGTCATACGAGTTAATAAATAACGGACGTAAATTGTTGATGAGCACTCTATTTTGACGCGTCCGTAGGGTATCAATTGAAAAAATACTCTCGATGATTTCCTTCTTAAAACTGCCTTTCATATCGGGACAAAAGACCTGAAAACTGTCTGTATAACGCGTTGAATAGTCAAAATGACACCCCAACGAATGCACAACCGCAAATTGATTCTCTTCACAGCACGCCGTATCGTGTATAAATTCCTGCAAATAGGGCAACAAGGCTTCATCAATAATTTTTTCATCTTGCCCCACATAACGCATAAAATCGGTCGTTCCTGCAATGCGAAGTAAGTAGGTGTTATTATACGATTGATTGGCTATCCAAGCCGTTTTGTAGCCCACTTCTTGGAATGCTTCGGGAAGCGTTTTGGTGAGATAATAATCTTTTTTGTTGGTTGGAGCGGCTGGCGAAAGGAGATAAGGCACGCAAATCGCAGTTAAATTACCAATGGTATAACAACTGTCAAAGCTGACGATTTGGTCTTTTCTTCGCATCATATTCGGCGAAGTGTTGCGTTCGTAGCCGTTGATGGTCCAGTGGTCGTAACGTGAAGTTTCGCCAATAAATAGTACAACCAACTGCTTTTCGGCTTGTTCGGAAGCAGTTAAATCAAAGGTAAAATTTTGGACTTGTTGCTGATAAATTTTCATCTGTAAAGCGTCTCGAGAAGCCGTCACAGAATGATAAGCAAAGTTAACAGGACACACTTTTTTTATTCCGACCCACGCAGATGTTTGGAAATTTTCCGCACGCCGAGATAAAATTTGCGGGTATTTGGGTGCAAAAAACAAACCTACTCCACACACCAACCAATAAAAAACACTCACAGACGCTCCAATCTTGCGGGTTAATTTCGAAGAAAAAAGAAACTCATCGGAAACATACCGCTTATTCACCACAAAATAGACGCTCCATATCGCAAGAAAAATAACCAACACAAACCAATAATGCGACAGCAACTCCAAAAATTCGCCTTTTTCGGACTTGATAACCGTGAAAAAAAACAGGTACGATGTAGTGGATTGGTTGATAATCAAATGCACCAATTCCACGCCGTGTGCAAACAAAAATATGCTATAAACGTAAAAAAACGTCCGCATTTTCAGAACACACAAACCGAAAAAATAGAAAGTTAGTGTGCCTAAAAAATAAATCAACTGGGCACCAAAAATTGGAAAATCCGTAGCAACGAAAAGTGCCAACAAATTGGGCAACAGCAAGAATAATAGCAGGCAAAAAAACGCCACATCGCTTTTCGTTATCGTTTTTCCAAAAATCTGCATACGTCACGAATATAATTTCCTCAATAAAAATTGTACCACACTATCGGGCAGGACGTTATTCAAGAAGCACAACAAACGGTATTTTCCGCCACCGACATAGTACGGACGCACGCATTTTTTGCAAGCAATTTGATATAACTTATTCGCCATAGAAGCCGATGTAAGACCATTTTTTTCGTCTTTTTCCATCGCTGCAACTGCCGTTTTGAGATGCTCATACACATTCGCACCTACTTCGGATTTATTGCGAGCGGACGTAAAACCCGTTGCTACATCGCCTGGCAAAAACGCACAAACCGAGATGTTAAAGCCCTTCACCTCATTCGCCAACGCAAACGACAACGAACTGATAGCCGCTTTGCTCGCCGAATAAAACGCCTGAAAAGGAATCGGAAAAATCGCTGCCACCGAAGAAACAAAGATGATTCGGCCAAAATTTTGCGACCGCATGACGGGCAAGACAGCCTGCACCACATAAATTGAACCAAACAAATTCACGTCAAATTGGCGATGCAAATCCTCCGAATTGGTAAACTCCACCGAGCCCGAAATACCGAAACCCGCGTTGGAAATGAGCACATCAATTTGGTTCGTTTGCTCCAAAACGGACGCAACAGCGTGGCTAACTTGGTCTTGGTGGGTTACATCACAATCCACATGGACGATTCCGTTTTCGCTTTTTCCACTTCGCGACAACTCAAAAACCTGCCAACCTTTGTCAACAAATAACCTTGCCGTTGCTTGACCAATGCCGCTCGAACCACCTGTTATGAGCAGTGTTTTACACTTGGATGTCATCTTTCAAAACGCGTGCAATGATTTCAATTGCCTCATCTAAAATAGGCTTGGTGTGGCTTGCCATCAAGGTCGTACGCAATAAACATTCGCCTTCCACACAAGCAGGAGCAATAACGGGATTCACATAAACGCCCTCGTCAAAGAGTTTTTTCCCATAAGCCAACGTTTTCATCGTATCGTATGTAAAAATAGGCACGATAGGCGTTGGTGCCTCAATGATATTGACCTTTTTCTGTTTCAAACCTTGTTGAAAATAACGGGCATTATCCATCAAACGTTTGGGGCGTTCGGGGTCTTTTTCCAAACAATGCAAAGCCGTCAAGGCACTCATCGTTGCTGCTGGCGTTAAGGATGCCGAAAAAATGTACGGACGACTGACGTGCTGAATATAATCGTACACTTTTTTGCTCGCAAGCATACAACCACCTATTGAAGCCAACGATTTGGAAAACGTAAGCATTGTGATGTCCACTTTATCCGTCAACCCAAAATAATTCGCCGTGCCTCGTCCACCTTCGCCCAACACACCAAAACCGTGTGCATCATCAACCATCACGCGAGCGTTGTATTTCTCTGCCAAAGCGACAATTTCAGGCAGTTTGCAAATATCGCCACGCATCGAAAACACACCATCCGTAACGATTAACTTGCCCGCATCCAACGGGATAGATTGCAACTTGGCTTCCAAATCTGCCATATCCGAATGCCTAAAACGCAACATTTTGGCGAGGCTCAACTTGCAAGCATCGTAGATAGAAGCGTGATTTTCCTTATCATTGAGGATATAATCGTCCTTGCCACAAATAGCCGAAATAATCGCTAAATTCGTCTGGAAACCCGTTGAACACGTCATCGCTGCCTCATAACCCATGAATTTCGCCAACTCTTCCTCCAACTGCAAATGAATATCCAATGTTCCATTCAAAAAACGGCTACCACTCACACCCGTACCATATTTATCAATGGCTTGTTTAGCCGCTTCAATGATTTCTTCGTTTTCGGTGTAACCCAAATAATTGTTACTGCCGAGCATAATCATTCGTTTGCCCTCCATTTGCACCACCGGAGCCTGACGTGATTGCAAAACGTGGAAATAAGGATAGATATTTTTCTCCCTTATCTCGTCCAAAAGAGCAAAATGACACTTGTTAAATAAATCCATTGTTTTTTAGCTTAATCCACCTGTAACGGGGATAGTAACACCTGTAATATAAGACGCCAAATCACTCGCCAAAAAGAGAATGACTTTGGCAACATCGTCTGGTTTTCCGACACGATTCAGACAAATGCGATCTATAATTTGTTGTTTATAGTCTTGCGACATAAAATCAGTCATGTCGGTTTCAATCAACCCAGGAGCCACAACATTCACTCGCACATTACGACTTCCAAACTCCTTCGCCAACGAGCGTGTCAGACCAATCAAACCCGCCTTTGCTGTTGCATAATTTGACTGCCCCACATTGCCCAAGAGTGCTACCGAAGACGACAAACTGATAATCGACCCCGCTTTGGCACGAAGCATGTGAGGAGCAACAGCGTGAATATAGTTGAAGGTCGATTTGAGGTTGCCCGTAATCACACTATCCCACTGTTCTTCGCTCATTCGCAACATCAAGCCATCCTTAACCTTACCCGCATTATTGACTAAAATATCAATCTTCCCCATCTTTTCTATCACGGCTTTTACGACCTGTTCGGCACTCTGAAAATCTGTTGCATCGGATGCCAAACCCAAGGCACGCACACCGTACGATTCAATCTCTTTGCACACCTTTTCAACTAAATCATTCCGCTTCAAAAAAGTAAAAGCCACATTGCAACCTTCCTGTGCAAATCGTAATGCCGTAGCGTATCCGATGCCACGTGTGGCACCTGTAATCAAAGCCGATTTATTTTCTAATAACTTCATCAATAATCTATTGGAAAAACACCTGTAGTGTTAACAATAACATATTGCTTCAAACTTTGGTTGGACTCAAATCCCACCCCTTGCAAAATTAAATTTTTCTGAACAATTTTTATCGAAGAATCTGAATGCACCCTACCCGTCTTTTGCTCCCAGTATAATTCAGGCGTAAAAAATTCTTCTCCTTCAATGTTCAAACTATGTACATCACCCCGCAACAACCATACTTCATTATCACAATCATAATGTGCATAATTGGATTGTATGGAAAGTTTTACCGCCAACGATTCGTCAAATTTTTCTAAATAAAGCCCACTTGGAAACTCCCAATATGCTGGCTCTGCTTTATCAAAAACCTGCCATTGTGCAGCCGTAACACGATATTGAATAACTCCCGAATCAGAAACCAATGTTGTTACGGTATCGGCTTCCAAAACGGGAATTAACTTCCTATCAATCACTGCATTAGAGTACATCGCATCATTACGACACCCTGCAAAAAACACACTGCACACACCCAAAAACATTACCAAAACAGGTAAAAACCAGGCTTGTGTTTGTGTTTTGGGTGTCATGATGGGTGCGATTTATTTTGCAGCACGAATGGTTGTACTCTCGCCAATCCAACCACCAACGGTAAACGTAGTGCCTTTGAACTCGTTTGGCAAGTCAAACATCTCCTCTTTGGTTGGGAAATAGCGACTATAATCTGCAATAAATTTATTCGCCGTTTCTGTAACAGAGGGGTCAACCGACTTTGCTTTCACAAATTTATCCACCGCAACCCAAAAACGTGTCTTATTTAAGATAGCGGCTTTGGCAGGGGGTTGGTCGGCATAGGGCTCTGAACTTGCGTACAAAATACCCATCATCAAATAGCAACGACCTTGGTCAGGCTGGAATTCCAACGATTTTTTCAAGTTTTGACGCGACAACGGGAAGTTTTTGAGGTATTCGTAATAGATGTACGCAATCATGTAATAATCATCGGCAATATCCTCTTTATCTTCGGCAGGCGTCAACTTGATTGCCTCCTCATAATACTTCACAGCATTGTTATATTCGCCTTTTTTGATGCACATTTTTCCGCAACCAGCAGCCGATTCGGAAGTCGGTTTGAGTTTGTGCGAAGTAGCCGCAGCAGAGAAGTAGATTTCGCTCTCCGTGCAACCCACTTTACGGAAAATATACATAATTTTGCCCAACATATCAACGTCGTTAGCATATTGTTGCACCATCGGAGCATACACTTCATCCAATTTCTTGCAATCAGCAACGCCCGAACTAACAAACGTTTCATCCACAAAACTCTTCACTTCTTTTGCCGTGTTGGCGTGCTTATTAGTAGCATCATTGGCAATGGCACTCAACACTTCGGACATTTTTTGGTAGTCCGAAATATATTGTTCAGCGTATTTAGTAGGATCGCTTTTGTATAAATTGGTTGAAACTTCGTTAAATTTTTGAATCATAGTCAATTGCGAACTACTTCCGAGTTTCTCAATAGCGGTTTTGAGCCACTCGTAAGCGGGTAATTTCAAGGTATCATCGGTGCAGTAATTGCAATAATCCACACCCTTCAAGCCCAAAATATAATGAACGGGATATTTTGGATCGTCGCCAAAGTATTTAATACGCTTATCGTACATTTGCATAAGCAAATCAACGAGTGCTTTTTTCTCGGCTGGGTCAGTCGTTTGCTCAATTTTCCAACCCAAAATGTCCGCACCACGCGTATAAATCACTTTATTGGCCGTTGGGCACGTCTTAAATACGGACAACCAAGGCTCATACGCTTCCGCATACTGCTTGTTTTTACACGACTCATGAATCAAAGAAACATTCATCAAACATTCCTCTGTAACAATCGTTTCATCAACTTGTTCAGCAGGTTCTTCCACTGCAACAACCTCTTCTTTTTTTACTTTTTTTGCCAACACCAAACTTGGTATCAAAACGCACAAAATAGCAATTAGTAATGTTTTTTTCATACTTTATTTTAATTTATAATCTTCTCTTAAAGAACCAATTTTCGTTAATTGATGCGTTGATTGAAAAACGCAAATAATTCTCTTCCAAAGTGCTTTTGCTCCCACGATGCCCATAATCCACCACAAAATTCAAAATCGTGGCAGAAGTACGAAATGGGAAACCCATACCCAACGAGATATTATAATTTTTAGCACTCACGCTCTTATCGTACTGATTAGACACATTTGCACCCAAACGCCAATACATCCGCTCAGCATAATTTCGTCCCATTGCATTATGGCGATACTCCACTCCCAAAGCCACTTTATTATAGTCGGCAAACGATCCTTTTTGATTTAAAAACTTGGTTTGCGACCATTGTTGCTGAATAAAATCACCCGCTACTGTCAAGCGTTTGTCGAACGTATAACTCAACCCACCACCGAACACCATCGGGATTTCAAAGGCTTTATCAGAACGTGGAACAAAGTCCACCGACTCGTCCAAAGACGCTTCACGAATCGAATAACTCGTTCGTAGCGTTTTCTTATTTTCAAAAATACCTCCCAACACAAACTCGTGCTTGTTCACAAAGGTATGGAAAACTTGCACTCCCAACCGATACCGCAAACTATTCACGTCAATGTCGGTTACTTGTGCAATCGGATTGAGCCCACTTTCAACAAACGTAACGGAACGATATTTGTTCACATTACCGAACATATAGTAGATATTCGCTCCCACAGCCACCCAGTGCTTGATATTGATACTCAGACCTGCGTACAAATCCGTTATGCCACCCTCGCCATAAAATTGGTTGTGATAGTGAAGATTCGTACTCGTTGAATCATACTGCGAGTAGGAATAACCCGACTGCGAATACGGCAACAAACCCAACGAAAAAGCAATATATTTCCGCCAAATCGGGATTTGCAGGGTTACATAATCCAACACGCCATTGGCTTTATTCTTCGTTCCACCCGCATCAGCGTATTGATTCCACGAAAGTGACGTTGCAAAATCAAACATAAAAGTGGCACTATCGCACGC
>JAEELX010000091.1 GCA_016282955.1 Paludibacteraceae bacterium | reverse complement strand
CTCGTCATTTTGAGCCAAAATATCGTTCAACTCTTGAATCAAAACACGCATCGCTGGCACAAATTCAATCAAACCTTCTGGAATCAGTACCGTACCGAAGTTCAAACCGCTATTGGCACGCTCCACGACTGATTTTACAATCTGTTCAACAATATCGTTGAGCGTCATCCGTTTAGCTTCCACTTCTTCGGAGATGATGCACACGTTCGGTTGGCACTGCAACGCACATTCCAAAGCGATATGACTCGCCGAACGCCCCATCAAACGAATGAAATGCCAGTATTTTTTTGCCGAAAAAGCATCACGCTGTATGTTTCCAATCAATTCCGAATACACTTTGCAAGCCGTATCGAAGCCGAAAGAGGTCTCAATGAACTGGTTTTTCAAGTCGCCATCAATCGTTTTTGGGCAACCAATCACCTGAATACCGCACTTTTTCTGCAAATAATACTCTGCCAAGACGCACGCATTCGTGTTACTGTCATCGCCACCAATAATCACGATGGCTTTAATGCCCAACTTCTGGCAAATTTCGATACCTTTATCAAACTGCCACGTCTCCTCCAACTTGGTACGTCCACTGCCGATGATGTCAAAGCCACCCGTGTTACGATAGTCGTCAATCACTTCGGCCGTGAGTTCTTTGTATTCGTGTTCAAATAAGCCACTTGGACCACCTAAAAAGCCATACAATTTGCAATTTTTGTTGATTTTTTTCAAGCCATCAAAGAGCCCCGAAATCACGTTATGACCGCCAGGAGCCTGTCCACCCGACAAAATAACGCCCACATTGAAGGGTTCAACACTTGGATTCGGCTGATTAGAAGCCTCAAAAGTAATAATTGGAAGCCCGTAGGTATTAGGGAAAAGATTCTGAATTTCTTTCTCGTCGGCCACCGACTTGGTCGCACCGCCTTCTTTGAGTACCAAATTCCCTTTCAATGCAACCGGTATGTTCGGCTGATAACTGCTACGAGCAATTTGTAGTGGAGATTTTTTCATAATTATTTATCTTTTTCGATTAAACTTATCAATTCTTTTACCGCATCTTCTTGCGGGATATTTTTCAACACACATTCTTTCCCTTTGTACAAACTTATCCTATCGCGACCCGCTCCCACGTAGCCATAATCGGCATCTGCCATCTCACCAGGACCATTCACAATACAACCCATAATCGCTATTTTTAAGCCCGTATACTGTGCCGTTGCTGCCTTCACTTGGGCAATCACGGTCGGCAAATCAAACAACGTTCGCCCACAACCCGGACACGAAATATACTCCGTTTTGTACATCCGAATGCGACTTGCTTGCAGAATATCCTTGCTCAACTGCTCCAATTTCGTGGGTTCAAAATGGTCGTTGATAATCTGCAAGTCGTTTGCTTCGTACTTCCACAAAAGCCAACCACAATCTGCTGCAGCGTGTATTTGGAACGTTTGCCAATCGCACTTTTCCTGCGACTTATATTTTACAATCCCATTTTCCTGCGAGCATTGCACCAAAGTATACCTTGCACTATCCGCTTTTACAAAATAATCAATCAAACTTTGTGCCGACTCAATCTCGTTTTCGGGTGGTTCACTCAAACTCATACGCACCGTGTCGCCAATACCTTCCGCCAGCAAAGCCCCCATCCCAACAGCACTTTTAATCCGTCCATCTTCGCCTTCACCCGCTTCCGTAACGCCCAAATGAATCGGATAAAACATATTTTCTTGCTCCATTTGTTGCACCATTTTTCGCACCGAATCCACCATCAAACGCGTATTACTCGCTTTGAGAGACACCACAATGTTCGCAAAATGTCGCTTCTTCGCCACCCGCAAAAACTCCATGCAACTCTCAACCATGCCCTCCACACTATTGCCGTAGCGAGACATGATGCGGTCGCTCAAACTGCCATGATTTACCCCAATCCGCAACGCCGTTTGATGTTGCTCACAAATATCCAACAAACGATTGAAACGGTCGGCTAATTGTTGCAATTCCTGCTCGTATTCGGCTTGTGTGTAGTTGATTTGCTTGAATTTGCGGGCTGGGTCAATGTAATTGCCAGGATTGATACGCACTTTTTCGACCACTTGGGCTGCCTTATCCGCCACATCGGCTTGAAAATGCACATCGGCAACCAACGGAACGGCTTGGGGATTGTTTTGTTGCCATTGGTCGTGAATGATTTTCAAACTCTCAACCTCTTTGGTGCCTTGCGTAGTGAAACGAACCATCTGTGCCCCTGCCTCACAAACACACTTTAACTGTTCCAACGAGCCGTTGATGTCGTTCGTAGAAACATTCGCCATCGTCTGCACACAAATCAGATGATTGCCTCCGATAGCCACGTTTCCTATCTGGACGCTATCCGTTTTGCGGCGTTTGTATGTAAGCGTAATATCAGGCATACTGTTCTTCATTTGACGAGTGCAAAGGTAATTATTTTGCTGTTTTTACACAAAAAAATGCAGAGCAATCGTAAAATTCTCTGCATTTTCCGTGAACCAGTTGGGGCTCGAACCCAAGACCCCATCCTTAAAAGGGATGTGCTCTACCTGCTGAGCTACTGATTCATCAAAAAAATATAAATTATAAAAAAACTTGTTTGCTTGATTCAAAAATCAAAGCAGAGACGAAGGTACTTCTTTTTTTTTATTTTACAACTTTTTTCTCACTTTTGTTGTTTTTTTTCTCCATTTTTGTCCACCCAACCAACTTGGCGTGCTGGATTTCCCACCATCAACGCATACGGTTCCACATCGCTCGTTACCACACTGCCCGCTCCTATCAGACAGTATTCGCCCAGCGTATGACCACACAAAATAGTCGCATTGGCACCGATGGAAGCCCCTTTTTTGATGATAGTTGGTCGAAATTCGTCTTTCCGCTCAATAAATGCACGCGGATTGATTACATTCGTAAAAACAACAGACGGACCAATAAACACATCGTCTTCACACACCACACCCTTGTAAACAGACACGTTATTCTGAATTTTTACGCCATTCCCAATCGTTACGCCTTCCGCAATAAACACATTTTGACCTATCACACATCGCTCACCGATAGTGCAATGTGCCATGATATGACTAAAATGCCAAATCTTCGTTTCGTTTCCGATAACACTTGGCGAATCAATAACAGCCGTTGGGTGTGCAAAAAAATCCATCGGTTACATAAAAATCTTCAAAATATCGTTCAAATTGGCAAAAACAACCAATGCCAACAAAATAATAAAGCCCACCGTATTCGCTTTTTCCAAGAACTTATCGGACGGTTTTTTGCCCGTAATCATCTCAATCAAAATGAAGAAAATATAGCCACCATCCAACGCCGGAATCGGAATAATGTTCATAAATGCCAAAATGATGCTCAAAAAAGCCGTCATATACCAAAACGAATACCAATCCCAAATGGCTCCAAACATATTCCCGATGGCACCAAAACCGCCCAAAGACTGTGCTCCTTCCTTGCTAAACACCAACCGAAATTGCTTCACATACGACTTCAACAAATCCACTCCCTGCTTTATCCCCACTGGAATCGCCTCAAAAAACGTGTATTTTTTAGGCTCAATCTTGCAAAACTCGTACTTATTTTTGGCAAACACACTCAACAGCCCTTGGTCGCCCAAGAACACCTTTTCCGACACAATCGTATCGCCATTTCGCAGATAAGTGATGGTGATATTTTCGCACGGATGAGCTTGTAATTGGTTGGTCACTTCGTAGTATGAGCCCGTTTGAACATCATTGATAGCGATGATTTTATCGGCTTTTTGAAGTCCCGCTTGCTCTGCCACACCACCCGTCAAAACCGAATCAACCACAAACGGGAAAAACTCGCTGACCAAAACATATCGTTTCTTTTGATACGTGTTGTCATTACGGGCTTTTTCACGCTCTTTTTTGTCAAAATCATTCTGAAAAGTGAGGTATTTATTGCCCAACTTCTCCGACATCGTCAGCAAAATCGTATCCTCGCCACGCAACACTTGCACATTCCGTTTGCCTTCAATAATCATCCACTGCAAAATATCGGCTACGTTAGTCGGAGTTTGGTCGTCAATACTGACAATTTTATCTTGCTGTTGGAACCCTTCTTGCAACAATAAGTCGCTGAAATAAAGCCCTTCTGTAGCGTTTTTGAGCGGTAAATCTGCCGTTCCCCAATGAAATGTAATGCCACAAAAAATCACCAGTGCCGTTATAAAATTCACCAACACACCACCGATGATAATCAAAAACCGTTGCCACGCCTTCTTGGAGCGAAACTCCCACTCCTGCATCTCGCTACTCAGGTTCTGTGCCGACTGTGTCTCGTCCACCATACCTGCCATCGAACAATAGCCTCCAAAGGGCACCCAACCCACTCCCCACTCGGTATTATCGGGGTATTTACGCCAATCGTCGTCGGGCAAGGCTTGCAGTTCCGCTTGCGTCATGGGGCGATAGAGAGGATTGCCTTTTTCGTCCCGCGTATCGGTCAAAACCATGGACGGCTCCACATTCGGTGCCAACCATTTGATTTGCCACTTACCGTTTATTTTTTTGAGGCGAACAAGCGAAAAATTAGGGTTAAAAAATAGGTAAAATTTTTCCACTCGCACCTTAAATAATCGTGCAAAAAAGTAATGCCCAAACTCGTGTACCATCACCAAAATACTCAAACTAAGTATTAGTTGGGCTGCTTTAATCCAAAAAGATGTTGAAAATAGAAATAAAAACATGCTATTATTTTTTTATATGTCGTTTATTAAGTTCGCGTTGGTATTTGCGTGCATTTTGCTTGTGTTCCGCAAAGGTTGACGAAAAAATATGCGTTCCGTCAAACTCTGGATTTGCACACATATACAAGTATTTATTCGGTTCGGAATGCAAAATGGCATCCATCGTTGAAGCGTTGGTCAGGCGAATCGGTCCTGGGGGAAAGCCCAAATTTTTGTACGTATTGTACGGCGATTTGATATTCAGATGCTTATCCAACACGCGTCGCATCGAAAAATTTCCCCACGCAAAAATAATCGTAGGACACGCTTGCAAAGGCATTCTACGATGCAGACGGTTTAAGTACAGTTGGGCAATAATTGGATACTCAAACTTTTTGTTCGTTTCCGACTCCGCAATGCTCCCCAAAATACACACCTCAATCGGCGTTAAGCCCATTTTTTGTGCATCCTCTCGGCGTTTGTCGTTCCAAAAAACATTATACTCGCGATACATTCGCTCAAACAAGTCCTCCGCACTCGTTGTCCAAAAAACTTCATACGTATTCGGAATGAACATACACGTTATATTGTACTGATTAAAGCCGAATTTGGCAATATAATCCGTCGAATCCAACAACGTCATTATTTGTGCCGAATCAATCAATAACTGCTTTGCTAAACGTTTTGCCAACTGCTGACGCGTACGAATCTGGTTGGTAAAAGATAGGTTGATGGGCGTTTGTGTCCCCGATTTAATGCGATGAACAAAATAACGCGTACTCATCGTGGCTGGAAAACGGTAAAAACCTTCTTCAATTTTATGCAAATTAACCCGCTTTTTATACCAATCTAACGAGTAAGTTGAAAAAATGCTGTAATCCTGACTCACCAACGCCAACACACTATCCATCGACATATCGGGATAGATAAAATAGCCGTGTTCTTTGCCATCATTGCTCAAAAAATTCTTCTTTTCAAGGCGATAATACTGCATAAAAGCAACAAAACCCAAAGCCAACAATAAAACAAGCCCACAAACACCTGCTACAACATATTTTCGAGCAATATCTTTATTAAAAATCTTCATGAAATTTATGTAAACTTAAATCAAAATCTTTACGATAAAATAGGAAAATAATAAATACAGCAACCGTTATACACGAGTCTGCAAAATTAAAAACAGGACGGAAAAAAATCACCTCCCCTGCCCGATTCGTAATCAGCGGAAAATAAAACATATCTATCACCTTGCCGTACAACAAGGGTGCATAATCGTAAATCACACCATAAAACACACAGTCAATGATGTTTCCTAACGCACCCGCAAGCGTCAAAGCAATCGTAACAAGGTAGCCCGTGCGGAAATTATGCTTGATGAGCTTATGAGCATACCAACTCAGAAAAATCACTGCTACGATGCGAAAAAGGGTCAGAAAAACCTTACTAAACCATTCAATTCCGAACGCCATGCCATTATTTTCCACATAACAAATCCAAAACCACGACGTAATCGAAACCGACTCGCCAAGAGCAAAATGGCTATGCACATACCATTTGAGCCACTGATCGATGCCGACACAGAGAAAAACGATTCCGACAAGGAGAAGATATTTTTGCTTATTTCCCATTACAACGAAAAGTACTTTTTTATTTTATCTACTTGGTCTAAACGCTCCCACGTGAACAGAGTAACCGTCCGTTTGATTTCGTTGCCATTTTCGTCAATAAACGTTTTGTTGACTGTCTTCGGCGTTCTGCCTACATGCCCGTAGGAAGCCGTTTCTTCGTACATCGGGTTGCGTAATTCCAATTGTTTTTCTATCATCGCCGGACGCAAATCAAACAACTCTTTCACGCCGTTTGCAATTTGCTCGTCCGTAAGACCATTTTTTGCTGTTTTGTAAGTATTTACGGCTATGGAAACAGGCTCTGCAACCCCAATGGCATAACTCACTTGCAACAACAACTCATCTGCCACACCCGCTGCAACCAAGTTTTTTGCAATATATCGTGCCATATACGCTGCTGAACGGTCTACTTTCGAAGGGTCTTTGCCTGAAAAAGCACCTCCACCGTGGGCTCCACGACCTCCGTATGTATCCACAATGATTTTTCGTCCCGTCAAACCCGTATCGCCGTGAGGACCACCAATGACGAACTTGCCCGTTGGGTTAACCAACAAAAACTTGTCTGCACGCTTTTCACGCAAAAACTCGCCCAACAGCTTTTCATACACCGCATCGCGTTCGGCAACACGTGGCAACAGGATGTTGATAATATCTTCCTTGATTTTTTCTTGCGTTACGTCTGGGTCGTGCTGGGTTGAAACAACGAGGGTGTCAATTTTTTGTGGTTTATTGTTGTCATCGTACCAAATAGACACTTGCGACTTGGCATCGGGACGCAAATAGGTCATCTGTTTGCCTTCCTTGCGAATGGCTGCCAACGTGTACATCAGCGTGTGGGCTAAATCCAAGGTCAAAGGCATATAATTCACCGTTTCATTGGTTGCATAACCGAACATCATTCCTTGGTCGCCTGCACCCTGCTCCATGGCACTTTGACGCACCACACCTTGACGAATATCGGGCGACTGCTCGTGCAAAGCCGACAAAATACCACACGAGTTAGCCTCAAACATATACTCGGATTTCGTGTAACCAATCCGTCTTATCGTTTGGCGAATAACGTGTTGCACGTCCACGTAGGTTTTACTCTGCACCTCGCCCGCAACAATCACCTGCCCCGTTGTTACTAAGGTCTCGCACGCCGCGTGTGTTTGCGGGTCTTGTGCCAAAAAAGTATCTAAAATAGCATCACTTATTTGGTCTGCCACCTTATCGGGATGCCCTTCTGAAACTGATTCGCTCGTAAATAAATACATAATCTTTTTATAATTAAACTATCTTGCAAATATACATTTTTTTTTATTTTTCAAAACTCCAAAATAAATCATTGTTTTTTTATATCTTTGCAAAAAAATGAGAGCATGAAAAAGTTGTGTTTTATCATCAATCCCATTGCGGGGACGAATAAGAAGGAAAAAATTGAAGATTTAGTCTATAAGGTTATCGACCATAAGAAGTGGGAAGTGGAGATTGCCTACACGCAATATGCCCACCACGCCACCGAGATTGCACGCGAAAAAGCCAACCAAAATTATGGTGGAGTCGTGGCTGTCGGAGGCGATGGAACGCTTAACGAGGTGGCGAGCGGGTTAATCGACACCAACACGGCACTTGGAATTATCCCGATGGGTAGTGGAAACGGCTTTGCACGCCATTTGGGGATTCCTGTCAATCCAACGAGGGCTTTGGAGGTCTTGAATAAAAGTGAGGTTGTGCAAGTCGACTATGGTTTGGTGAACGAGATACCTTTTTTCTCGACCTGCGGAACGGGCTTTGACGCTACGATTGCCGAACATTTTGCCACCAAAGGCACACGTGGTTTGATGACCTACTTGACGACTATTTTGCAAGATTATTTTACCTATAAGGCCGAAGATTACACGCTGACAGGCGACTATATAGACCTCAAAACAAAGGCTTTTTTGATTTCTTTTGCCAATGCGGGGCAGTGGGGTTACGAGGCAAAAATTGCTCCCAAAGCGAGTATACAAGACGGTATGATGGACATTGTGATTATGAGTGATTTCCCGATGGTGGTGGCTCCTTTGTTGGCTTTGTCGCTGTATTCTAAGCAGTTGGATAAGTTGTATATGCACACCATCCGTGTCCCCGAAATCACGCTCATACGTAAAGAAGAAGGTCCCTTTCATATTGACGGAGACCCTCATCATTTGCCCAAAGAACTGCACATTAAAATTGTAGAAAATGGGCTAAAATTGTTAGTGAAAAGGCGTTTTTAATCGGAAACGGTCAATCTTCTGAATTTTTCGTGTTTTGCATCATCTTGCATCAGCATGACCATCTTAAATTGCCCGTCTCGCTTGCCTTCCTTCAAGCATTCTTGTTTGAATTTTTCGTACGCATTCTTCACCAAAAGATGAGCAATTGGTTCGCCCAAACGGAACGAATCACGCTTGGATTGGTACTCTATATTGATGTTGCACAACTCTTTATCCACCACTTTGGCGAACTCATCGGCTTCTGCTTGCGTCCGATTATGGCCTGAAAACTCAAAATAAAACTCGTAAGTAGATTTTTGTAAATTAGCAAAACCGACAAAAAACGACATCTTATAGCCCGTTTGCGTCACTGCCCGTTGCACGGCTTCCACAAACTGATGTTCGTGAATTTTTTCGCCCGTCATACTCACAATGCCGTTAATTTTTTGAATCATAAACACCGTAGGCGTATTTTCAAAAAAGTCTCCAACCTCCAATAAATCGTTCATATTGTAGCGATACAAGCCCGCAAACGTGGTAACGTAAGCACAATAGCGTTCGCCTTTTTGCAATTCGTGCAGTTGCAAGAAATGCTTATTTTCGCTCTCCAATTCCTCCTCTGCCACAAACTCGTAGTAATGGAAATGAGGGAAAAGTCGCGTGTTGTTGGTATCATCTAAAACCAAGCCAAAACGGCACTCTGTGGAGAAATAACCCAACTCTTGTATGAAGGTATTTTCAGGGAAATAACGCACTATTTTGTCGGCATAAAACTTCGTGTTACCGCATTTCCACGTGCTAACTATCTGTAAATTTGGCCAATAATGCTTCGGCAAAACGATTTTATACCGCACCTTCAAGCCTCGCAATTCATTCGCACGTTCTGGATTAGGCTTCAAATAAGGTGCCAAGGCTTGACGAATATCGTCTGGTATGTTCACTTTTTTGCTTAACGTACCCCGTTCAATATCGTTGCAAAAATCGTCGTAATAGACGTTCATCAGTTTTCCGACCTCTACAATGGTGGAAGGGTTTGGCGTAACCAACATCGTAACATTTTGCTCAATTCCCGTACGCATAATGGCATAATAACGTGCCGTGTAGTCCTCAATGCCGTACACTTCGGGTGGACACGAAAACAGATTTTGAATCACACTCGGACATTTTTCGCGTGTAACACCCGACACACTACCGTAAAAAGTACCATCGGGAGCCGTTCCTTCGCGAGATTTTCCTACAATGGTGATGATTTTTCCCGCAAACACATTGGGGCGAAATTTGATAAAATTATACAGCCAAACACGCGTCATTTTACCGTAAACATCCCGCAAATAGGTCCACGTTATAGGAATCCATTTGGGTTCGTTGGTGGTGCCTGAGGTGGTGGCATACATATACGGTTTGCCGAACGTGAGGACATCAGCAATACCCTGTTTTTGCCGCTCTACGTAAGGTCGCAAATCTTCATAATCATTGGCAGGGACGTATTGTTGGTAGCGTGCAAACAAATCATCGTCTGTTTTGGCTTGTAAAATAGTTGCAAATTGGTGTTCTTTGCCGTATTCGGTATACTGTGCAGCCGAAAGGATAGCACGCAACGTGTTGGCACTACTTTTTTTCGGGTCTTTACAAGCATCTTTTAATTTTTTATATTCAATACTCCCCGCAAGACCTAACAAAGTATTAGGGATTAAAGCACTATGCATCTTTTCCATAACTGTATAAATTAAAATAACTTAAAAAGTTATTACAAAACCACGACAAAATTACAAAAAATAAACAAAAAGCGTAAAAAATAAAACATCTTTATGGAAAACCTCGTTTCCGCTTTCAAAACAATATGTTTTTCGTACCAATCAGATTCGTATTTTTACTATGTTGCCAAATTCTGTCCGCTGTGTTATTAGGACTTTTTATAAAAAAAACAAAGCCAATTTCGCCGTTGAAAATTGACTCTGTTAGGTTTTGTGAATAACTACCTCTTATCGCTTGTCAACGACACTGATATTGGGATAGTCCTTTTGATTGAAGGTAACTTGTTCTTCGGTCACACCAAAAGCAATGTCACGCATGGTCACCGTCACGCCTTTCACGCTCGTAGTCAGGCTAACAGGCCAATAAGTCCCTTTGGCAACGACCAAATCCATGGTTTTGGAAGCACTCTTGTCGGGGTTCGACTTTAATTTCTTGCAAGCGATGTGCCATTCGGTGTTCGTTTCCTTGCTTATGGTAACCTCATAGCCTTCGGTGATGCCCGAAAATAGTTTTATGTTACCTTCGGAAGACGATTTTTTGGAGAGGTTATCGATTCGTACCGAGTTGCTTGAAGGAGTGTAAATCCATGTGTATTTTTTGTCAGTCCATGTGATGACCTTCTCGCCCATGACCTCCATTTCCATACGGGCATTGTCGCCCAAGGTGTATGTTTTCGTGGTCATGGTGCCCACAATAGGGATTTTCATATCAACGTTCATCACGACACCTTCATTGGTATGTTTTTGCAATTCCGCATCCATCTGAGACACGATTTGTTGCGGAGTTTGTGCCATTGCAAATGTGGCAAAGGATATAAAACTAATAATCGCTACTACATTCTTCATACGATTTAATGATTAAAATTTGTAACCACCGCTTAATTTACAACAATTATGCCATTTTGATTTTAGCAACACGTTAGCCCAAAATAGGATAAAATGCTTTTTTAACGATTAAAACATCGAAAATAAGGTTGCATTGGGAGGATTTTGAAATTGTTGTCGGGATGACAAGATTTGAACTTGCGACCTCCGGTCCCCCAGACCGTTGCGCTACCGGACTGCGCCACATCCCGTGCAAAGAATTGTGTCCTCCGAGGGACTCGAACCCTCGACCCACTGATTAAGAGTCAGTTGCTCTACCAACTGAGCTAGGAAGACAAAACTCTGCGAAGG
>JAEELX010000090.1 GCA_016282955.1 Paludibacteraceae bacterium | reverse complement strand
TTGAAATAAGTCGGGGTTTGGTTGGATTCAGTCAAAAAGTATAAAGAACGATTGGTCAACAAAGGAAATTTTTCTGCTCACTGTTGCACCAATCGTTTTTTCGTTAGAGAATAATTTATAAAAAATCTTGTTGCTTTGAGAAAAAGTTGTAATTTCGTAAAGCAAAACTTTAACATATTCGGATAATTTAAAGTATACCTTTATGATAATACGATTTTTTAAGATAGAAGATGCTCAGGAAGAAAGCGTATTTTTTCTTGGTGCACGTCAAACAGGCAAGACGACTTTGCTCAAACAACTATTCCCACATGCTCGGTATTATGACCTACTAAAAAGCGAAGAGTATGCAAGGTTTCTCAGACAGCCACAACTACTGCGGGAAGAATTGTTGGATTTTCCTGAGGGTGAACTTGTAATCATTGATGAAATACAAAAACTCCCTATTTTGCTTGATGAGGTGCATTGGCTCATAACCAATAAGCATTTGCGGTTTATACTCACGGGTTCCAGTGCTCGCAAACTGCGTCGCGGTGGGGTGAACTTGCTGGGTGGACGTGCGTTGATAAACAATTTCTACCCTTTTGTGAGTGCCGAACTGCCAGACTTTGACCTGAATCGTTCAATAAACAACGGTATGATTCCAAGACATTATTTGGCAGACAATGCTTCGCGGCGATTGAGTGGTTATGTCGGGTTATACCTCAAAACAGAGATTGTGGAGGAAGCCGTGGTAAGAAATCTGCCATCATTCAGCCGTTTTCTTGAAGCCGCAGCACTAACAAGTGGCGAAATGCTTATATACACCAACGTGGCAGCCGACTGCGGAGTGAGTTCTGTAACGGTGAAATCGTATTTTGATATTCTGGTGGACACGCTATTTGGATACATCGTACCTGCCTACACAAAAGTAGTGAAACGCAAGTTAATTCAAGCACCGAAGTTCTATATGTTTGATGTTGGAGTTACAAATTATCTATTGCACCGCTCGCATCTTAAACAAGGCTCGCCAGAGTATGGTCATGCTTTTGAACAACTGATTGTGCAAGAATTGATAGCCTATCTCGGCTACCACGGCAGACAGCACGAGTTAAGTTACTGGCGAACGGGCAGTGGTGTGGAGATTGATGTCGTGCTCGGAGAGGCACAAGTAGGTATCGAAATCAAGTCCAGCAGCGAAATAAAAGATAATCATCTGCGTGGTTTGCGTTCATTTGGAGAAGATTATCCCCAAGCAAGACTGATGGTTGTATCGCTTGATAAATACCGTCGTCGCAAGGATAACATAGAAATCTTTCCTGTTATGGAATTTTTATCCGACTTATGGGCAGGTAAAATCTATTAGTATTCTGGCAAATTATTTCCCGCTAAATCAAAGAAAAAAGTTTTTCTTACTTCCCCGATTCTTCTACCATCACTTTGAGGATCTCGGCATCTGTTTCACGCATACCATTACGGGCAATTCGTCCAATATGAGCAATGGTTTCTTCCACATCACTACCAACGATACCATCGCCGTCTAACAGATTATCACCTTGTCGGCTCATTTCAAACCCGAGTATGCCTGCCTCCACAGCTAACGCTATCTTTCCAGCACAAGACGGTTTGGCACCATCACACACAATGCCAGCCGCCATGCCGAGTGCATTGACTAAGGTATGTTCGATCACGTTCAGGTTATTTTTGAGCAAGTAGGCAATACCGCAACCCGCAGCACAACCCGCACTCACCGCACCACAATACGCTGAGAGCCGTCCGATACCAGTCTTCTGATGGATTGTGATTAGGTCCGACAAGGCTACAGCACGATAGGTACGTTCTTCGGGTATGTTATATTCTTCGGCATACGCTAACACAGGCAAACAAGCCGTCATTCCCTGATTGCCACTGCCTGAATTGATTATGACTGGCATCTCGCACCCGCTCATACGTGCATCACTGCCTGCTGCTGCCCACGCCTTGGCTTTTTGACGTATATCATTGCCATATCGTAACAGCGTACTTCCCACATTCGCTCCCCAAGTGTTTTTCAATCCCTCCATGGCAATGGCCTTATTGCATCGTATTTGCTCGCCAACAACCGCTTTAATATCCTCGATGTCGGCAGTTTCAACAAAGTCATAAATCTTATCCACTCGCAGGCAACTACGGTCGGTCATATTGGCGTTTGTACTCTCGTTTTGACCATGAAAGAGCTCTTCGCCATCTTTTTGTATGGATACGATATTCGTGTGATGCCCTGCTATCCTCACCGCTGCCGTGTGTCCGTTGCCATAAAGTCGTACGGTAATATCCAACTGAGCAATCTTGTCAAGAGGTACGATGGTAATGGGTGTGCTGTCAAGGAATTGGTTGATTTTTTGTTTGTCTTCTGGGGTAACATTGGCGATTACTTCCAATGATTTGTCGGGGTTACCCGCTACTATTCCCGATGCCACCGAGGCTTTAAGTCCTTTTAGTTTGTCGGTATTGGGAACGACCACGCTTTTGACATTCTTGATTATATTACTACTTGCCTCAATTTCCACCTTATCGGGCATAGTGCCGAGTGTTGTTCGGGCTTTTGCCGCAGCGTATGCAAGACTTATCGGTTCTGTACAACCCATCGCGGGTACAAGTTCTTCCTTCAATATGTTGAGATAGGAAGTATACAAAGGATCACTCTTTTTCATATTTTCTTCAATTTGTTTACAAAGGTAATAAAAATTTAATCAGGAACACAATTTATTGTGGCTTCAAAGAGCAAAGTTTATACACTGAGATTGGATTAAAACGAAGAAGGTAGGGTTATTTTTCCATACACCTCCACCAACCGCTTCCCCACCGAATCAAACGAAAATGGTTCCCCGTATTGGCGGATTTTTGCTCGGTCGTAGCGGTCGCAATGGTCTAACAGATAATGCATGTTTTGCACAAGGGCTTTTTCGTCCCCAACTTCCTGCAAAATGCCATTTTCTTCGTTGATGATTTCTGGGGCGATTCCCACTCTGGTAGCCAAAATCGGTAAACCAACTGCCAAACATTCGCACAACACCACACCTGCCGTCTCGTAGTTTGAGAAGAGGGTAAAAAAATAACTTTTTTGTACCCATTCGCACACTTGTTGCGGAGTTTGCTCCCCCACAAAATGCACGATTTCATCGGATAATCCAAGTTGTTGCGAATAACTTTTCACCTCCGCAAAATCTTCGCCCGTTCCCACAATAACCAGCTCAAAATCATTCCGTTTTTCACTCACCTCCTTGATGCCACGCAACAGACCCTTGATATTTTTCGCCTTTTCGTTAAAACAATTCACGTTCAAAATCCGCTTCTTCTCGCCAACACACGGCGTATAGCCCGCAAAAAAGAAATCGTCCACCACATTGTTAATCCGCTCCCAACGCTGTGCCTTGAAGCCCTGCCTTTTCATCGCCTCTTCCAAACTCTGCGACACGGTTGCCACACATCTCGCCTGCCTTGCCAAAAAGCGATAACACCCTTTTTTCAACGCATTATACCTCGCAAAATCGCCATTTTGGGGCAAATAACCGCTCCAATGCTCCAAAACAAAATACGGCACGCCATACTTTTTCCACCAAAAATACGCGATCCAAGCATTTTTGGAGAGCACATTCAGCTGACAACAACTCGGCAAACCATATTCGTTTTTCAACGATTTCAACGCAAATCGCACCGTCAGCAAATAGTTCCAAAGACCCGCAGGATAGTAAAAAATAATCTCCGTCAAGCCGTCTTGCTCGTGGATTTCATACGAAAAGTTTTCCGAGATAACTTGCTGTAAAAAGCCCGACTTACCTCCCTCAGCCGAACGCGAACCTGCATCTTGCCAACAACCTTTCCCCGAAGCCATCGGATGAAAATACAAAACCACCACCTTACAACCCTGCCTAACAACCGCTTGGGCGTGTTTTTGCACAAAAAGTCCAGCCATTGCGCCCGTGCGATTCGGATACCATTCGGTCAAAAAGAGGACATAACGCATCACCACACTTTCCAATTTCGGATTCTATTTATCAGCAACGCAATCGCAAACAGTGGATTATAGTACTTATAAACCGCATAATAAACGGTCGGCGTGCTGCCAAACTGCTGGTAATGGTTGGCAATGTTTCGGTCGTTACTACCTTCAAAGTCAAACGAACGTCCCATTTTTTTCGCCAATTTTATCGATTCCAACGCCAACAAAGCCCCTGCACCCGAATTTTTATATTTTTGCGAAAAACACGGAATCAAGTAGTATAAATGCCATTTATCCCACACCACGAACGCAGCCGCAATCACTTCTTGTTCGGTATTTTTGAGGCAAATAATCTGTCCGCAGTTCTGACGCATCGCTTTGAGATACAGCACCAAGAAAAACTCGCGACTATAACTGATTCGCCTGCCTTTTTCTGCCATACATTGCACATGAAAACGATAAAATTCTTCCGCTTCCATCGTATAATCCACGCTCAACGCCGCTGCTTTCACCAACTGCCGCTTTTTATTTTTGGAAAAGCCGTCAATCACCTCGTCCAGGTCGCTCAAATCGTCCAATCGGTACGTGATACGTTTGGCGGTTTTCATGCCCAACTTCTGCAAAATCGGGATGCACGGACTATAAATCGGGAACTGTTGATAGTAATAACTCAAGCCCATCTCGTCAATTTTTCGCTTAAATTCGGTGCAAATAGCCTCCATTTCAACGGTATCTTGCACGTCATCGCTCACCCAAATACCTCCCACTTGCGTTTGCTTGGGCATCACAATATATTTCACGTGCCATCGTTCGCGTATCAAAAAAGGCATCACGGCACGGATTTTTTTTTCTTGATTTTCACTGAGCAGCACGTCCCAATCCTTCCCTGCACACACGGCTTCCAACCACCACGGTTGCATAAAAACAGGCACATCATTTTGCTCGCAAAACTGGCGATATTTCTCTTTGTTGGTCATAACGGAAAAATAATTTTGCAACGAAGATATAAAATCTTAACCGATTTTGTTTAGAAAAGAAAAAAAAGTAACTTTGTGGAAAATGTTTTTTATTTCAACAAAACCATGATAGAGGAAGTAACCCCTTTTAAAATCTTTGCTGGTACGCAAGGCGAAGGCATTGCACAGCGTATCTGCGACTACCTTGGTTGTAGCCTTGGTAAAGTGAAAATTGACCGTTTCTCCGATGGCGAGTTTGCCGTGTCGTACGAAGAATCGGTTCGTGGAAAAACCGTGTATTTAGTCCAAAGTACGCGTCCTTCAAGCGATAACCTCATGGAGTTGTTGCTCATGATTGATGCAGCGAAACGGGCGAGTGCGTACAAAGTCATTGCCATCATTCCTTACTTCGGATGGGCTCGGCAAGACCGAAAAGACAAGCCACGCGTTTCTGTCGGAGCAAAATTAGTCGCCAACATCATTCAAAAAGCGGGTGCCGACCGAATCATTACGGTGGACTTGCACGCCGAACAAATCGAGGCTTTTTTTGATATTCCGGTGGATAACCTGTACGCCTCCAACCAGTTGGCGAATTATATCGTGGATTATGATTTGGATAATTACATTTTTGCTTCGCCTGATGTCGGTGGCTCCAAACGTGCTTCGGCGTTTGTGAAAAAAATCCATCAACTCACCCACAAAGATATGCCGATGGTGATTTGCTACAAAAGCCGTCCGAAGTACAACCAAGTCGGTGAAATCAACATTTTGGGCGATGTAAAAGGCAAAAATGTGATCATTGTGGACGATATTGCCGACACGGCAGGCACGCTCTGTTTAGCGGCTCAAACGATGATGAAGCAAGGTGCTTTGTCGGTTATGGCGATGGTTACGCACGGCATCATGTCGGGTCCAGCGTGCGAACGCATTGAGGCATCGGAATTGACGAAATTGGTTTTCACCGATACCGTGCCGTTTGATGCTTCGCGGTGTAGCAAAGTGCATATCGTTTCGGTGGCTGAAATCATCGCACAAACCATTTCCGCAATCCAAGAACATCGAAGCGTCAGCGAACTGAATATACACTAAGATGAAAAGTAAAAATATATTGTATTTAGTGCTGTTATTCGCCTTTATTGGTTGTGCGAATGGCAATGCTCGTAAAAAAAATATACCTCCTTCGCAAATAGAAGTCAATTTCTCGATGGATTCGGCATTTTCTTACGTTTTTGACCAAGTGGCATTCGGTCCGCGAGTACCCGAAACCGAAGCACACGAACAGTGTTTGAAGTATTTGGTAGCAAAATTAACTTCGTGGGGCTGGAAAGTGGAACTGCAAGAAGACGAAGTGAACAATTATGCCAACAAAATGCAACCTGTCCGCAACATCTTAGCCCGCTACGAAGGCACCGAAAGCCAAAAAGAGAACATCTTGCTTTGTGCCCATTACGATACGCGACCTTGGGCAGACGAAGAAGAGGAGTACGAAGACCGTTTTGAACCTATCTTGGGTGCGAACGACGGAGCAAGTGGCGTGGGAGTTGTGTTGGAAGTGGCTCGGCAGATTTCACTGATGAAACCGAAGAAAAATGTATTTATCGCCCTTTTTGATTGCGAAGATATGGGAACACCTCGCTTCCATACCGAACAGCCCTTGGAGGATTCGTGGTGCTTGGGAAGCCAACTGTGGGCACATTACAACCAAGACAAGATACAATACGGTATCTTGTTGGATATGGTCGGCGACCACAACGCGATTTTCCCAAAAGAGTATTTCTCGATGCAGTACGCTTCGCCGTATGTGGATAAAATTTGGCACAACGCAAAAAAGTTGGGTTTTTCGCAGTATTTTATCGATGAATTGGCGTATCCTGTAACCGATGACCACTACTACATCAACGTTCGTGCGAACATTCCGTGCGTGGATATTATCCATTACGAAGGGTTTATGAAAGACGCGAACACGACCAAAAGTTTCGTGGAGTATTGGCACACGCAAAAAGACGACATGCGAAACATCAACAAACAAACCTTAGAAGCCGTTGGCAAAACCGTTTTATATACTATTTTGAATTAAGATGAAAGAATTATTAAAAATAACCGATTTGCACGCTTCCGTCAATGGAACCGAGATTTTGAAGGGCTTAAACCTGACCATCAACTACGGCGAAGTACACGCTATCATGGGACAAAATGGTGCGGGTAAATCCACGTTGGGAGCGATTCTGACGGGTAATCCTGCCTACGAAGTTACGAGCGGAAGCATTGTGTACAAAAATCAGGATTTATTGTCGATGGAACCGGAGATTCGGGCACGCGAGGGACTTTTTTTGAGTTTCCAATACCCCATTGAGATTCCGGGCGTTTCGATGAATAATTTTATGCTGGCTGCGATAAACGCCAAACGAGAGCATTTGAAGCAAGAAAAAATGAGTGCGAGTGATTTTCTTAAACTGATGAAAGAAAAGCGGGCATTCGTTGAATTAGACAGTAAATTTGTTAAGCGTTCGGTAAACGAAGGGTTTTCGGGTGGCGAGAAAAAACGCAACGAGATTTTTCAGATGGCGATGCTCGAACCCACACTGGCGATTTTGGACGAAACCGACTCGGGGTTGGACGTTGATGCGTTGCGAATCGTGGCAAACGGCATCAATAAAATCAAAACGGACGATAACTCGTTCATCATCGTTACGCACTATCAGCGTCTGTTGGAGTACATTGTACCCGATTTTGTGCATATCTTAGCAGACGGAAAAATCATCCAGACGGGCGACAAGACGTTGGCTACAAAAATTGAAAATGAAGGATTCGCTTTTTTGAACAATGGAACTAATCATTAACAAAAACGAGACGAAAAATGTGGTGTTGCTCAATTCGACGGAGGAACAAATCCGCATCGTCCAAAACGAGGAATCGTCGATTTGTGTCCATTTCATCGATCTTTTTCCGCAAGCCGTCCAAGTGAGCCGCAACGTAGTGGTCGAACAGGTAGGCAAAAATAGTCAAGTGCAACTCTTCGCAATGGGTTATTTGCAGCAAAAACAACAAATAAACTTCGTTTCCAACGTGTTGCATAACTGTCCGTGGGGACATTCGGAGCAGTTGCTGAAATATGTGTTGACCGACACGGCGAGTTTTTCGTTTCTGGGCAAAGTGTACGTGGCTCCCAACGCCCAAAAGATTGTGGCTCAGCAGACGAACAAAAATATCCTGTTAAGTCCGCAAGCGAAGGTGCAAACCCAACCGCAGTTGGAAATCTATGCCGACGATGTGCAAGCCTCTCACGGGGCAAGTACGGGGGCTTTTGACGAGAACATGCTATTTTATTTCCTGCAACGCGGTATCGCTCGTCCAACCGCCGAAAAAATGCTCATTCGGGCGTTTTATCATGAGATAATCGAGACGTTGCCAACGGAATATCAGACAGAGATAGAAAAAGAATTTGCCACAAATGATAATTTATTATAACGACATAGTACAATATAATAAAAACAAATAACTATGAACGAAGATGAAAAGAAAGGCGGTTTTATCGTCAAATTGTTTCTTATTGCTGTAATTATAGCCCTTATAATTGCCCTGCTTGTCAAACAAGGTCTTGTCCGTGTCGAAGATTCTTCCGAACATGAAATTAAAGTAGAAGAAAAAACGGATTCATCCAACAGCGATTTTGGCATATCAAAAGCAGAATGGAATGCGTTACGCCAAGAAGTAAACCAATTACGTCAAGAGGTGAACCAACTAAAAAATAGTGGAAAAGTTTCTACCCAACGTCAAACACCTACCACAGAAAAAACGGCATCTACAGCCACTCCTCAAGGCGAAATAACGCTTACAAAGTACTCGCATGATTGGATAGAACATAACGCCACCGTAGCACTAAAAAATAATACAACAAAAACAATCACATCTGTGACGGGTCGAATGTTGTACTATGATATGAATGGAAATATGCTGGATTATCAAGATTTTACCCAAAACATTAGTATTGAGCCTGGATTAGTAAAAGAATTTGAGTTGAAAGGATATGGGCATAAAGATAGTTATGCTTATTACAAAAATAAAGCCGTACCAACCAATCCCGATCGCAAATACAAAGTAAAATTTGAACTAAAATCGTACAAAACAAAATGATAAATTCAATCTTCTTAAAATCACAATTAGTAGTGGACTCAAGTGTATGGGAAGTCCCTCTTATGTGTCTTTTAGTTATTTTTGCCTTTGTGATGATTTATTTTATATACTTCCGCATCACATATAACATGGCAAAAGAACGACATCGCGACCCACTTGGTTGGATCTTGTTGTCATTTCTTATCTCTCCTATATGGGTATGGATTATTCTGCTCATCGTTGGTGAAGCAAGCAAGGAGTGAAATTCCGAATAAATCTGACGAGTAATAACTATACAAAAAGCGGCTTTGATTCATCTCAAAACCGCTTCTTTTGTCGAGAAGAGGCGACTCGAACGCCCGACCCCCACGTCCCGAACGTGGTGCGCTACCAACTGCGCTACTTCTCGATGGAATCGTCTATTTTGTTGCGGCACGTCTTGCCTTGCGTACAAACTTGGTTTTTTGATTCGTGGGCGAAGAAGATTCGATTATCGCTTTGCATTGCTTTTCGTCCAACGTCTCAACCACCGTGCCTTTCGGGATTTTGTAGTTCCCGTCGTTATATTTGATGTACGCTCCGTACCGTCCATTCAAAACCTTTATTTCCCCAAAATCCTTGATAGGAATGCTTTGCTGCTCCTTTTTCTGTATCAAATCAATCGCCTCGTCCATCGTAATTTGGCGTGGGTCAATCGTCTTGGGAATCGTGTAAAACTTTCCACCACAATTCAAAAATGGTCCAAAACGTCCCGAACAAACCAAAATTTCCTTATCCTCATATTTTCCCAACTCAAACGGGAACGAAACCGCCAACAATTCCAACGCCTCTTGCAAGGTGATGGAATAATACGATTGCCCTTCGTTGAGATTGACAAACTTCGGTTTTTTATCCTTATCCGCCTCGCCTCGCTGCACACAAACGCCCATTCGCGTAATCTTCACATAAATCGGTTCGTTCGTTTCGGGGTCATTGCCCAATAAGCGACTTGCCGAACGACCTGCCGGCACCGTATCAATAGATTTATGGAACGGCTTGTAAAACTCGTCAACCACCTTCACCCATTGTTTTTTTCCAACGGCAATATCGTCAAAGTTGGCTTCCTCTTTTGCGGTGAAATCGTAGTTCATCACGGCTGGGAAATGCTCTATCAAAAATTCTGTAACCAAAAATCCGGTATCCGTCGGGCACAGTTTATGCTTTTCGGCACCAATCTTTTCTTTCTTCTGTTGTGTCGTTATTTTTCCACTTTTGAGTACGACCCATTCGTTGGTGCGTTCCGAGCCTTCCAAGTCCTTTTCTTCCACATACTTTCGCGATAAAATCGTCTCAATAATCGTAGCGTATGTAGAGGGTCGCCCGATACCCAATTCTTCCATTTTTTTCACCAACGAGGCTTCGGTGTAACGAGCAGGTGCTTTCGTGTACGATTGCTGTGCAACGCATTCCACGTAACTCAAGGTGTCTTTCTCTTTCAGATTCGGTAAAATCGAGCCTTTTTCATCTTTTTCGTTGATTTCATCGTCTTTGGATTGAACGTATAATTTCATGAATCCATCGAACGTTATGATTTCACCACTTGCGATGAATTGATACGGACTATTTTTTACGTTGATTTCAAACTTCGTTGTTTCGATGTTTGCATCCGACATTTGCGATGCCATCGTGCGTTTCCAAATCAAATCGTATAATCGTTGCTCATCTCGCGAGCCATCTATTTTGTTGTTTTGTAATTGCGTTGGACGAATCGCCTCGTGGGCTTCTTGGGCACCTTTGGAAACAGTCGTATATTGGCGAGGCTTGGAGTAGTTTTCGCCAAATGTCTTGCAGATTTCGTCCTTCGCCAACCCTAACGCCAACGTGGACAACAGCACCGAGTCGGTACGCATATAGGTTATTTTTCCGTCTTCGTACAAGCGTTGTGCAATTCGCATCGTCTTCGCCACAGGGAAACCCAATTTTCGTGCCGCTTCTTGTTGCAAAGAGGAGGTTGTAAAAGGTGGAGCAGGAGTCCGTTTGCCGGGTTTCTTGGTTATCGATGAAATCGTGAAATCGTTTTGTTTGCACAACTCCAAAAACGCCATCGCCTCTTCTTTGGTTTCAAAACGATGGTTGAGTTCGGTATGAATCACGGTCTTCTTCGCATCGTTCGCCATCAAATCTGCCACAACCCGATAGGTTGCCTCCGACTTAAACGCCTTGATTTCGTTTTCTCTATCCACGATAAGGCGAACAGCCACCGACTGCACACGCCCTGCCGACAAACCCGTAGCCACTTTTTTCCACAACACCGGCGAGAGTTCAAAGCCCACAATCCTATCCATCACACGTCTGGCTTGCTGAGCATTCACCAAGTTATAATCAATGTTACGCGGGGTTTCAATGGCTTTGATAATGGCATTCTTTGTTATCTCATGGAATACTATTCGCTGTGTATTTTTATCGTTCAAATCGAGCACTTCTTTCAGGTGCCACGCGATTGCTTCTCCTTCGCGGTCCTCATCACTTGCGAGCAAAATTTTATCTGCCGTTTTTGCCTCTTTTTTCAACCTATCTACGATAGCTTTTTTATCTGCACTAATTTGGTAATTCGGAGCGTAATTATTTTCAAAGTCAATGCCGATACTTTTTCGCCCAATACTTTCAATGTCGCGGATATGCCCTTGCGACGAAAGGACGTTAAAAGAAGAGCCAAGAAACTTAGCTATTGTTCTTGCCTTTGCAGGCGACTCTACTATGACTAATGTTTTTCCCATACTTTTTTACCAAAAAACGTGCAAAGGTACTTTATTTTTTATAAAACCAAACTATTTTTATTCGTTTCTTTGTAAAGCCAGTAAATAGAGGCACTTGTAAGTAATAAACTCAACATCGTAATCCACACCGTACTCCCAACGCCGATTTCTTCCAAAGCGTCCATTGATATTCCGTTTTTGTTACAAATAAAATATGCCATGACTGCAAAACAGTTGTTGGTGAAATGTATCAAAATCGGAATCCACAGATTTTTTGTCCATTTGAACGCATAGCCGAGCAACGCACCCAGCAACATTCGCGGAATAAAGCCGAGAAATTGCAGATGGATAGCGGAAAAAATTATTGCCGTGAGCCAAATGGAGAGGTGCGAAAGAGTCGCAGAGTTTTTATTGAAAAGTCGCAAGAGCCACCCGCGAAACGTTACTTCTTCGGCAATTGCGGGCATCAAAGCCATCAGCACGATATTAAAAAGCAGTTCGCCAATCGTATCAGCACGTACAAATCGTTCGGTGAGCATTTCCAACTGCTGTTCCTGTTGCTCAATCCATAGTTGCCACTTGGCGAGGGCTTCGGGCAGTTCAAGTTGATGGTTGAGGTACGAAAGATAGTTGATTAAGGGCTGTGCGACGAGAGCTATTAAGACAGCAAGTAATGCCATTCGCAAAATCGGTTTCTTGTTGATACACAAATAGTTAGCAATACTTTCATCGGAAGAATAATACACCAAAATCACCGCTGGCAAAAGCAACACAAAAATGGTTTGGAGCAGTTGCAAAATTTTCATGCCCATCAGCGAATTATGGTTCGGAATAAGTTGCCACAAAATGGTTGCCAAGCCGCTAAACGCCACTACAAAGGCTATCCACGCAAGGATATTGAGCAAAATACTGTTTTTAATCGTTTTTTTCATATCGGATCTACATCAAAATATACATTCATACTACTATTTTCGCGGCACAAAGCGTCTGTCGCCTTCTTGAGCATCTCTTTCGCCACAGTCAGATTTTCGGTCGCACCCAATTTGATGATGATATGCCGAATGAACATTTTGTTCACTTTTTGTATCGTGGGCACAATCACATTGGTGCAGCGACTACCGAAGATTTGTTTCAAAACCATACCTATTCGCATCGCAAAATCCGCTAATTTTTGTTCGTTGGAATGTTTGATATTTACGCGAATGATACGATGGAACGGGGGATAATGGAAAAGTTGCCGTGCTTGGATTTGTTCTTCGTAAAAACCGAGATAATCGTGTTGCTCCAAGTAGGAGAAAATCGGCAACGTCTTTTGGAAGGTTTGGATAATCACCTCGCCTTGTTCGCCCTGCCGTCCACAACGTCCAGCCACTTGCTCCAACACCTGAAACGTCTTCTCTTCGCTTCTAAAATCGGGCATAATCATCAAATTGTCGGCATTCAAAACGCCCACCAACGAAACGCCATCAAAGTGCAAGCCTTTCGTTATCATCTGCGTCCCAATCAAAATATCGATGTCGTGCGAAGCAAAGCGATTGATGATGTTTTTATGCCCATTCTTACGCCGCGTAGTGTCCAAATCCATCCGTTCAAATCGGGCATTTGGGAAAATTGTCGCGATTTCTTCCTCCAAGCGTTCCGTGCCAAAGCCTTGCTCTGTCAAAACATTTTTGCAGTTCGGGCAATGGGCAGGTTGTGGCGTAACATAACCGCAATAATGGCAGTGCAGTTGGCGACTATTTTTATGGTACGTCAAATTCACATCGCAGTTCGGGCATTTGGGCACATAGCCACAGGTTTTGCAAAGCAACGAAGGCGAATAGCCTCGCCGATTTTGGAAAAGAATGATTTGCTTGCCTTTTGCCAACTCCGCTTGCATTCGCTCAATCAGAAAATCCGAGAAATGACCTTGCATCGTTTTGCGGTGATATTGTTCGGTCAAATCGACGATTTTTATCTTTGGCATCGCGATGGATTGGTATCTTTCCGTCATTTTGACGAGTCCATATTTTTCGCTTTGTGCCAAATGATAGGTCTCGATAGACGGGGTCGCCGTTCCCAACAAGATGTTGGCATTGTGCCGTTTGGCGAGCATCACCGCTACCGTGCGTGCATTGTAACGCGGAGCAGGGTCTTGCTGCTTGTAGGAATCGTCCTGTTCTTCGTCCACAATAATCAAACCCAACCGTTGAAATGGGAGAAAAACGCTACTCCGAACGCCAAGCACGAGATACGATTGGTCGCTTTGCAAAAGTGTCCGATAAATCCGCACCTTTTCGCTATCCGAACACCGCGAATGAAACGCCAAAACACGATTCGGAAAAACGCTTTGCAAACGCTCCTGCAGCTGTGTCGTCAGAGCAATCTCGGGCACCAAATACAACACGTTTTTGTTTTCTGCCAATTTTTGCTGAATCAAATGGACGTATACTTCGGTTTTTCCGCTGGAAGTAACGCCAAAAAGCAAGGTCGGTTTATTTTGCTGGAAATACGTTGAAATCAACTGAACGGCTTTTTCTTGTTGGGGCGTTAATTTGCGATGAATTGCGATTTTTTCGACGATTTTATTGTAAAGTTTGGATTCTGTTTTAAGGGTAAAAATGCCTTTGTTTATTAAGGATTGCAAAATGGGCATCGTTGCGTTGGATTCATGCAAGAGTTGTTTCTTTTCAATCGCCTGATAAGAGCCGTCCGAATTTTGGCAATTCGCAAGATAAAACAGAAAAAGATTATACTGTTTTTTTGCCGTTTTTTGCAACTGCGAAAGCAAGGTGTCTATTTTTTCTTTTTCGGCGTATTCATCGGCAATTTGGATAAAATCAACATTGGTTTCAACGTCTATATTTTTCTTCAATAATCCATTCGGCATCGCAAAATCCATCACATCGCCAAGCGGACAAATATAGTACTGTGCAATCCATTGCCAAAGCCAAAACTGCGATTCAGTTACCACGATTTCATCGTCCAGAACGGAAATAATATCTTTGATTTTATCGGGATTTAAATTCGACTGAATATCGGCGTTGAAAACGAGCCCAATCATGTTTTTTTGTCTCCCAAAAGGAACGAGCACACGCATACCTCGCTTAGGCACAGGGAGCGTCGCTGGCACATTGTACGTGTACGTTTTTTCGAGCGGGATTGGCAAAAGAACCTCAATCAAGGGCATAAGTAACGATTTAATCTAAATTCATTTCGCTTTCTTTGCGTTCTTTGTTCTTTATCTTATTGAAACACGAGCGACAGAGCGGTTCGTATGCGTCCACTTCGCCCAACAAAACCTGCTTTTCCGATGCAACCAAACGGTGCGACACATACGCTAAATTTCCGCAACGAACGCAAATCGCATGCACCTTATAAATATCATCGGCAACCGAAAGCAACGCTGGCATCGGACCGAACGGTTTGCCCAAATAATCCATATCCAAACCAGCGATGATTACGCGGATTCCGCTGTTTGCCAAAATTTGTGCGATTTCCACGATTTCATCGTCAAAAAATTGTGCTTCATCGATTCCGACCACGTCGACTCCATCGGTAAATTCGAGCATATCTTTTGCACGCACCACCGGGATAGACGCAAACGATTTTTTATCGTGCGAAACGACATCGTTCACGGAATACCGCACATCAATGGTTGGTTTGAACATCACGATTTTTTGTTTGGCAAACTGTGCCCGTTTGATGCGGCGAATCAATTCCTCTGTTTTACCCGAAAACATACTGCCACAAATCACCTCAATACTGCCACGCGTCTGCACACGCTCTTGAATTACTTGTTCCATCTTTCAACTTTTAAAATGAATATCTTTTATCATCATTTGCGTGGTCGTCTTGCCGTTGAACGTATTTTCCTGCACGGCATAACACACGTCTATTTTTTCACCTTTCAAAATCCGCTCCGCAAAATCGCCCATCCCGAAGCCGATACCCGAAATGACATTTTGTCCGTCCGTCAACTCCACACGTAAATGCTCACCATTTGTGCCTACTCGACGAGTGTTTTTGAAGTTCAACAAGTTTCGCGTAACGAACAAAGGAGCGGGATTTTCGGGTCCACAAGGCTCCAAACAATACAAAAATTTCACAAATCGTGGCGTAATGTCGGAAAGTTGCAGTTCCATTTCGATGTTGATGGTCGGGCTTTGTTGCTCTTGGTTGATATGCGTTTGAACATATTCCTCAAAACGTTGCTGGAAAAGTTCCAAATTCTCCCGTTTCATCGATAAACCCGCCGCAAAATGATGCCCACCAAAATGTGTCAACAAATCCGAACACGCACAAATCGCATCGTGGATATTGAAGTCGCCCACCGAACGAGCCGAACCCGAAATCAGTTCGTCGTTGAAATCAGCCAAAACGATGGTTGGGCGATAAAAAGTTTCCGTTAACTTCGACGCCACAATGCCCGCAACGCTCCGATGCCAGTCGGGTGAATAGACTACGGTTGTTTTTTTTCCCTCGTTATTCGCATCATTTTTTAGGTGTTCAACCGCCTCTTGGTAAAGTGAACTTTGCAAGGTCTGTCGCTCGGTGTTGTATTCTTCAATCTCTTTGGCATAAGCCACAGCCTCGTCATTATCGGAAGTGATGAGCAAATGCACAGCCTTGATACCCAAATTGATTCTACCCGAAGCATTGATTCGCGGTCCGAGACGAAAGCCCAAATCGTGAATGTCAATATTTTTACCGTTCAAAGCCGACAAATCGATCAGTTTTTGAATCCCAACACACGGATGTTCGTTGATTTGCTTCAAACCATAGTACGCCAAAATTCGATTCTCGCTCACAATCGGCACAATATCCACAGCAATCGAAAGTGCCAACAATTCATACAACGAATCGAACGCCTCCAACGAGATTTTATGTTTCAGAGCATACGCACACATAAATTTGTAACCAACCCCACAACCCGACAGTTCGGTGAAAGGATAGGTGTTGTCGTTGCGTTTGGCATCTAAAACCGCCACGGCATTCGGGATAATATCGCCTTTGGGCAAATGGTGGTCGCAAATGATAAAATCAATCCCTTTCTGCGTTGCGTATTCCACCTTGTTCATTTCCTTGATACCGCAGTCCAAAGCGATAATCAAACTACACTTTTTTTCGTGTGCAAAGTCGATGCCTTGGAAAGAAATACCATACCCTTCGGAGTAGCGGTCGGGGATATAAAACAGCAGATTTTTCGTTAGATTCGACAAAAAACGATACACCAAAGCCACTGCCGTAATGCCGTCCACATCGTAATCGCCATAGACCAAAATGTTTTCGTGCTTCAGAATCGCTTCGTGCAATCGTTCGACTGCCTGCTCCATATCATTCATCAAAAACGGGTCTACTAATTTCTCCAACGAAGGTCGGAAAAAATCTTGTGCCTGCTGTGCATTTGTAATGGAGCGTTGGACGAGCATACGTGCCATCACCGCATCAATTTTTAATGCTTGCGACAGTTGCAACGCCTCGTTTTTTTGTTGCTCGTTTATCGGATTTATTTTCCAACTATACTCCATACTCAAATCTACGATTTCAACGATTTATTCTAATGCGAAGGGGTCTGCATCTTTCCATAAAGGTAGTACTTCGCGGAAGTGATGAAGCTTATCCACATTCAGTTCGGCAATCTTCGTCCCTTCTTCGTTATCCTCAAACCGCACAACAGGAGCAAGGTGCGAATTATACGCCACCGAATGCCCATTATAATGCAGTCCAACTATGTCTTCGCCCACGATATTCACCGCACAAACCAAACTTTGATTCTCAATCGCACGGGCTTGCACCAACACGTCCCAATACTCAATCCGCATCTGTGGCCAGTTGGCAGTAACCAAAATTATATCATAATCATGCCCCGTCTGGTTTCTATTCCATACGGGGAACCGCAAGTCATAACAAATAATGAGCAAAAACTTCACGCCTTTGTACTCAAAAACGCCTCGTTTAGTGCCGGGCGTAAAAAAATCGGCTTCACCACCCTGCCGATATAAATGATGTTTGTCCACAAATTCGGGGGGTTGGTTGGGTTGGATAAAAAATCCCCGATTGTAAAACTTGCCGTTATCCTTGCACATAAACGAACCCGTAATAGCGAGCGAATGTTTGTTTGCAAGGGCTTGCAAGGTTTGAATTGTCTTGCCGTCCGTAGGCTCCGTCAGTTTTTCGTCTGGAATAAAACCCGTTGTAAACATCTCGGGCAAGAGAACGACATCGGCCTTCCCCTCTAAGTCGGCAATACGTTGGGAGAATAGAGCCAAGTTTTTCTCTATATCTCCCAAGTGTACCGTATATTGTAAAATCGCTACCTTCATTATTTTGTTGGTTTAGCAATTGTTTCACGCATTTGCGTGTCGGCTTGGATGTTTTGCATCCGATAGTAATCCATAATACCTAAGTTCCCTGAACGGAACGCTTCCGCCATGGCTTGTGGCACGAGGGCTTCGGCTTCAATCACCTTAGCACGTGCTTCTTGGGCTTTAGCTTTCATCTCTTGCTCGCTTGCGATAGCCATTGCACGACGTTCTTCGGCTTTGGCTTGTGCGATGTTCTTGTCGGCTTCGGCTTGGTCCATCTGCAACTGTGCACCGATGTTTTTACCCACATCAATATCTGCAATATCAATTGAGAGGATTTCAAAAGCCGTTCCTGCATCCAAACCTTTACTCAAAACCAACTTAGAGATGCTGTCGGGGTTCTCCAACACGGCTTTGTGGCTATCTGCCGAACCGATGGAACTAACGATACCTTCGCCCACACGAGCCAAGACCGTATCTTCACCTGCACCACCGACTAATTGCTTGATGTTTGCACGCACCGTAACTCGTGCCACCGAAATCAACTGAATACCATCTTTTGCCACCGCTGTAACGGGAGGTGTAGTAATAACGCGTGGATTCACCGACATTTGCACGGCATCAAACACATCACGACCTGCCAAATCAATCGCCGTCGCCATCTGGAAAGATAACTCTATACTCGCTTTATTGGCTGAAACCAACGCATGCACCACGTTTGCGATATGACCTCCTGCCAAATAATGTGCCTCTAAACCGTCTCGCGTAACATCGTGCAAGCCCGCTTTGTGTGCCTCAATCATACAATTCACAATCTTAGCAGGTGGCACCTTACGAATCCGCATCAGAAAGAGTTGCACCAACGAGATATGTACGCCACTCACTTGGGCATTCACCCACAGCATAAAGGGAACGTAATAGAAAAAGACGATTAACAGAAAAATCAGAATAACCGTCAAGGATAGTTGAAAAAATTCCATATTATTTTACATTTAATGTTTATTATTTTGTTCGGTCAATTCATCCATTCTTTTGCCTGGTTTAGCCAAATCAACCGATGAATCAATCGTCGTTTCCAATTCCATTTTCTTAAGCGTTTTACCTCTCAAAAATAAAACAAAAATCACAATAAAAAGAATAATTGTAACCAACAGCGTAATCAGTCCCGCATGAGGATAGTAGGAAGTCAGTTTTTCGTACGCATACCAAACGCCTCCAATGCTACTCACTACGCCAAAAATACCTGCCAAGCCGAAACCTGGCACCAAGAAGCATTCTATTGCCAACATAAATGCTCCAAACAAAACCAACAAGATAACAATAAGTAAGTCCATAATCACCAAACATTATTTGTGTTTATTTTTTGCGGTGGATAATCCATATTGAAATGCAATCCCCGCGATTCTTTCCGTTCCAACGCCTGCCGCGTAATCAAATAACCCACGTTAATCATATTTCGCAACTCGCAAATATCCCGCGAAGCCCGTACTCGTTTGAATAAATTCTCGGTTTCTTCGTACAAAAGGTCTAAACGGTCCCACGCACGATGCAAACGCAAGTCAGAACGCACGATTCCAACGTAAGTTGACATCACTTGACCGACCTCACGCTTATCTTGCGAAACCAACACTTGCTCTTCGTTGGTCATCATGCCCGCATCGTTCCATTCGGGAATTTTATCGTTGAAATCGTAGTTTTCTATCACTGAAAGACTATGCTTCGCTGCGGCTTCAGCATACACAACCGCCTCAATGAGCGAATTGGAAGCCAATCGATTTCCGCCGTGCAAGCCTGTACAAGAGCATTCCCCCACTGCATAGAGTCGTCCGATAGACGATTGAGCATTCAAGTTCACTTTGATTCCACCGCACATATAATGAGCACACGGTGCCACCGGAATAAAATCTTTGGTTATATCCACTCCAATAGTGAGGCATTTATGGTAAATGTTGGGGAAATGACGTTTGGTTTCATCGGCATTTTTGTGGGTAACGTCCAAGCAAACATGCTCCAATCCGTGTACCTTCATTTCGTTATCAATCGCCCGAGCCACAATATCTCGCGGTGCCAACGATAAACGCTCATCGTATTTGTGCATAAATTCTTCGCCGTTGGGTAGCCGCAACACCGCCCCGTAACCTCGCATAGCTTCCGAGATCAAGTAGGCAGGGTGCGTCTCTTTGGGGTTGTAAAGTGCGGTTGGATGAAACTGCACAAACTCCATATCGCAAACCGTTCCTTTTGCCCGATAAACCATCGCGATTCCATCGCCCGTTGCAACACTCGGATTGGTCGTGGTAGCATAAATTGCCCCGATTCCACCGGTAGCTATCAAGGTAACTTTACTCAAAAAAGTGTCGATTTTACCGCTACAAGTATCCAAGATATATGCCCCGTAACATTCGATGTCGGTTGTTTTACGCGTTACACGAATTCCCAAATGATGTTGCGTTATGATTTCAACGGCAAAATGATTTTCCAAAACGGTGATGTAAGGGTTATTTTTTACCGATTCCATCAGTCCTCTTTGAATTTCTGCACCGGTATCATCGGCATGATGCAAAATCCGATGTTCCGAGTGCCCACCCTCTTTATGCAAGTCAAACGAGCTATCCTCTTTTTTATCAAAACTGACGCCCCACTGAATCAACTCCTTGATTTGTTCGGGTGCATTCGTTACAACTTGGTGCACGGCTTGCGGGTCTGACAACCAATCGCCAGCCACCATCGTATCGTGGATATGTTTTTCGAAATTATCCACCGCCAAATTGGTAACCGAAGCGATACCACCTTGTGCTTTTGACGTGTTGGTTTCGTCCAAAGTCGTCTTGACGCACAACGCAATGGAATACTTTTGCGTTTTGGCAACCTTCAAGGCAAAACTCATTCCAGCCACGCCACCACCTATAATTAAGAAATCGTATTTGTGTACCATAAGCCGATGGATATTTTTTACGAAGGTATAAAATTGAATAAAAATAAAAGCATAAAAAAGTTTTTGTGTGTTTTTTCAAAAAAACAAACTAAATTCGCAAAAAAATAAAGTACGCTGAAAAATTCATAAAAAAATCAAGTATAACCTTAAAATATCTTAAAAATCATGAAAAATTTATTAAAAAAGTTTAAAAGTAGGGGGGGGGGGCAATTTTAAGTCTTATAATCCTCTCGCTCTTCGTAGTTGGTTGTAAGAATGATGATTACAGCCAAGACAATTTTACGGGCGAATATTTTTATCGCATCAATCAGGTTAACGTTACGGTTTCCGATGCCGTAGCCGAAAACAAAACAACCTATCTTTTCCAATTTCCTTATCTTTATACTTCCAATGACAAGCAGAGCAATGACTTTGCTCAGTTTACAGCTCTCACTGGGGATATAGCGATTTCAAGCGAAACTATTACAAAAAAGGGGAACAATTATGACACGGTAACAACCGAAAATAAACCAGCCGTTTTCAAACATGATGGTTGTAATGTTACGTCATTTAACATAGACGAAAATACTTCGTACATTTTCACTTACGACCAAGATAATCTATCTTCGTTTGTGCTCAAAGAAAACGGTGTTGTCAAAATCGAACTTGACAAAGATCGTATTAAAACTATCGGAGCTAACACACCTGCCTATTCGCAAGGGTTTAAGTATCCTAATGGGGTGAAAATAACCAACAAAACAGTTGAAGGGCTCGCACAACAACACGGCGAAATCACCTTTGAAACATTGGATGGAAATAAATACTTGGTACTTCTCAGTAGTGGCGATTATGATAGTTTATTCTGCACGATGACCACAGCAGCCAATAGGGTTAGTACTTCGTATGTTACTTGGGATTTTGATTCGTTAGAGATTTCTGGTACCAAAGATACGACCATCGCTATTGAGCAAAAAACAGTAAAAGATAAAGATGGCAATATTCTTAAATCTGAAGTTGACCCAACAAAAGATTCGGTTGAGATCCTTAAGACGAAAAAAATCACTTTACCATTGCTTATTGATAACTTAAATGCTGATGCGTTGAAACTTGAAGGAAAAGATTTTGTTCTTGTTGAAACTGTTAAAAGCAAAGTAACTACAACTGCTGATAGCATCATTAGCGATACGCTGAAAACCGATAATAATGTTACCTATCCTGTGTTGCGAAACAAGGTATACAAGTATTACGCTATTGTACGTTATCCTCACGAGGTTTGGAAATCCGACATCCAACATTTCACGGGCTTAAATCAAAGCAATACGGTTAGATACTTCGGTGGTGTAAACGTGGAGGAGATTACATACAAAATGGAAGAAGGGAAAAAGTGGGATAAAAAAAGTCACAAAATCAACAAAGTTAGCGTTACTTTCGACTCTCATGGCGTAACAAAATAATCTTAATCATAATTGTGTAAAAAAAGCATCGTTACTGCGAAAGTAGCGATGTTTTTTGTTTTAAACGGTTGCTTTTATGCACCCAAAAAGAGTTTTTCGTATAAATACGTTGCAAATTTTAGACAAAAACGGCTCGATTTTTTCACAAAACCTTTTTGTTTCTAAGCAGAGTTATACGTTGAACAAAAAGTGCATTATATCGCCGTCTTGGACTTCGTATTCTTTGCCTTCAATATGGATTTTTCCTGCTGTACGACACGCACTCTCGCTTCCCAACGAAACGAAATCGTCGTATTTAATCACTTCGGCACGAATAAAGCCTCGCTCAAAATCGGTATGGATAACGCCCGCACATTGTGGAGCCTTGCTACCCGCCTTGAACGTCCACGCACGCACCTCGTCGCTACCAGCCGTAAGGAAAGTTCGCAAGTTGAGCAGATGATACGCCGAATGAATCAGCCGATTTAAGCCCGACTCTTGCAGTCCAATCTCTTGCAAAAAGAGTTGACGCTCTTCAGCAGTTTCTAATTCGGCAATCTCGCTCTCAATTTTAGCCGCAACGATGATTATCTCGGCTTGCTCGTCTTTGATGGCTTCCCGCACGCGTTCCACATACTTGTTGCCGTTCACAGCCGAGTTCTCGTCCACATTGCACACATAAAGAATGGGCTTGTTGGTGAGCAAAAAGAACTCCTTCGCAATCGCCATCTCTTCCTTGTTGTCCAACGCAACCGTCCGTGCCGATTTACCTTGCGAGAGAGCGTCTTTGTAGCGATTTAGTAAATCCAACGCTATTTTGGCTGTTTTATCGCCACCCGCTTTGGCTTGTTTTTCGGTTTTTGTGATACGCGAATCGATCGTTTCCAAATCCTTCAACTGCAACTCCGTATCAATAATTTCCTTATCACGCAAAGGGTCAATGCTGCCGTCCACGTGGGTGATATTATCGTCATCAAAGCACCGTAAGACATGAATAATCGCATCGGTTTCGCGGATATTCGCCAAGAACTTATTGCCCAGACCTTCGCCGTTGCTTGCTCCTTTAACAAGTCCCGCAATATCCACAATCTCAATCGTGGTTGGGATAACGCCTCGCCCGGGATGACACAGTTCCTGCAACTTATTGAGGCGTTCATCGGGAACGATTATCGTACCGACATTGGGTTCAATGGTGCAAAAAGGGAAATTTGCCGCTTGGGCTTTTGCACTACTAAGACAATTAAATAACGTTGATTTGCCCACATTAGGGAGTCCAACAATACCACATTTTAATGCCATAACTTCAAACAATAAAAAAAGCGAATGTGGTCAATTATTTTGTTTATTCAACCCATTCGCACAATCGATACTTCATTCTTCCCCTTCCTTCATCATCCTGATAACAATATTTTTACCAAGAAACTTTCCAAACAATTTATCTAAGCCTAAACTAATCGGATAAAAAACGCTATCATATAGTTTGAGCATCCGAACAGACGGCACCCCACTATCATTCCCACTGAATTTAAAAACAAGACTTGCAAACCAGCCCAAAGAGTCAGCATAGCAAATCTTTTCAACCTGCCACTTGGCAGTATCAAAGAGTCGTTTCACATCCGAACGCTTATAACGTCTATAATGTCCGACATGCTTATCCATAGAAGAATACAAACAAGGGAAGGCTGGTAAATAAAGCAACAACTCTCCATTTTTTCTCAACACCCGATAAAACTCGTCTATAATCCTTGCGTCATCCTCAATATGCTCTAAAACATTCAACGAATAAACAAAATCCACACTTTGCGTCTCGCACTGCTCTAAGGAAGTCAAAGGAGGTTTTTCGTAATACTTAAGCATATTTTGTGCGGGTTCTACGCATATCACCTCTTGCTTCAAACTTGCTGCAACCTCACGTGCAAACCATCCATCGCCCGAACCAAAATCCAAAATATCTTTTGCTTTTGGTGGCTTATTTTTTACAATCAAAGCAACTAAGGATTTGTTATAATTTTGAGCCAATTTCATTAACTCCAAATTATCTTCACCTTCATAATTCATATTTACTTCGCTCATTTCCTTACTTATGAATTATCACGTTTCCCCCTAAACTGCCTTCCAGCACACGTTTGATAAAAAACATAAAAAGAGTACACTCTGCTAAGCGACAGGCATTTCGGTATCAAAAACGAATCAATCCCAACCTAAAAAAGCATTGGATGTTTTTTAGAAGCAAAATATCCTTTTATTGCAAACGGAACACCACCGGCACGGTATATTTACAACGCACGGCTTTACCACGTTGCTTACCAGGCGACCATTTCGGCATACTCTTCACCACGCGAATGGCTTCTTTATCCAACGAACTATCGCCTGACGAACGCACTGCTTCCACGTCCACGATACTACCGTC